>NZ_NPGB01000011.1:0-247313 GCF_002259345.1 Rhodococcus sp. 06-156-4 | reverse complement strand
CGTTCGTCCTGAGCCAGGATCAAACTCTCCGTAAAAGACTTGCAATCCCACCATCCCCCAAAAGAAGACAGTGCAATCAGTCAAATGACATCAAGTCCAAATCACTAGCAAAAAAACTCAACTAGCACTACAAAAAATCCTCTCACCCCAGACGGGAAGAATGAAGCAAGAAGATGTCACACCCACACCCCAAAAGGCATGAGCACCAAAAACATTCGGCACTGACATTCATCGACACACTGTTGAGTTCTCAAAGAACACGCACACACTCTCCACTCGCAGACTCACGCCTACCAGCATCAAGGGCAACTGTTCCAGCCTATCCCAGCTTGGTCTCGGATGCAAGCTCCGACTCTTGGGGGACAAACCAATCAAAAGCTACCGTACAACCTCGTTGTCTCCAACCTCTCGGCTGGAGTCGGTGTCCGTGTCGCTCTGACTCGACAAAAGTTACGGCACGGGAAACTGCGCGTCAAATCCCCAGGTCGCCGAGAATCCGAACGACAAACGCCGAGGTGGTGACGCGTACAGAGAGTTATCTACCCACCACACGCTCGAATCACACCTGTGTGACTCGCACCACCTCGGCGCCGTAGTGCTAGGAGGCTACGCGCACACCTGCGAAGTTCCGCTTTCCCCGACGTACGACCAACCAACGGCCGTGCAGCAGATCGTCGGGTGACGGCGTCCACTCCTCGTCGGCGATTTTCTGGTTGTTGACCGAGGCACCGCCCTCCTTCACTGCGCGACGTGCTGCGCCCTTGCTCTCGGAGAGACCGGTTGCGACAAGCAAGTCGACGATCGTCGACGGTTCCCCCGGCGCGAGGTCGGCTACCGGTGTCTCACCGAGCGCGGCTGCCAACGTCGACTCGTCGAGATCGGCAAGTTCGGCGCGGCCGAACAGTGCTTGGCTGGCCAGCTCGACTGCACGTGTGTTGGCCTCTCCGTGCACCAATGTCGTCATCTCGGCTGCCAGACGCTTCTGAGCCTCCCGCGCATGCGGACGTTCACGCGTCGCTTCGTCGAGATGGTCGAGTTCGGCCTGATCGAGGAAAGTGAACCAACGGAGGTACTTGACGACATCGGCATCGCCGGTGTTCACGAAGTACTGGTACCAGGCGTACGGGCTGGTCATTTCCGGGTCGAGCCACAGGCTTCCGCCACCGGTCGACTTTCCGAACTTCTTTCCGTCCGCCGACGTGACCAGGGGCACCGTCAGTGCGTGGACCGACTCACCGTCCTTGCGTCGGTTGAGCTCGACGCCGGCGATGATGTTGCCCCACTGATCCGAACCGCCGATCTGGAGCGTGCACCCGTGCGTGCGACGAAGTTGGACGTAGTCGTTCGCCTGAAGAAGCATGTAGCTGAACTCGGTGTAGGACATTCCGTCGGCCTCGAGACGCGTTTTCACCGTGTCCCGCGCAAGCATCACGTTCACCGAGAAATGCTTGCCGACGTCACGAAGGAAATCGATCGCCGACAGCGGACCGGTCCAGTTCAAGTTGTTCTCGACGATCGCACCCGTAGCTCCGTCGTCGAACTCGACGAATCGCTCGAGCTGGCCGCGGATACGGTCGGCCCAGTCCCGGACGGTGTCGGTCGAGTTCATGACCCGCTCCCCCACGTCGCGAGGGTCGCCGATCAGTCCGGTGGCACCGCCTGCCAGGACAATCGGCCGGTGACCTGCACGTTGAAAACGCTTGAGCGCCAACAGCGGAACGAGGTGCCCTGCGTGAAGGCTGGGACCGGTCGGGTCGAAGCCCGCATAAAGAGTGATCGGCCCGTCGGACGTCGCCTTCTTCAGTTCGTCCACGTCGGTGGACTGCGCGATCAATCCGCGCCAGGTCAATTCGTCGATGATGTTCTCGCTCACGCCTCCGATCTTTCCGCATCCGACGTCGAACAGGAACCTCGCCCTCGTCGGGCTCCGTCAGGACGCCGGGGCCCGCGGGCTCCGGCGATACGCCGACACCGCGTCGGAGCGCGGGATCCAGAACCTCCACGGTCTGTCGGCAGCCTTGCTGACTCCCACCCTCGGGCCTTCGGCCACGTCGGTCGGACGACCGGCCCGCCCAGCGGCGAGAACGATCCGCGACGATCCGTCGAACAGGTCCATTCCGTTGTCCGAGAGCTGGGCGCCGATGGCCTGCCCCAAGTTACCCGGCCCACTGACCAGCTTCCTGGAAGCAACTCGGTCGCCTCTCCGGCGCCGTACTGCTTCCTCACCATCCACCAGCTCGGCGGCTCGCAGCAACACTGCGGCGGCTTCACCGTCGGGACCGCAGGTGACGTTCATGCACAGGTGCATGCCGTAGCTCGAATAGACGTACAACCGTCCCGCCGAACCGAACATCACGCGGTTACGCGGAGTCGGGCCGCGATAGGAGTGAGCAGCGGGATCCGGCCAGGGTCCCCCTTCGGGTCCGCCGTACGCCTCGACTTCGACGACTCGCACGCGCACGTTCTCCACTCGAAGTTCGACGCCGAGCAGGTTCCGCGCGGCCTCGACGGGATGGCAGTTCAGATCCTCTGCGTTCACACAGCTGATCTTTCCCTGGCGCTTGGAGCCCTTGACGTCGACCACTCGGAAGGTCTTGAATTCATCACACAGTGATTTCATCAGCCGATGAATTATGGAGGACACCATGACGATCGCACCCGATCCGGCGGTCATCGTCGAGAACCTCGTCGTCCGGCGGGGCAAACGCACAGTTCTCGACGCGGTGACCATGTCCATCCCCGCCGGCCACATCACCGGCCTGCTCGGCCCGTCCGGATGCGGCAAGACAACACTCATGAGAGCGATCGTCGGTACCCAGGTGGTCGAGTCGGGAACGGTCACCGTGCTGGGTAAACCGGCAGGCTCGAGAGCACTGCGCCGCAAAGTCGGCTACGTGACCCAGGCCCCGAGTGTCTACCGCGACCTCTCGGTCCGCGACAACGTGGCCTACTTCGCCGCGCTGTACGGACGCGATTCCCGTTCGGTCTCGTCTGCGATCGATTCCGTGGGTCTGGGTGAGCATGCGTCGTCGCCGGCGGGAAATCTGTCCGGTGGGCAACTCGGCCGCGTGTCCTTGGCCAGCGCGCTCGTCGCCGAGCCCGAACTACTCGTGTTGGACGAACCCACCGTCGGGCTCGATCCCGTGCTGCGAGCCGAACTGTGGTCACGATTCGAGGACATCGTCCACTCCGGCGCGACGCTGCTGGTATCCAGCCACGTCATGGAAGAAGCCGAGCACTGCTCCGAGCTGGTCCTGATGCGCGACGGTTCGGTACTTGCACAACTCGCGCCCCGGGAGCTGTTGCACCGCACGGGCGAATCGAGCCTCGAACACGCGTTCCTGACCCTCATTCGCACCACGGAAAGCGGTGTCCGATGAACCTGCACATCTACGCAGCCGGGACCACCCGGATTCTGCGTCAGCTCCGAGCCGATCACCGAACCGTCGCGATGATCCTTCTCGTCCCGTCCCTGCTCATGGTTCTGCTGTACTTCCTCTACCAGGATTTTCCCACGGCACCGGGCGCTCCCCCGCTGTTCGATCGCGTCGCCGTCAGCATGCTCGGAATACTGCCGTTCGTGGTGATGTTTCTGATCACCTCGATCGCCATGCAGCGCGAACGCAGCTCCGGGACACTGGAACGACTGCTCACGACACCGATGTCCAAGCTGGATCTGCTGGCCGGATACGCCTCGGCTTTCTCGTTGGCTGCGATACTTCAGTCGCTTCTGGCCTGTGCTGTCGTGTTCGGGGCGCTCGGACTCTCCACCGAAGGGTCGCCTGCCTGGGTGCTCCTGATCGCGGTGCTCGGCGCCGTTCTCGGTGTCGCGATCGGACTGCTGTGCAGCGCGTTCGCTCGCACCGAATTCCAGGCCGTGCAGTTCATGCCTGTCGTGGTCGTGCCGCAACTTTTCCTGTGCGGACTACTCGTCCCCCGAAATCAGATGCCGGACTGGCTGCACGCCGTCAGCAACGTCATGCCGCTCAGTTACGCAGTCGACGCGCTGAGCCAGATCTCTACCGCCCCGAGCGTCACCGGGCGATTCTTCACCGATGTCGCCGTCGTTCTGGCCTTCACGGTCGCCGCGTTGTGCGCTGCAGCAGCAACTCTGCGGCGGCGGACACCATGACCGGCAGAGCACGGACGGGACGACGACCGGGCCGACCGGACACGCGCGACGAGATACTGAGAGTCGCTCGAACACGTTTCGCCGCTACAGGTTTCGACAAGACTTCGATCCGATCGATCGCCGCGGACGCCGGCGTCGACTCCGCCCTCGTGCACCACTACTTCGGGACCAAGCGAGACCTCTTCGTAGCGTCGATCGCCCTGCCGACCGATCCGACGGTAGTACTTCGTCCAGTCCTGGCCGCCGACACCGATCGGCTCGGTGAGGCGCTACTCACTGCGATTCTTGCCGTCTGGGACTCCGAGAACGGCCAGGCCGTCGTCGCCACGTTTCGTTCACTGATCGCAGGCGCCGACGTAGGCCTGATCAAGACCTTTCTGATGCACGTCGTGCTCGACGACATCGCACACAGAGTCGACGAACCCGTCGGGTCCGGCCCTCTGCGAGTCGCGCTCGTTGCCTCCCAGATGTCCGGTCTACTGCTCACCCGCCACATCCTGAGCATCGAACCGCTCGCCTCGATGCCCGCGCACCGCGTGGTGGCGCTGACAGCACCGACGTTGCAGCACTATCTCGCCGGTGAACTGCCCGACTTCGTCCCCTGACGATCAGGATCGAGCGCGAGCCAGAATCGACTCGTGCTCGGCGTCGTCCACATCCCTCGCGTCGTCGACGAGCAGGACCGGGATACCGTTCTCGATCGGATATGCCCGACGCAGCCGCGGGTTGTAGAGCAGCTCGTCCTCCACCAGCAACAGCGGGCCCTTGTCGACAGGGCACGCGAGGATGCTCAGCAGTGTCTGATCGATTGCCACCGATTTCTCACTTTCGTCTGTCACCGCTTCGCACGGGGATCGTCCGAAACCTTACCCACCGCACGTAGCAGAGCTCAGTCCGTTCCGACGTCGGCCACACTGTCGGTGCCGAAGCGTTGCGCGGCAATCGCTTTGGTCAACCGCTTGTAGGTACTGGATTCCTCGTCGTAATACCAGGTCCGAGCACTCGGCGTTGGGATACGAGACTTTCGTAGTTCGGTTTCCCGTGGCCGATACGCCCGCCCCAGCGGAATCGCATCGACGAGATGAACGATGTCCGGACGCTGGCTCGGCAGCAGCACGCCCATGGCGTCGGTGATCGCCTTACCCGGCACCGTGCTGTCCTTCCGCACCGAGATGCCGCAGATCGCGACCTCGTCGGCATGGTCGAGTCGCCGGGACGAATCGGCACTGCCACCGATGTCCACTCCGTACACGACGACGGATCGAACCTGCGGAATCTCCCCGAACGCATCGATGATGGGTTGGGTGAACACCGGCCCGCGAGGTGTCTTCACGACGGTGTCCTTACGGTCCACCAGCCAGAAATCTCCGTCGGAATCCCGTCGAAACAGGTTCTCGGTGGGAATCCACGAATCACCGGGCTCGAACACGCCCCGCATCAAAGGACTTGTGACCTCGCCCTCGTTGCTCGGACGCCCGAGGAGCAAACCGACCTCGCCGTCCTTGCACAGCCGAACGAAACCGTTGTCGTCCTCCTCCAACCTCCCTGTGATGGGGTCGTAGGCAGCCAGAGCCACCCGTGCACTTCCTGGCAACGGGCGGCCCTTCGATCCGATCTTCGAACCACCCACGTTGGCCAGGATGATGTCGTTCTCGGTGGAGGCATAGAACTCGAGAACACGAGCGGGCGAGAACCGCTCCATCGTTCGTTTCCACAGCCCGACAGGCATTCCCGATCCGATGAACAAACGGACCGCATGCCGGAGGTCGACATCGAGATGATCGTCGTCGAGGATGCTCTGCATCATCGCCCAGGTGTAGCTGATGACGGTCACGCCATAGCGAGAAACCTCACCGGAGAACCGAACCGGGTCGAGACCCCGCGACAGGGCAATACGCGACCCGCCGGCGAGCGCACCACCGACACTCACCAACAATCCCGCCGAATGATGAAGAGGAGCAAGGCAGTACACCGTGTCTCCGGAACTCAGCCCGGCCGCGGTGGCGGTTCCGTACGCCGACAGCGCCCATCTGTGGTTGGTGATGTAGCGAGGCTCGAGGCCCCGATCCGTTGCCGTGAACAGCACCATCGCAAGTTCCCTCGCGCGGCCCGGATTGGGCTCGAACCACGCAGGCAACCGCACCGAATCCGGATCGACGGCTTCGAGGTCGGTGACGTCCGCCCCGGTCGGTACGTCCAGCTGACGAGCGTCACCGCCACCCAGAACGAGAACGTTGGCGGCGACGGTCGTCGCAGACTTCAAGTTCTCCGGGTCGGTGACGACGGTGTCGACGTCCACCGCCCTCAGGGCGCTCTCGAGGTTGCCGCCCGGAGGAAGCAGAACTGCTACTGCGCCGATTCTGGACAACGCGGCCACGGCCGCCAGCGCGCTAGGACGGGTCTCCATGAGCACACCGATGCGCGCCGACGGCCGGATGCCGGAGACTACAAGGCCCTTCACGACGTTGTCGATGCGGACGTTGACGGCCTCGTACGTGTGGACTCGATCGTCGAACAGGAAGCACTCACCCGACGGCGACCGACGTCCCTGATCAGCGATGAGCCTGCCCAACGACACCGTCGAATGCGCCTGCATCTGACCGAGACGCGCCAGTCGTGGCAAAGTGCGCACAGCCTCCGACGACATCTCGCGGGTACCTCTCACCGCTCCCGTCGCCGCTGCCGCGAGCCCGCGGCCTACTCCGACACCCACCTCCGCGATGGACGCGGCCGTATGAATGATTCGATTGCTGACCGACACACCGCTTTCGGAATCGGGATGTTCGTCGTACGCCATCTCGTGCACGCCGGATGGCTGCTCCCCCAGCCCTTCCCGCCACCGTATCCACTCGCCCGTTGTCGGCCACGTCTGCGCCGCGGCGGTGGTGCCGACCACCAACCCGAAGTGACCGGCACGCAAAGTGCTTTCGAAGATCTCCGCACGTGGCGCCGCACGCTTGATGCCGCGCACCGCCAACGGCTGGCCGATGTCGTCGACCTCGCCTACGAACGCGAGAACCGGAACCGACAACTCGGACAGCGTCAGCAACCGATCCTTGATGACGAATCCACCCGTCATCATGCGGTTGTGCACCACGAACTGCTTCAACAACTCGGCCACAGCCGGGCCGGACCACGCAACCCAGCCGTCCATCGCCAGAAAACGCCTCTGCGGCTCGCGAGGCAACAACGCATCACGGTCGTGCAGCTGCCGGAGGAAGTCGAGTCGAGACCGCACCGTCTTCGCCGGATCCAACAATTGGAACCCGGTCCGTGCCATCCACCCGGAGACGTCCATCCGAGTGAACACGTGATCCGCCAGAAACTCGGCACCCTTGGTCGCCACACCGGCCGGAATACCCAGCGGCAACGCCGCCAACGTGTCCACCGGCGCCCCGAACGTGATGATACTCGCCAGATTTCGGCCACTCCGATACGCCGCAGCCTGGTAACAGAACATCCCGCCTTGCGAGTACCCGCCGAGGTGGACGTCGCGGCCGGTGATCGTGTGGACCTTGTCCACCACCTCGCTGATCGCGACAACATGATCCGCCAGAGTCCGGCTCCACCCGCCTTCCTCCGTGTCGGGCGAACCGAAGTCCACCACCCACGGATCGAGGCCCATGTCGTGAAGAATGCCGGCAGCGCCGTTCTCGGTCGTCACGTCGTACACATCGGCCGACACCATCATCGGCGGCACCAGCACGACCGGAGGCTTCGAACCCTCGTCGGCGTCGTCGGCGAAATACCGACGGAGCCGGTACATCGGCTCACGATCGACGACCTTGAACGGCGACGGATCGACCTCGGTCTCCAGACCGCCGAGACGGATCACTTCGAGGCCGTTCTGTGCAGTCGCCACCGCACGCCGCAACGGCCCGCGGATCGCGTCTGCGTTCAGTCCCACCACAACACACTCCTGCGTTCGACGCTTGTCCCCGCTCGAACCGGCCACTCACCGACCCGTCAGAAGCTTCTCATACCGAACCCCTTCGAATCCGGCGCGCCTGATTTATTTCTCTGTCAGCGAGCAGGAATTCCGTCGGCGAGCCACGCGCGAGCCTTCTCCGCAGTCGACCGCACACCACCGAGCTGGCTCGCCACCTGCACAGCAGCCGTGCCGCCCCGAGAATCTCGCGACGAAATGGAACCCTCGACGGTCAGGACCTCGCGAACCGCCGGCGTCAACGACGGATCGATCGACGACAACTCCTCGTCCGTCAACTCCTCCAACCCGACGCCGCGCCCCTCCGCAACACGAACGCACGCCCCGGCCGCCTCGTGCGCCACCCGGAACGGAACACCCTGCCTCACCATCCACTCGGCGATATCCGTCGCCAACGTGAAGCCTGCGGGCGCGAGCTCGGCCAACCGATCCACATGGAACTCCAGCGTCCCGACCAATCCGGCGAGAGCGGGCAGCAACAGCTCGAGCTGCGCCACCGAATCGAAGACCGGCTCCTTGTCCTCCTGCAGATCCCGGTTGTAAGCCAACGGCTGTGCCTTCAGAGTCGCCAACAGGCCGGTGAGATTACCGATGAGCCGACCCGTCTTTCCGCGCGTCAATTCCGCGACGTCGGGGTTCTTCTTCTGCGGCATGATCGAGCTGCCCGTCGACCACGCGTCGGCGAGCGTCACGTAGCCGTACTCCGGGGTACTCCACGACACGATTTCCTCCGCGAGACGCGACAGATCGACCGCGGTCATCGCGAGCACGAACGACGCTTCCGCCGCGAAGTCACGTGACGAGGTCGCGTCTATCGAATTCTCGGCCGACGAATCGAAACCCAACTCGGCTGCGATCTTCTCCGGGCTCAGACCAAGCGACGAGCCCGCCAAGGCCCCCGAACCGTACGGCGACACCGCGGCTCGGCGATCGAAATCCTGGAACCTCTGGACGTCACGCAACAGAGGATGGGTGTGCGCCAGGAGATGGTGGGCCAGCAGCACCGGTTGCGCGGCCTGCGAATGCGTCTTGCCCGGCATGACCGCAGCCGGGTGCGCAGCAGCCTGCGTGGCCAACGCGTCGACGACGTCGAGGACCCCTGCCGAGACCCGCCGGACAGCGTCGCGCAGCCACATCCTGAACAGAGTCGCCACCTGGTCGTTGCGCGAGCGTCCGGCCCGAAGCCTCCCTCCGACCTCGGGACCGACCCTGTCGATCAATCCCCGCTCGAGCGCTCCGTGGACATCTTCGTCGGACTCCGCGGCAGCGAACTCACCGGAAGCGACGTCCTCGGCCAACCGAGACAAGCCGTCGAGCATCGTCTCGAGGTCCGCCGCCGTCAACAATCCCGCACCGTTCAACACGCGTGCATGTGCCATCGACGCCCGAATGTCGTACGGGGCCAACACCCAGTCGAAGTGCGTCGACTTGCTCAGTGCCGCCATCGCCTCGGCCGGACCGGACGCAAACCGTCCGCCCCACAGCGATCCTTCGTTGGTTCCGTGCTGTTCGCTCACAGTTCTGCTTTCCACATCGTTCGGATCATTCGGCACGTCGGGCCAATTTCTCGATCTTGTCCGCAAGTTCGCTGCCGGTGATCGGTTCTCGCGCGATCACGAAGATCGTGTCGTCTCCGGCGACGGTCCCGACGATCTCTCGCAGCGACGCCCGGTCGAGCGCGCTCGCCAGGTATCCCGCAGCCCCGGGTGGGGTCCGCAGTACGGCCTGATTGCCGCTCGAATCGGTCGACACGAGCAGCTCACCGAGCAGCCGGGTCAACCTGTCGGTCCCCCCTGAAACCCCGCGCACCGGATTACCGTCCTCGGGCACCACGTACACCCCGACGCCACCGTCGGCCGCACGCAGCTTGACGGCACCCAACTCGTCGAGATCCCTCGACAGCGTCGCCTGGGTGACATCGATGCCCTCCGACGCCAACAGCGTCGCCAGTTCCGGCTGACTGCGGACCTGGTGGTTCGACAGCAGCGCAACGATCCGCGCCTGCCTCCCCGCCCGAGTCGAAGCAGTCAACGGAACCGACGACACGTCCTCGCTCACGGTCGTCGTGCCTGCTCGAGCAACCAGACCAGCAGCGCCTTCTGTGCGTGCAGACGGTTCTCGGCCTCGTCCCACACCACGCTCTGCGGGCCGTCGAGCACCTCGTCGGTGATCTCCTCGCCGCGATGCGCGGGAAGACAGTGCAGCACAACGGCATCGGACTTGGCTTTGGACAGCAGCTCGGCGTCGATCCGGTACGGCCTGAACGGGGCGACGCGGTCGAGACCGTCGTTCTCCTGACCCATCGACGTCCACGTGTCGGTGACGAGGGCGTCGGCCCCCTCCGCGGCTTCGTACGGGTCCTCGGTGAGCGTGATACGTGCGCCGGTGATCTCGGCGCGCGCACGAGACGCCTCGACCACGGCGGGCAGCGGCGCGAATTCACGAGGCGCAGCGATGGTCACGTCGATACCCGCGGTGACACCACCCAGCAACAGCGAATGCGCCATGTTGTTGGCACCGTCACCGAAATACGCGAGTTCGAGTCCCTTCAACTCGCCCTTCCGCTCGGCCAGAGTCTGCAGATCGGCGAGAACCTGGCACGGATGGAACTCGTTGGACAGCGCATTCACGATCGGCACCGTCGCTCCGGTGGCCATCTGCTCGAGTCGTTTCTGCCCGAACGTGCGCCAGACGACTGCCTCCACGTAACGCGACAGCACACGCCCGGTGTCCTGCAGCGTCTCCTCACGTCCGAGCTGAGTGCTCTGCCCGTCGACGACCACAGCATGACCACCGAGCTGCGCGATTCCGATCTCGAACGAGAAGCGGGTGCGGGTGGAGTTCTTCTCGAAGATGACGCCGACGCCCTGCGGTCCCTCCAACGGCCGCTTGGAGAACGGTGCGCGCTTGAGCTCTGCTGCGAGCGCCAACACCTCGGCCTGCTCCTGCGGCGAGAGATCATCATCCTTGAGAAAGTTCTTCAGTGCCATGTCAATCCGTTTCGTCGGCAGTGTCGAGAATTGTGGGCAATGCCGCGACGAACGACGCCGCCTGTTCCTCGGTGAGGACCAGTGGCGGGGCCAAGCGCAGAACGTCGGGCTGGGCGGCATTGATCAGGAAGCCTGCATCACGAGCAGCTGCTTCGGCTTTGGCTGCGACAGCCTTGGTCAGCACCACACCCAGCAGAAGACCGGATCCGCGGACGTGATCGATCAGCGGGTGGTGCAACTCCTCGATGGAATGCGTGATCACCTTTCCCAGCCTGTCGGCGTGGGACACCAGGTCGTCCTCGGCGAGAGTCCGAAGCACGGCAAGCGCGGCCGATGCGCACACCGGATTTCCACCGAAGGTCGTACCGTGCTTGCCCGGATGGAGCAGCGCGGCTGCCTCGCCGATTCCGATGCACGCACCGATCGGCAGTCCCCCGCCGAGCCCCTTCGCCAGCGTGATGACATCGGGGACGATGCCGACGGCCTGATGCGCGTAGAACCATCCGGTCCGCCCGATGCCCGTCTGCACCTCGTCGAGGATCAGCAGTGCTCCGTGCCGCGCCGTGATCTCCCGTGCGGCGAGCAGATAGCCTTCCGGCGGCACCACGACACCGCCCTCGCCCATGATCGGTTCCAGGAAGACTGCCGCAGTGTCCGAATCCACCGCGGCCTCCAGTGCGGCGACATCTCCGTACGGCACGTGCTCCACGCCGGCGGGCATCGGCTCGAACGGCACGCGCTTGTCCGGCTGACCCGTCAAGGCGAGCGCACCCATCGTTCGCCCGTGAAACGCCTTCTCCGCGGCAATGATCTTGGGCCGACCGGTCAATCGCGCAATCTTGAACGCAGCTTCGTTGGCCTCGGTACCGGAATTGCACAGGAACACTCGTCCGTGCACGCTCGCACCCAGATGGGACAGCAACTGCTCGGCGAGCGCGATACCCGGCTCGGTCGCATACAGGTTCGAGGTGTGCCCGAGCGTCGACAGCTGGGTCGTGACCGCGTCGACCACAGCGGGATGCGCATGGCCGAGAATGTTGACGGCGATGCCGGCGAGCAGGTCGAGGTACTGCTTGCCGTCGGCGTCGGTCACCACAGCGCCCTCACCGCGCACCAGAGCAACGCGCGGCACACCGTAGTTGTCCATCAAGGAATTCGACCACCGGGACTGGAGGTCGAGGGTCGTGGTGTGCTCGGTCATGAATGCTCCCCTGATAGTTCCGGCGCCGACACCATCGTGCCGATGCCCTCGCCTGTGAACAGTTCCACCAGTACCGAATGCGGAACCCTACCGTCGATGACGTGTGCAGACGGCACACCACCCTGAACCGCTCGCAGGCACGCCTCCATCTTGGGAACCATCCCGGCATCGAGCGAGGGCAGCAGAGCAGTCAGTGAATCCACGTCGATCTCCGACGTCAACGACGACCGATCCGGCCAATTCGTGTACAGCCCTTCGACATCGGTGAGCACGACGAGCTTCTCCGCGCCGATCGCCTTGGCCAGCGCAGCGGCAGCGGTGTCCGCGTTGATGTTGTGCACGACGCCCTCGGCGTCGGGAGCGATGGTCGACACCACCGGAATCCTTCCTGCCGCAATGAGATCGAGTACCGCGTCGGGATTCACCGACGTGACATCGCCGACGAGTCCGATGTCGGTCGGCGAACCGTCGACCATCACCGAACGCTTGGACGCCGTGAACAGATGCGCATCCTCACCGGAGATTCCTACGGCGTACGGCCCGTGACTGTTGATCAGACCGACGAGCTCGCGTCCGACCTGGCCGAACAGAACCATCCGAACGATATCCATCACCTCGGGCGTCGTGACGCGGAATCCACCACGGAATTCACCGGTCATGCCCAGCCTGGCCAGCATCGCGTTGATCTGAGGCCCGCCGCCGTGCACCACCACGGGATGCAATCCGACGGTTCGGAGAAAGACCATGTCCTCGGCGAATGCGCGCTTGAGTTCCTCGTCGATCATCGCGTTCCCGCCGTACTTGACGACGACGATCTTGTCGTTGAACTTCTGCAGCCACGGCAAAGCACCGGCCAGCGTATGCGCCTTCTGCGACGCGGTCAGGTCGAGTTCGGTCACGACGAGTACGCCGAGTTCTCTTCGACATACCCGTGGGAAAGGTCAGTCGTGCGAATCGTGACGACGGAGTCTCCGATTCCGAGATCGATCCGAACCTCGATGTCCTCACCGGACAGATCGACATCACGGGCACCGGGCGCTCCGACACCGTCGACGCAGACCGGACTTCCGTTGAACGACACGGTGATACGGTTCGGGTCCAGCTCGATCGGCGCGATACCGATCGCTGCGAGCACGCGGCCCCAGTTGGGATCGGATCCGAACAGAGCCGTCTTGACCAGGCTGTCCCGTGCCACCGTGCGCGCACCGACCAGAGCATCGTCCTCCGACGCAGCCCCGGAGACCGTGACCTTCACCCGCTTCGTGACGCCTTCGGCATCCGCCATCAACTGATCGGCCAGATCGTCGCACACCGCCAGTACCGCAGCGTTCAGTGCGTCCTGGCTCGGCGCGACACCACTGGCTCCCGACGAGAGCAGCAGAACTGTGTCGTTGGTGGAGGTGGCCCCGTCGACATCGAGGCGGTCGTAGGACAGTCGGGTCGCGTTCCGCAACGCGGTGTCCAACTGCTCGGCCGTTGCGACGGCATCGGTGGTGACAACACTGAGCATCGTCGCCAGGGAAGGAGCAAGCATGCCCGCGCCCTTGGCCATTCCGCCGACGTTCCATTTGTCGACGTGATGGAAGGCAGCCTGCTTGGGCACCGTATCGGTTGTCATGATCGCGTACGCGGCATCCGTTCCGCCCGAGATACCGCCCGCCAACTCGTGCACCACGTCGGTGACACCGGCAATCAACTTGTCCATCGGCAACCGATCGCCGATCAGACCCGTCGAACACACCGCGACTTCACCGGCACCGGTCTCGGTACCCCAATTGCTCAACGCCGACGCGACCTCTTCGGCCGTCCGGTGCGTGTCCTGGAATCCGCCCGCGCCGGTACAGGCATTGGCCCCACCGGAATTGAGAATCACCGCACGGAGCTTGCCCGCGGTCAGCACCTGCTGGGACCACAGCACCGGGGCAGCCTTCACCTTGTTTCGCGTGAAGACACCCGCCGCAGCCGTGTCGGGCCCTTCGTTGAACACGAGCGCGAGGTCGGACTTGCCACTGACTTTGATACCCGCCGCGATACCGGCACCCTTGAATCCGGCGGGCGCAGTGACACCCTGATTCCGGACAAGCTTGCCCTGAGGCTCCGCCGCTTCGGTAGAACTGCTCACGGTGCGACTCCTACAGTCGAAAGTCCGTCGGTCTCGGGCAGTCCGAGAGCCAGATTCATGGATTGGACCGCAGCGCCTGCCGTCCCCTTGGTCAGATTGTCGATGGCAGCGATGACGACGAGCAGCCCGGCGTCGGCGTCCACCGACACACTGAGCTGCACCGCGTTGGATCCGATCACCGCGCCCGTTTGCGGCAACCTCCCCGACGAGAGCACATGGACGAACGGCTCTGCAGCATAAGCCTTCTCGTACACCTCGACGGCCTGCGCCTCGGTCGCCGTGGTCCGCGCGGTGCACGTGGCCAGAATTCCCCGCGGCATCGGCGCCAGGACGGGCGTGAACGACACGGACACCGGCTCCGGCGACAGCGCCGACAGGTTCTGCACGATCTCGGGATTGTGCCGGTGCGCACCCGCCACGCCGTACGCCCGAACCGATCCCATCACTTCCGACCCGAGCAGATCCGCCTTGGGGGCACGGCCCGCACCCGACGAGCCGCTGACAGCCACCACGTTCACCCGCGGCTCGACGATCCCCGCCGCCACCGCAGGGGCGAGCGCAAGACTCGACACCGTCGGATAGCACCCCGGCACTGCGATCCGGGTAGCTCCGATCAGCTTCTCGCGATGGCCGGGAAGCTCGGGCAACCCGTACGGCCACGTGCCCGCGTGCGGCGACTTGTAGTACTTCTCCCAGGCCGAGGCGTCGGACAACCGGAAATCTGCGCCACAGTCGATGATCACGACGGACTTAGGAAGTTGTTGCGCGATCTCCGCGGACTTGCCGTGCGGCAAGCCCAGGAAGACGACGTCGTGTCCTTCGAGTTCCGACAGCGTGGTCTCACCGAGAACGCGGTCCGCGAGGGGAAGCAGGTGCGGGTGGAACTCGCCCAGCGAGGCGCCCGCATTGCCACCCGCGGTGAGAGATCCGATGACGATACGTCCCGACTGCACGCCCGGATGACCGAGCAACAGTCGCAGAATCTCGCCGCCTGCGTATCCACTGGCGCCCGCGACGGCAATCCGCAGAGGCGCACCATTCCGATCGTTCATACGATGATTATGCATCACCGTGCAAGCTCATTCAGGAGCGGGGTCACCCGTCCTTCATGGACCGCCGGATCTCGTCCAGCTTCTTCCGACCCGCAGCCTCACGCTCGTTCCACTGCTCGTCGAGCGTGCGACCCGCAGGCGTCCCGTGATCCAACTCCTCGCGACCCAACGCCGTCGTCGAACGACTCTCGACCTTGTCTCGAACACTGTCCCATGTCGGGACACCCTGATCGGTGAAACCCGTCGGCGAATCGTGGTTGGAGAAACCAGAACTCACGCCCCCGCCGATGGCGCCGTCGATAGCGCTGTCGTCCACCAGCTCGGCGTCGATGACGCCCGGCCGAGGAATCTCCGTCGGAGTCCCGCCCAGCGGAGAATCTCCGGGACCGGTCGGGTCGTACCGCGGGCTCGATTCCTGTGGATCCCCCAACGGCTGGTCGATGTGAGGCTTCGTCGTGTGCGGGACATCCACGTCGGGAATGTCACCGGGCGGAACCGTCGACGGGTCCGTGTTCGCTGTATCCAGTTCCGCCAGCAGCGCCGACGCCGCCGCGTGGACGGGTCCAAGTGCCGGGCGCCCGCCCACCGCGGCGAGCACCTCGCGCAGTACCGCTACGTCGGTTCGATCGTCCGTGGTCATACTTCCTCCTGAGCAGTAGGAAAGTCGTACGACACCAGGCTACGGACTCGACACCGCTCAGCCTCGCAGTTCGGCCCCGACTGCATTCTTCGCAGCGGCGACGGCAGCGTCGCGCGCCTCGGTGGCCTGCGCTTCGGTCAACGTTCCGTCGCTACCGCGGAACACCAACGCAAATGCCAAGGACTTCCGGTCCGCACCGACCTGCTCACCTTCGAACACGTCGAACAGTCTGATGCTCTCGAGAAGGTCACCCGCACCTGCGCGCAGCGCAGCTTCGACATCGGCCGACGGGACCGATCGCTCGACGACCACGGCGACATCCTGAAGAACCGCAGGGAACGGCGACACGATCGGAGCCGGAAGAGACTCGACGATCGGGAGAGCATCGAGATTCAACTCGACAGCACACGTGCGCGCCGGCAGGTCCGCTCGTTCGAGCACCGCTGGATGCAACTCACCCGCATGCCCCACCACAACGCCGTCGACCAGTAGTTCAGCACAGCGACCGGGATGCCACGGAAGGTGCTGCGCCGCACGGAACTCCAACTGCACACCGGCGGCCGCCGCGACCGTCCGAGCCGCCGCGAACGCGTCGGACGCATCGGCTGCGCGCCCCGGTCCCCACGGACCCGAAGGATCGCGCTGGCCGGTCAGCACAGCACCGACGAACACAGGCTGGTCCGGAAGCGACCCGCGCAAGTGAGCGATCTCCTCGTCGCTCGGACGCGCGTGCACCGCTAGCGCATCGACCGGAACCGTGTGATCACCGGGGCGAACGACCTGAGCGATGCCGAACAACGCCAGATCCCGCTGCCCACGGTTGACGTTGCGCGCCAATATCTCCAACAAGCCGGGCAACACCGTCGTCGCGAGCTCGGGACGGTCCGCTTCCAGCGGGTTCAGAACCGAGGTGGTCCGGCGACGAACATCGTCGGCGGGCAGTCCCCACGTGTCGAACACCCCGGTCGGCAGGAAGACCGTCGGCAGCACCTCGACGAAGCCGGCGAACGCGAGCGACTTGCCGACAGCGCGTTTGCGCTTCTGAGTGGCCGTCAGACCGCGCCCGGCCGGAGCCGTCGGGAGCACCGACGGGATCTGCTCCAGCCCCTCCAGACGCAGGACCTCCTCGACGAGATCGGCAGGTTGCTGCAGGTCCGGACGCCACGTCGGCGGAGTCACGACCAGCTCGCCGTGGCCCGACGCGCTGACACCGACCTCGACATCGCACCCGATCTGGGTCAGACGTCGAGCGGCCGTGCCGTTCGGGTACGCGACCCCAGCGACACGATCAGGTAGATCGAGATCCATACGAACGGCGTCGAACGTGTGCGGCTCCCCGATATCGGTCAACACCGACTCGACGCGACCTCCGGCGATCTCGACGAGCAACTGCGCCGCACGATCCAACGCAGCCACGGGCAGCGCCGAGTCGACAGTGCGCTCGAAGCGCTTGCTCGCTTCACTGGACAGTTTGTGCCTGCGACCCGTACGGAACACCGCGAGAGGATCGAACGTCGCTGCCTCGAGAATCACGTCGACAGTATTGTCGTCGACCTCTGTGGACGCACCACCCATGACACCTGCAAGAGAAATCGCACCTGAATCGTCGGCAATCACGACGTCCTCGGCGTCGAGAGTGCGCTTCACGTCGTCGAGCGTGGTCAGCTTCTCCCCTGCCTCGGCCCGCCGGACGACGATTCCGCCGCTCAGCTTGTTCGCGTCGAACGCATGCAGCGGCTGACCCAACTCGTGCAGCACGTAGTTGGTGACGTCCACCGCAGCCGAGATCGGCCTGATGCCCGCCAGCAGCAGCCTGCGCTGCAACCACCACGGAGTCGTCGCGTTCGGATCGATGCCGCTGACCTTGCGCAGCGCGAATCGGGTCGCCCCGGAATCGGCCTCGACCGTAGTGGGCCACGTATCGGCCTCGTTGTTCTGTACCGGCCCAGCTGCTGGATCCGCGAACTCCAGATCGAAGCTGCTCGCGAGCTCCCGAGCCAGCCCTCGGACGGAGAAGGCGTATCCGCGGTCGGGTGTCACGTTCAACTCGATCACCGCGTCGTCGAGCCCCAGCACGGCCTTGGCGTCGTCACCGGGAGCTGCGGTGCCTTCCGGCAACACCAGGATTCCCGACGAGTCACGCCCCAACCCGAGTTCCGCCGTCGAACAGATCATGCCGTTGGACGTCTTGCCGTACGTCTTACGGGCCGCGATCGCGAATCCTCCGGGCAGCACACTTCCCGGCAGGGCTGCGACGATAAGGTCGCCTTCGGCGAAGTTCCGTGCACCGCAGACGATTTCCTGCAGTTCCTCGGCGCCGACGTCGACATGACAGAACCGAATCGGCTTCTTGAACTCCGTCAACTCCTCGATCGACGAGACACGACCGACCACGAGTGGACCGGTGACGTTGTCCAGCGATTCCAACTCCTCGACCTCGAAGCCGACGCGAACGAAGCCTTCGTCGAGTTCTTCGGGGGTCACCTTCCACTGCGGCGCGGTGCGCTGCAGAACCTCGGTCAGCCAGGATTGTGGAACTCGCACGTCTGCTCAGCTCTTTCTACGGATCGAAACTCGGTAAGGGCAGTTCTCGAGATCAGGCGTCGACGCCGAAGGGGATGGTGAAACGAATGTCACCCTCGACGATGTCCCGCATGTCGGGAATGTCGTTGCGGAACTGCAGCGTTCGCTCCAGACCCATACCGAAGGCGAAGCCCGAGTACACCTCCGGGTCGATACCGCTGGCCCGCAGCACCTTCGGGTTGACCATTCCGCAGCCGCCCCACTCGACCCAGCCCGGCCCGCCCTTCTTCTTCGGGAACCAGACATCGACCTCGGCGGACGGCTCGGTGAACGGAAAGTAGTTGGGCCGCATACGAGTACGAGTCTCCTCGCCGAACAGCGCCCGAGCGAAAGCATCGAGCGTGCCGCGTAGGTTCGCCATCGTCAGACCCTTGTCGATTGCGAGGCCCTCGACCTGATGGAACACCGGGGTATGCGTTGTGTCCAGTTCGTCGGTGCGGAACGTCCGCCCAGGGCAGACGACGTAGATGGGCACCTCACGCGACAACATCGACCGCACCTGCACCGGCGACGTATGCGTACGAAGAACCTGGCGCGACCCCTCCGGTGCGATGTGGAACGTGTCCTGCATCGTTCGAGCAGGATGGTCCGGCAAGAAGTTCAAGGCGTCGAAATTGAAATGCTCGGTCTCGACCTCCGGGCCTTCCTCGACCTCCCACCCCATCGCAACGAACACGTCGGCAACTTGATCGGCAATGATCGTGATCGGGTGCCGAGCACCGACCGGACGACGCGTCGACGGCAGGGTCACGTCGATGGTCTCGGCGACGAGGATCGCGGCATCGCGCTCGGCGAGCAGAACCTCGCGGCGAGCATCGAAAGCCTTCTGTACGCGATCGCGCGCGACCTTCACTCGCTTACCGGCATCGGCCTTCCGATCACCCGGGATCGATCCCAGAGCACGCTGCGCCAACGCGAGCGGCGCCCGGTTGCCGATGTGCTCGATCTTCACCTGCGTCAACTCGTCCAGATCACGAGCAGCGGCAAAAGCCTTCTCGGCCCCGTCGGCGGCGGCATCGAGCGCAGCCGGCTCGAGCACGCTCGGATCTACCGGCTGGGCGTTGTCGGCTTCTTTCTTCGCCACGAGTGCTGCAACTCCTTGATGGTGTGGATTGATGTCCCTGAAGGACGATTCTAGGCGAGCGACAAAGTCATTTATGCCCGGACCTGCGCTGAGCTCGCGCGCTAGCGTAGAGGCAGATCGCCGCCGCCGTCGCCAGGTTCAGGCTTTCGGCTCGGCCGTGAATCGGAATTCTGACGCGATGGTCCGCAGCCGCTGCAACCGCGGGTGCCAACCCGTGCGCTTCGTTGCCGAACAACCACGCCGTCGGTCGGCTCAGGAGCTCGTCCGCATCGTCGAGGTCCACATCACCGTCGGCTGCCGTCGCGAGAATCGTGACGCCGGCCGCACGCAGCGCATCGAGCCCGACGTTCACCGACCGCTCGCGAGCGATCGGGAGATGGAACACACTGCCCGCCGACGCACGAACGCACTTGCCGTTGTGCGGATCGACGGCATCTCCGAGCAGAATCACCGAGTCCGCACCCACTGCGTCGGCGACCCGTATGACAGTTCCGGCGTTGCCCGGTTCGGACACCTCCACAGGAACAGCCACCAGCTGCGGGGTTCCGGCGAGAGCCACCCGGACATCCACATCGACGGTGCGGCACACCGCAACCACCCCAGGCGGAGTCACCGTGTCCGACAGGCCCTTGGCGGCGCGTTCGGTGATCGCGTGAACCGGAACGCCCGTCGTGCGCGCGAGGTCGAGCACGACACCGTTGCGGTCTGCCGAGTCCTCGCGAAAGAACACCTCGCGCGCGACGCCGGCGTGCAACGCCTCGGCGACGGAGTTGGTGCCCTCGGCGAGGAAAAGACCCGTCTTCTTTCGCTCGGAGGCGCGAAGGAGCTTCACAGCCGAAACGACCCGTGGCGTTCGCTCGGTGAGCGTGTCCACGGGTCGTTTCGGATCGAGATCGTCGTGCGTCAACCTACTCAGGCTGCTTCTCCGGCAGGAGCGTTGACGTCGGCAGGCAGTGCAGCCTTGGCGATATCCACCAAGGAAGCGAATGCAGCAGCGTCCGAGACTGCGAGCTCGGCGAGGATCTTGCGATCGACCTCGACGCCTGCGGCCTTCAGACCCTGAACGAAGCGGTTGTACGTGATGTCGTTGGCGCGAGCTGCAGCGTTGATACGCGTGATCCACAGCTTGCGGAAGTCACCCTTGCGAGCCTTGCGGTCGCGGTATGCGTAGGTGAGCGAGTGGAGCTGCTGCTCCTTGGCCTTGGTGTACAGACGTGAGCGCTGTCCGCGGTAGCCCTTGGACGCTTCGAGAATCGAACGGCGCTTCTTCTGGGCGTTGACCGCCCTTTTTACGCGTGCCACTGGTAAATCCTGTCGATCTGGGGGCTAGTCACACAACCCCGAATGGTATGGGATGACGCCGGCGAAGTGCGCCGACTACGAAGTCCAGATCAGATGCCGAGCAGGCGCTTGATCCGCGGCTCGTCAGCCTTCGTGACGACTGCAACGCCGTCGAGACGGCGGGTCACCTTGGTGGCCTTGTGCTCCAGCAGGTGGCGACGGCCGGCCTTCTGACGCAGGATCTTGCCGCTGCCGGACACCTTGAATCGCTTCTTGGCGCCACTGTGGGTCTTCTGCTTGGGCATGGAGTCCTCAGTTCTGTGTTGCTCTTCGGTCTTGCTCGGCACGATCCGTGCCGGTGATCACCGGCACGGATCGTCTTACTGGTCGTGCTTGGTTCAGGAGCTCGGCGGCGTCGCCGCAGCCGGAGCATCTCCCGCTGCAGGCTCGGCAGGTGCGGGCTCGGCGGCCGGAGCCGGAGCTGCCGCACGCTGAGCCGGCGGAGCTGCCGCGCTCTCCTGCGCCTTGACGCGAGTCTTGGCACCCTTGTGAGGGGCAAGGACCATCGTCATGTTGCGTCCGTCCTGCTTCGCGGACGTTTCCACGAAGCCGAGATCAGCTACATCCGCTCCCAAACGCTGGAGCAGGCGGAAGCCGAGCTCGGGACGCGACTGCTCGCGTCCGCGGAACATGATGGTGACCTTGACCTTCGAGCCGGCTTCGAGGAAGCGAACGACGTTTCGCTTCTTGGTCTCGTAGTCGTGTGCGTCGATCTTCGGGCGGAGCTTCTGCTCCTTGATCACCGTCAGAGTCTGGTTCTTGCGCGATTCACGCGCCTTCTGTGCTGCCTCGTACTTGAACTTCCCGTAGTCCATGATCTTGCAGACCGGCGGACGAGCGTCGGGAGCCACTTCTACGAGATCGAGATCGGCTTCGAGAGCCAAGCGGAGTGCATCTTCAACACGCACGATGCCAACCTGTTCACCGCCCGGTCCGACTAGACGAACCTCGCGAACACGGATGTTGTCGTTAATGCGAGTCTCAGTGCTGATGGGGCCTCCTAGGTAGTGCGATGTGGGGTCGAGCCGACCGCCTGGCACAGCCCGCCTGCCCGCTTGTCCTACGACGACGGCGCCGCCGGGACGTCCATGCCTTGCGGCACTGACCCGTACAACGCAAAAACCCTGCTCAGCATTTCCGCTGAAGCAGGGCCCGAAGTCGACCGGCCGGACGAACACCGCACGCGATGCACATCCCCTCTCGCGAGGAAGCTCGGCACTGCGCCTCTACGGCGCCTGTCCGAGTGACCGGACCGGAATCAACCTGAGCTGAAAGCCGGTGGGAGTCGGGCTCCACTTGCTGCCTTCGAGTAACAATCCCCAGCTGGAGAACGCGTCGAAGACGGTCGTTGAAGAACTGTACCAGCCGACCAGGCTGTTCGCCGAATCGGCGCTGGCGGACGCTGTTCACCATCGCCGTGACATCCTCGTAGACATGAGCAACCCCGAACATGCCGACGAGCCGGACGTCCGCGAACTCGCCGACGTCCCCGCCGTCGAGGTGATCAGCCGCGCCGCCGTGATGCTGATGAGCTCCGCAGCCGAAAAACTCGGACTGTCCGAAGCCGACCCTTCCTCCAGCCCCCACCTCGACCTCGACGAAGCCCGACGAGTCATCACCGCCCTCGCAGGACTCGTCACCTCCTCGGTCGAATACCTCGGACCCCACGCAGGCCCCATCCGCGAAGGACTCCAGGCACTGCAGAAAGCCTTCCGCGAAAACTCCGCCTACCCCGACGAGCCCGGCAAGGGTCCCGGCGAGAAATACACGGGGCCGGTGTACTGATCACCCGCTCCCCTGTCGGACCGAACGTGCCGTCTGGTCACTTGAAGGGACTGAACGTGCCGTCTGGTCACTTGAAGGGACTGAACGTGCCGTCTGGTCACTTGGAGGGACCGAATGTGCCGTTCGGTCACTTGAAGTGACTGAACGGCACATTCGCTCCGGAAAGAGCGGGAAGAACCGGAGCGAATGTGACGTTCGGTGCAGAGACGGTCGGGGAGGTCAGACGGCTGCGGCTTTGCGGGGACGCCGCTTCTTGACCGGTGCCTTCTTGGTTTCCTTCACAGGCTCGCGGGTGAGAGCCTCCTGCAGGAACTTGCCGGTGTAGCTCTCCGGCACTGCAGCGACCTCTTCGGGGTTGCCCTGGGCCACGACGGTGCCTCCGCCGGAACCGCCTTCCGGACCCATGTCGATGATCCAGTCCGACACCTTGATGACGTCGAGATTGTGCTCGATGACGATGACGGTGTTGCCTTTGTCCACCAGTCCGTTGACGACGCCGAGCAGTTTGCGGATGTCCTCGAAATGCAGGCCGGTCGTCGGTTCGTCGAGAATGTAGACGGTCCGACCGGTGGAGCGTTTCTGCAGCTCGGACGCCAGCTTCACTCGCTGCGCTTCACCACCGGACAGCGTGGTCGCCGGCTGACCGAGCCGGACGTAACCGAGGCCGACCTCGACCAAGGTCTTGAGGTAACGGTGGATGGACGTGATGGGCTCGAAGAACTCGGCTGCCTCTTCGATCGGCATGTCCAGTACCTCGGAGATGGTCTTTCCCTTGTAGTGCACTTCGAGTGTCTCGCGGTTGTAGCGAGCTCCGTTGCACACCTCGCACGGGACGTACACGTCGGGAAGGAAGTTCATCTCGATCTTCAGCGTGCCGTCGCCCGAGCATGCCTCGCACCGACCGCCCTTGACGTTGAACGAGAATCGGCCTGGTTGGTACCCGCGCACCTTCGCCTCGGTGGTGGCCGCGAACAACGTTCGGATCTTGTCGAACACACCGGTGTACGTGGCCGCGTTGGAGCGCGGCGTACGCCCGATGGGCGACTGGTCGACGCGCACCAGCTTGTCCAGCTGGTCGAGTCCGTTGATTCGCGTGTGCCGTCCGGGGACCTGTCGAGCACCGTTGAGCTTGTTCGCCATGACCGTCGCGAGAATGTCGTTCACGAGCGTCGACTTTCCCGATCCCGACACGCCGGTGACCGAGGTGAGCACACCGAGCGGGAAACTGACGTCGATTCCCTTGAGGTTGTGCTCGCGAGCACCGACGACGGTGACCTGACGCTTCTTGTCCACCACACGCCGGAGGTCGGGCAGCGGGATCTCGAGGCGACCCGCGAGGTAGGCACCCGTCAGGGACTCCTCGTTCTTCAGCAGGTCCTGGTAGGACCCGCTGTGTACGACGCGTCCGCCGTGCTCGCCCGCCTGCGGTCCGATGTCGACGACCCAGTCGGACGTACGGATGGTGTCCTCGTCGTGCTCGACGACGATCAGGGTGTTCCCGAGATCTCGTAGTCGTGTGAGGGTGTCGATGAGTCGACGGTTGTCCCGTTGGTGCAGGCCGATGGACGGCTCGTCGAGGACGTACAGGACGCCGACGAGACCGGATCCGATCTGCGTGGCGAGCCTGATGCGTTGAGCCTCTCCGCCGGAGAGGGAACCGGCTGCGCGGGACAGCGAGAGGTATTCGAGGCCGACGTCGAGCAGGAACCCGAGCCTGGCCTGGACCTCCCGAAGGACCTGACCTGCAATGGCCTCTTCCTTGGCCCCGAGGGTGAGGCTGTTCAGGAAGTCGGCGGTGTCGGAAATGGACAGACGGCAGACGTCGGCGATGGACTTCGCCCCGAATCCCCCGGCCTCGATGGTGACCGAGAGGATTTCCGGCCGAAGACGATCGCCACCGCACGCCGGGCACGGGACGTCACGCATGTACCCGTCGTAGCGTTCCTTCATCTGCTCGGATTCTGTCTGTTCCAGCCGGCGATGCAGGAAGGGCATGACGCCCTCGAACTCCGCGTAGTAAGAACGGGTACGCCCGTACCGGTTCTTGTACTTGACGTGCACTTGGTGCTCGCTGCCCTCCAGGACAGCGCGCTTCACCTTCGCGGGCAGCTTGTTCCAGGGCGCGTCCAGGTCGAAGCCCATTGCGTCCGACAACCCGGACAGCAGCCGACCGAAGTACTCCGATGTCTGGCCCATCGACCACGGCGCAATGGCACCGTCGGCCAAGGACAGATCCGGGTCCGGTACCACCAGATCCGGGTCGACCTCCTTGCGCACACCGAGCCCGAGGCACTCCGAACACGCGCCGTAGGGCGAGTTGAACGAGAACGACCGGGGCTCGAGATCATCGATCGACAGCGGATGCGCGTTGGGGCAGGCCAATTTCTCGGAGAAGCGACGCTCGCGATCGGGCGAGTTCTCGTCGATGTCGACGAAATCCAGGACGACGATCCCGTCGGCGAGGCGTAGCGCCGTCTCGACCGAGTCCGTCAACCGCTGCTTCGAACTGGCTTTCACCGTGAGGCGGTCGACCACGACCTCGATGTCGTGCTTTTCCTGCTTCTTGAGCTTGGGGGGATCGGTCAACTGGTGCACCACGCCGTCGACGCGGACTCGCGAGTAGCCCTGAGTGTTCAGCGACTCGAACAGGTCGACGAATTCGCCCTTGCGGGTACGGACAACCGGAGCGAGCACCTGGAACTTGATGCCCTCCTCCATCGCGAGCACCTGGTCCACGATTTGCTGAGGTGTCTGCTTGGCGATCTTCTCCCCACACACCGGGCAGTGAGCCGTGCCGGCGCGCGCGAAGAGCAGACGTAGATAGTCGTACACCTCGGTGATGGTGCCGACGGTCGAGCGCGGGTTGCGGTTGGTCGACTTCTGATCGATGGACACCGCGGGCGACAGACCCTCGATGAAATCGACGTCCGGCTTGTCCATCTGACCGAGGAACTGACGGGCATAGGCAGACAGCGATTCGACGTAGCGTCGCTGACCTTCCGCGAAAATGGTGTCGAACGCCAGCGACGACTTACCCGAACCCGAGAGCCCGGTGAAGACCACGAGACTGTTGCGCGGCAGGTCGATATCGACCCCCCGCAGGTTGTGTTCCCGCGCACCTCGAACGACCAGGCGATCCGCCACAATTTTCCCTTCTTTTCGGAAGTCTTCGAACATCGGACGCCGATACCGACGACTCTCGGGTACCACCGACCGAACCGATCCAACCGATGCTGTTGTGATGCACACGTGAAGATCCAGTTCACGCACGAGCAATGCTAGGCCGACCCACCGACACGTTTGCTCGGCGCCGCAGCACTCGGTGGCTACGCAAGGCCCAGGACTTACACAGGGTCGAACAGGCAACGTGCTCGCGCCGACGGTAGCCTCCTCGCAATGGACGAGCACCTCATGGTCATCGACGACCAGTACACCGGCGCGGTTTCCCCGGGATCGACGCCTCAGCGACGGCAGATCTCCGGCGGCACGATCACGAAGATGTCGGTCGGCCCGATGGACAACAACTCCTACCTCGTCGTTTGTTCCACCAGCGGCGAGTCGCTTCTCATCGACGCCGCCAACGAGGCCGAGCGCCTGTCACAGCTCATCGACGAGAACGCGCCGACCCTGAGCTTGATCGTCACGACTCACCAGCATGCGGATCACTGGCAGGCGCTCGAGGACATCGCAGGCGGAACGGCGTCGCCCACGGCTGCACACACCTTGGATGCGGAACCGCTGCCGGTCACCCCGGACCGCCTGTTGGCCGACGGCGACACCATCGAGGTGGGCAGCCTCACACTGAAAGCGATTCACCTGCGTGGTCACACACCCGGGTCCATCGCGCTCGCTCTCACGGACGGCAAGTCCGGTGTCACGCATCTCTTCACCGGCGACTCGTTGTTCCCCGGCGGTGTCGGAAAGACCTCCACACCCGAGGATTTCACGCAGTTGCTCGACGACGTCTCGTCGAAACTGTTCGACGAGTACGGGGACGACACCGTCGTCTATCCAGGGCACGGCAAGGACACCACGCTCGGCGCCGAGCGTGGATCGCTGGACGAGTGGCGCTCGCGCGGCTGGTGATCTTCTCGGCGCGCTTGAGATGCCCGAACCCCGGGTATGGATACGGTGGAGCGGCGCAGGCACCTGTCCTCGGAGGGGTGTCCGCGTCGAACATCGACGTTCATCGACCCATCCAGGAGGCTGTCAATGCTGGTCCGCCGTATCGCTCGTCCGCTGATGTCGACCATCTTCATCGCCGGAGGGATCGACGCGCTGCGTAACCCCGCCGGGAAGGCGAAGGTTGCGGCACCCCTGATCGAGCAGGGGCAGGACACACTTCCTGACAGCGTCACATCGAACGTGCCGAGCGATCCCGAGACCCTCGTCCGCATCAACGGCGCGATTCAGGTCGGCGGTGGAATCCTCCTGGCGACGGGCAAGGCCCCGCGGATCGCGTCGCTCGCTCTGGCAGGCAGCCTCGTGCCCACCACTGTCGCGGGCCACGCCTTCTGGAACGAGACCGATCCCGCCGCGAAGGCCGCACAGCGCACCCAGTTCTTCAAGAACGTCAGCTTGCTCGGTGGTCTTCTGATCGCCGCCGTCGACACCGAGGGCAAGCCGTCCCTCGCATGGCGTGGACGTAGGGCTGCACGCAAGGCGCAGGAATCCGTCGTCTCGGCATTGCCGGGGACTCACGACACCGCCGACCACCTCGGTGCCGCCACCGGCCGCATCCGCGAGATCGCGTCGGTGGCTGCGAGCCGTAGCGCGGACCTCGCCGAGGCAGCACAGCCGGTCGTCTCGAAGTGGGCCGACGTCGCTGCCGAGAAGAGTTCCGATCTCGCCGAGGCAGCACAGCCCGTCGTGTCGCACTGGGCCGACGTCGCGGCGGACAAGGGATCCGACTTCGCCGACGCCGCCCAGCCGGTCATCTCACGATGGGCCCACAAGGCCGCAGATCGGGGCCACGACCTCGCCGAGGTCGCGCAGAAGCGCGGCTCGAAGCTCGCCGAGGAAGCAGCCGATCGTGGACAGGATCTGGCGAAGGTCGCGCAGAAGCGCGGTTCCAAGTGGGCCGAGACCGCCGCCGATCGCAGCGAGGAACTGACCGAACTCGCTCAGAAGCGTGGCTCGAAACTCGCGAAGAAGGCACAGAAGCGTGGTTCGCAGCTGGCCGAGGAAGCCGCGGACCGCGGCGCAGAGCTGGCCGAGCTGGCTCAGAAGCGCGGCTCCAAGTGGGCCGAGACCGCCGCCGATCGCGGTGCAGACCTCGTCGATGCCGCCCAGGACCGAAGCGGAAAATGGGCCGACGTGGCGTCGGCGCGTGCGGCGGAGTTCGCCGACGTCGCTCAGGAACGCGGAAGCAAACTGGCGGAGCTGGTTGCGGACCGCACGGAAACCCTGAGCAACCGGGCACGCAAGCGCGCGGAGAAGCAGAGCCGTGAGTTCGACAAGGCAACCGAGAAGGCTCGCGCGAAGCTGGACAAGAAGGTCGAGAAGGCGCGCAAGGAGCTCGACAAGCGCGTGCAGAAGTACTCCAAGTAGGTCGAACCGACCCGAGAGCCCCATCCGCGAGCAGCTGTTCTGCGGTGGGGCTCTCGTTCGTCGTAGACTACTTGGGCGATTTTCGCGCATCTATTCGCCGAACTCCCGAGGAGAACCTTTGCCGGACGACGGCCTTTCGGTCACCAGCGATCAGCACGTGACCGACCAGGATCGCGAGCAGTCCTACGTCACAATGCTCTACGACCAACTCGACGCCCTACGGAAGTACGCGCAGAATCGGCTCAGCACCGTCTTGCTCGAAACCGGGGGCACACCGCAGGCGCGAAGTGAACGGGAATCGTTCACGCATCTCTACACCGACGACATCGCGAAGTACGACGCCGCCGAGAACGGCCTGTGCTTCGGACGGATCGACCTGTCCACCGACGGTGACGACTCGCCGGTCCGCTACGTCGGCCGTGTCGGGATTCTCGACGAGGCCAACGACTACGAAACCCTGCTGCTCGACTGGCGTGCGCCCATGGCCCGCCCGTTCTACCTCGCCACGCCTGCTGCGCCGGAGAACGTGCTTCGTCGGCGCCACATCCGTACGAGGAGTCGTCGGGTCACGTCTTTGGCCGACGAGTACCTCGATCTCGCCGCCGCGCAGGAAGTCGGCCTGAGTTCCGATTCCACCGGTGTCGCCGGCGAGAGCGCGTTGTTGTCGGCTCTGGACGCGGCCCGCACGGGGCAGATGAACGACATCGTCGAGACGATTCAGAGCGAACAGGACGCCATCATTCGCTCCGAGCACCGCAGTGTGCTGGTGGTGCAGGGAGGGCCCGGTACCGGTAAGACCGCCGTGGCACTTCACCGTGCCGCGTACTTGCTCTACACCTATCGTCAGCAGCTCGCCAAGAGCGGTGTGCTGATCATCGGGCCGAACGCCACATTCCTGGACTACATCGGCCAAGTACTCCCCTCGCTCGGCGAGACCGGAGTGCTGCTCTCCACCATCGGCAACCTCTACCCGGGGGTGCGGGCGACGCTCGAGGACTCCACACTCGCTGCACAGGTCAAGGGATCGACGTCGATGGTCGCGGTGCTCACCAAGGCGGTACGCGATCGCCAAGAGGTGCCGTCGGAACCGAAGCGACTGCGTTTCGACACCTACGACATCACCCTCGACCGCAAGATCGTCACCCGTGCTCGGGGCCGGGCCAGATCGTCGCGGCGGCCCCACAACCTGGCGCGGCCGCTGTTCGTGGCGTCCGTCGTGGACGGGCTCGCACAACAACTGGCGGCGAAGTTGGGTGAGAACGTGGTCGACGGTGGCAGCCTTCTCAGCCGGGACGACATCGCCGACATGCGGGACGAGATGAAGGAAGACGCCGACGTCATGGCGGCGATCGACGAGCTGTGGCCGGATCTCACTCCCCAGCAAGTACTCCGAGACCTGTTCGCTTCCCCGGACCGGATCGCGTCGGCTGCGCCGGACCTCACCCCCGCGGAGCGTGACGCATTGGTCCGACGCGGACGCGGATTCTCGTCCGCCGACGCACCGTTGCTGGACGAACTCGCCGAATTGCTCGGCATCGACGACAACGCGGAACGCGAACAAGCAAATCGTCAGTGGCGCAACCAAATCGCCGACGCGCAGGGAGCACTGGACATCCTCACAGGGTCCGCACCGCAGGATCTCGAAGACGAGCTCGACCCCGAAATTCTGATGGCATACGACCTGATCGACGCGAGTCAGCTCGCCAGCCGACAGGACTCCGGGGCACGTCTCACCACGGCCGAACGCGCCGCCGGTGACCGCACCTGGACGTACGGGCACGTCATCGTCGACGAGGCTCAGGAACTGTCCGACATGGCGTGGCGAATGGTCATGCGGCGCATACCGAATCGGTGGATGACCCTCGTCGGAGACGTAGCTCAGACCGGCGACCCCGCCGGTACCACGTCGTGGGCTCGAGTACTGGAACCGTATGTCGCACAGCGGTGGAAGAAGACGGAGCTGACGGTCAACTACCGAACGCCGTCGGAAATCATGACCGTCGCCCGTGACGTTCTCGCGGCCATCGACCCGGTTCAGTCGGTGCCACGATCGGTACGAGATTCCGGCAATGTGCCGTGGGCGCAGGAAGTCGCCGAGACCTCGTTGCCGCGCACCGTCGAACAGCGTCTTGCCGAGCACCCACGCCCAGGCATCAGCGTCGTGCTGGCACCCCACGACAGAGTCGACACGTTCGCGCATCTGAGATCGGACACCGTGACGGTGTCGACGGTCAAGGACGCGAAGGGACTGGAATTCGACTCGGTTCTCATCGTCGAGCCCTCGGACATCATCGACGAATCCCCCATGGGCATGAGTGATCTCTACGTCGCTCTGACGCGCGCGACGCAGCGTCTGGGTGTCGTGCACAGCCGTCCGCTGCCCGTCGAACTCCGCTCGCTCGCACCGTTCGAGGCCCTCGTCCACTGACCCACGCAGTACCTGACCGCACGACTGTGGCCCGGCGGGCAGTCCGCCGGGCCACAGTGATCTCGTCTACCTGACGGTGTGAACGATGAGGACGTCGCTGGTGGACTTCCTCGCTGCGTCGGACGGGACGGAACCCAGCAACCGACCGGTCAGCGAATTGAGTCCGCGGTTTCCGACGACGAGCAGATCCGCCTTCACATCGTCGACCAGCTGAAGCAAGGACTCGACGGGGGCGCCGACGATCGCACGCTCGTCGATGTTCTTCGCGCCTGCCTTGACCGCATGCTCACGCGCGGTCCGGAGGATGTCGTGCGTCGGAGCGGAACCGGTGATCTGGTACGCATCCTCGCGCAACGCATCGGCTGCCTTGCCTGTGTCCTTGGGATCGGCCGGATAGTAAGCGCAGGCGATCACCAGCGTCGCGTCCGCGTCGCCGGCGATCGACGCAGCCTTCTCCACTGCGCGCAATGACGACTCGGACCCATCGGTTCCGACGACGACGGTGCGATAGGCACTCATTCATTCCTCCAGTTGTAGGTGTTCTGTCACACATTCGACGATGCTTCTACGGGTGCGGTCGTGGTCGATCACAAGCCGATCTGCCCGTCCCCGTACCCGTTTCGATGACCCTATCTGCATCCGCCGGATGTGAGGCGGAGTTCGCCGACAACACGACTCTCGCGCCTCACATACATTGGTTCACATGCACATCCCCCGGCCGCTTCGGTCGCCCGGAACCGCCGCGTTCGCCGTACTTCTCGTTGCGATCGTTCTGGCTGTCTCGATCTTCTTCGTATTCCGCTCCCCCGCCTCCCAGGATGCGGCGTCCACCCTCGACACGAGGATCACCGTACCGGAGGCCCCGGGCAGTGCCGAGACGATCGATCTGGATGCCCGCCTGTACGTGCCCGAGGTGACGCCCGCGCCTGCCGTGTTGCTGGCCCACGGATTCGGCGGCGACAAACTGTCGGTCGACGGCCAAGCTCGCTCGCTTGCCGCTGACGGTTTTCTCGTGCTCACCTACAGTGCACGCGGCTTCGGTGACAGCGGAGGAGCAATTTCCCTCAACGACCCGGACGGTGAAGTCGCGGACGGCCGCGCATTGATCGACTGGCTCGCCGAGCGGCCCGAAACTCTCCTCGATGGCCCCGGCGATCCACGTGTCGGTGTCGCGGGAGGTTCGTACGGTGGCGCGCTCGCCCTGAGTGTCGCCGGAACCGATCCACGCATCGACGCGGTCGCCGCAGCCATCACGTGGAACGACCTCGGCCAGGCCCTGTTCCCCAACTACGGCGTCACCAGCGACGAAGCACGCGCCTCACTGGCCGCGATCGACTCACCCGCCGGATCCGTGTACGGAGGACCCGGTGTCCTCAAACGAGGATGGGCGGGCGTGTTCTTCGGCGCCGGAAGCACGCCGCCGCCGGACACCAGCGGCGGCGCCGACGCGACCTCGACGGGCTGCGGCCGTTTCGCGCCCGAATTCTGTGCCGCGTACGCGCAGTCTGCGGTGACCGGAGAGCCGACACCCGAACTACTCGCTCTCCTCAGCGCGCACTCACCCACAGCCGTCGCGTCGAACATCACAGCCCCGACGCTTCTCGTGCAGGGTCTGCAGGACACGCTGTTCGGACTCGACCAGGCCGACACGACCGCCCGCCAGATTTCGGAGGCCGGCGGTGACGTGGAGGTCCGGTGGTTCGGCGGTGGGCACGACGGGGGCGGAACCAACGGCGGCTCCGACAACGCGATGAAGGACTTCCTCGACGCGAAGCTCCGCGGCCCGGACGCCGCCGAGAGCAGCGAACAACCGTTCAACTATGCCGTACAAGGATCCGCCGTCGAACAGGAACGAGCGCGGAACCGCCGGATGACCGCCCCGGACTACCCAGGCCTCGCGGGCGACCCGAAGCCGTCGTCGGCACAATTCGTCGATGTCGATCTGTCCCCGAAATCCGCGGCCACCGCGGACGGCGCGCAGGAGGATCCTTCGGCGCAGGCCCCTCCTCCGGCCGAGCAGACCATCGTGAGGCCACCGGGCGCATCCCCGTCGGCGATCTCGTCCGTCCCCGGTCTCGGTTCGGCTCTGTCCGCCCTGACCGCTACTCCGGCGGGTGCTGCGCTGTCGGCCGACATTCCCGGTCAGTCGGCAACGTTCGAGGGCACGCCACTCGCCGAACCACTCAACATCACAGGCTCGTCGCGTGTGAATCTCCGCATCGGTGCATTCGCTCAGCCCCAGGAAGCAGTTGTCTTCGTCAAGCTCTACGACGTCGCGCCCGACGGTCGCCGCACGCTTCCCGGTGGCGGCGTCGCTGCCGTGAGACTGCCGAGTACCGCCACGGAAGGGTCGATCCCCGTCACCGTCACGCTGCCGGGCATCAGCTATGCAGTTCCACAGGGCCACCACATCGAGATCTCCGTGTCGACGACCGATCAGGCCTACGCGGTCCCGCTCGAGCCGGCCCAATTCGTCGTGTCCCTCGATGACCCGACCCTGTCGGTCCCGTCCGTCGAAGGCACGTCGACGAGCAGCAGTTCCGTGCCGACGGCTCCGCTCGTCGGTATCGGTGTGATCGCACTCGCGGTGGCCGCGCTGATCGGCGTCAACGTCGTTCGGGGACGCCGCAGGATCGTCGCCGAGGTCGACGAGTCACTCGTCGAGACACCTCTTGTCATCACCGGACTCGAGAAGACCTACTCCAACGGGTTCAAAGCCGTGAACGGCGTGGGCTTCGAGGTGAAGAAGGGCCAGGTGCTGGGTCTCCTCGGTCCGAACGGGGCAGGCAAGACGACGACACTGCGCATGCTCATGGGTCTCATTACTCCGACCGCGGGTGAAATCCGGGTGTTCGGACACAAGGTGTCACCAGGATCGCCGGTGTTGTCCCGCCTCGGATCCTTCGTCGAAGGATCCGGCTTCCTCCCACACCTCAGCGGCAAGGAGAACCTGCGGCTGTACTGGCAGGCGACCGGTAGACCGCCCGAGGACGCCCACCTGGAGGAGGCGTTGGAGATCGCCGATCTCGGCGCCGCCATCGAACGCAAGGTGAAGTCCTACAGCCAAGGCATGCGGCAACGTCTGGCCATCGCGCAGGCGATGCTGGGACTACCGGACCTGATGGTCCTCGACGAACCCACCAACGGTCTCGATCCGCCCCAGATCCGCACGATGCGTGACGTCCTGATCAACTACGCGAAGACAGGACGTACCGTGCTGGTTTCGAGCCACCTGCTGGCCGAGGTCGAACAGACATGCACCCACGTCGTGGTCATGAACCGCGGCTCGGTCATCAGCTCCGGCACCGTCCGCGAACTGACCGAAGCCAAAGGCCAGACCGAAGTGCGCGTCGACGACGCAGAGCGCGGCGCGCGCGTTCTCGAACGGCTCGACCTGCACCCAGCCGTCGTCGACGACACGACACTCCGAGTCGACCTCGGCGCGCTCGACCCTGCACGGGTCACCCGGGCGCTGTTCGACGACGGGCTGCAGCTTCGCGGCCTCTCGCAGTCGACGCGACTCGAAGACGTGTTCCTCGACCTCGTCCACAACGACGCCCTGCCCGCGGCGTCGACGGAAGGAGACCCCATGAGCGCGGCGTCGACCAAGGAGACCCCATGAGCGCGCATTCGGATGGACGAGTGGACGGCTACTCGGCTGGAAAGACGCTCCCGTTCCGGACCGAACTGCGACGCCAGTTCGGGCGACGTCGGACACAGCTCTCGATCGGATTTCTCGCCCTGCTCCCGGTGATCCTGGCGATCGCGTTCGCGGTGGGCAGCAACTCGGCGGACTCCGATGCAGGCGGCCTCATCGAGCTCGGCACGCGCGGAGGCGTCAACTTCACCGTGTTCGCACTGTTCATGTCCGTCGGATTTCTGCTCATCGTCGTCGTCGCGCTGTTCTTCGGCGATTCGGTGGCCAGCGAGGCGTCCTGGTCGTCACTCCGATATCTGCTGGCGATCCCGGTTCCGCGCACACGCCTGCTGATGCAGAAAGCGTTGGTGTCCGCAACGCTGTCCATCGCGGCGATCGTCACGCTGGTAGTGGTGTCCCTAGCCCTCGGCACGGTGCTGTACGGCGCCGAACCACTGGTGACACCGTTCGGCGACGGCTTGTCCTACACCGAGGCTCTGGGCCGCTTGGCGATTGCCGTGCTCTACATCTGCATCAACCTGTTGTGGGTCGCGGGCCTGGCGATGTTGCTCTCGGTCCTGACCGATGCACCGCTCGGAGCCGTCGGCGGCGCGGTGATGACCTCCATCCTGATGCAGATCCTCGACCAGATCACCGCCCTCGGCTCGCTGCGCAATTACCTGCCGGGTCATTACGCGAACACGTGGATCGACGCATTGTCGCCCACGATCGAATGGAACGACATGGTCGTCGGATCCTTCTCGGCCCTTGCCTACGCGGCGGTCTTCGGAGTTGCGGCCTGGCAGCGATTCTCGACGAAGGACATCACCAGCTGACCGACACCTGGCCTACTTCTTGTTGAACACACCGTTCGGGAACACGCCCTGATCGATGACCGTGTCCCGCCACGGTGTCGCGAGCTCTACGAGGCGCGCTGCGCCCTCCTCACCGAGAGCAGCCCAGGGCGCGAGGGCCAAGTCGTTGGTGATGTCCTCCACCAGCTCGCGGAGGTCGTTGCCGTGTTCGGTGAGCGCACCGTCCGCGTCTACGATCTCACGGTCCCGAAGAGAGTCCAGGCCGTCGTTCCACTGTTCGGTCGACCACCCGCGACGCTTCCGAGCGAATTCCTTCTCGAACCCCTTGCCCGTTGCAGTGTGAGTGATGAGCGCCTGAATTCCGCTCAACTCGGCTGTCTGCAATGCCGCGATATGCCCGTCGCCCCGGTGCTCACGGAGAAGCGTCAACGCGTGCCAGAAACGAAGGTGGGGCACCTCGGGCCAGTCGAGCTCGGCGTACGCGGCATACAGGGGACGTCCGTCGTCGCCGGGAATGTGGCTCGCCGCGATCGATGCCAACTCGGCGGCCTCGGCCATGGCATGTGACGACACCACGTCTTGCCCCAACAGACGGGTGTAGGCGTCACCGACAGCTCGGTAACGGATCTCGACGACTCGTTCCGGCGACACCGCTTTCCACGCCGCGGGTACCAACGGCTCGATCAGTTCACGATTGAAGTTGTAGAACGTTGCGGCCACCACGCCCGCACCGACAGCCCCCAGCGGAGCCGCACGACCGGCGAAGTACGGCGCACGCCCCTCCAGGCCGGCACCCGACAAGGCGTCCTGGGTCTCCGGGACGAAATAGCTCAACGAGTGCAGAAGTTCGAGTGCGCGGGCACTCCGGCCGGCAGTGGAAGCATTCATGGGTTGAACCGTAGCGAAAGCCGGTTACTTCAACCCGGCCGCGTCCATTCCGCGCAGCTCCTTCTTCAGATCCTGGATCTCGTCGCGCAGTCGTCCGGCAAGCTCGAACTGCAACTCGCGGGCGGCGTTCATCATCTGATCGGTGAGATTCTGGACCAAGGCCGCAAGCTCTGCACGCGGCATCGACTTGACGTCCTGGCCCTCGTAGACACCCGAGCTGACGGCCCTGCCCTTCTCCCCCTGCGCACGGCGCCCACGACTCGCGTTGCGCCCGGAGCCGCCGATCTCGACCGACTCCTCGGTGTCCTCGGCTTCCTCGTACACCTGATCCAGGATGTCGGCGATCTTCTTGCGCAGTGGCTGAGGATCGACACCCTTCTCGAGGTTGTACGCGATCTGCTTCTCACGTCGCCGCTCGGTCTCCTCGATGGCATACGTCATCGAGTCCGTCATCTTGTCCGCGTACATGTGGACTTCGCCCGAGACGTTACGTGCCGCACGGCCGATGGTCTGGACCAAGCTGGTGCCGCTCCGCAGGAACCCTTCCTTGTCCGCGTCGAGAATCGCGACCAAGGACACCTCGGGAAGGTCGAGTCCCTCACGAAGCAAGTTGATTCCGATCAGAACGTCGTACTCGCCCAGGCGGAGCTGACGGAGAAGCTCGACGCGCCGGAGGGTGTCGATGTCCGAGTGGAGGTACCGGACGCGGATGCCGAGCTCGAGCAGATAATCCGTCAGGTCCTCGGCCATCTTCTTGGTCAACGTGGTGACGAGGATGCGCTCGTCCTTCTCCGCGCGCTCGCGGATCTCGTGAACCAAGTCGTCGATCTGCCCCTTGGTGGGCTTGACCACGACCTTGGGATCGACGAGACCGGTGGGCCTGATGACCTGCTCGACGAACTCTCCGCCCGTCTGCCCCAACTCGTATTTGCCGGGCGTCGCCGACAGATACACCGTCTGACCGATACGCTGCGTGAACTCTTCCCAGGTCAACGGTCGATTGTCCGTTGCCGAGGGAAGCCGGAACCCGAACTCCACCAAGTTGCGCTTCCTCGACATGTCGCCCTCGTACATCGCGCCGATCTGCGGCACCGTCACGTGGGACTCGTCGATGACGAGAAGAAAATCCTCCGGGAAGTAATCGATCAACGTCGCCGGAGCGGTACCCGGTCCGCGGCCGTCGATGTGACGCGAGTAGTTCTCGATGCCCGAACAGAACCCGACCTGCTTGATCATCTCCAGGTCGTACTGCGTGCGCATGCGAAGTCGCTGGGCCTCGAGCAATTTGCCCTTGTTCTCCAACTCGGCGAGGCGCTCCTCCAACTCCAATTCGATGTTCGCGACCGCCTTCTCCATCCGCTCCGGACCGGCAACGTAGTGCGTCGCCGGGAAAATACGGACGGAATCGACCTGGCGGACGGTGTCACCGGTCAACGGATGCAAGTAGTACAGCGCCTCGATCTCGTCCCCGAAGAACTCGATGCGAACCGCCAGCTCCTCGTAGGACGGGATGATCTCGACCGTATCGCCGCGCACCCGGAACGATCCGCGTGTGAACGCCATGTCGTTGCGCGTGTACTGAACATCCACGAGGAGCCTCAGCAGTGCGTCCCGGGGCACCTCGACGCCGACCTGCAGTTCGATGGAGCGATCCACGTACGACTGCGGGGTACCGAGGCCGTAGATGCACGACACCGACGCGACCACGACGACGTCCCGCCTGGACAACAGGTTTGCCGTCGCGGAATGCCGCAGCCGCTCGACGTCGTCGTTGATCGACGAGTCCTTCTCGATGTAGGTGTCCGTCTGAGCGATGTACGCCTCGGGTTGGTAGTAGTCGTAGTAGGAGACGAAGTACTCGACCGCATTGTTCGGCAGCATGTCGCGAAGCTCGTTGGCCAGCTGCGCCGCCAACGTCTTGTTGGGCGCCATCACCAACGTCGGCCGCTGCAGCTTCTCGATCAACCACGCCGTGGTCGCCGACTTACCCGTTCCGGTGGCACCGAGGAGGACCACGTCCTTCTCGTCGGCCTTGATCCTGCGTTCCAGCTCGGCGATAGCCGTCGGCTGGTCACCGGCAGGCTTGTGCTCACTGACAACCTCGAACGCCGGACCCGTCCGTTCGATCTCTCCGACCGGACGGTGTTCGGAATGAGCCACCACGGGATGTTCGGATGCAAACGCCATGAAACCAGGGTAGACGCGACCACCGACAGGTTCCTTTCGAGCCGCGTCCAGGTAATTTGTTCACCCATGGACGCACCCGCCGCGGCACCACACGTACACGTCCACCCACCGAAGGTCGAGTACTTCGACGTCGTCGGTCTCACCAACACCGACCCGAAGGGATTCGTGCGCCCGGTGGACGAGTACCGCGTCGAACCGTGGGGCCTCTACATGGCGCGGCCGTCCGACCACCCACAATTCGACTACCTGCAGTCCTGGCTACTGCCCAGCCTCGGGCTGCGCGCCTCGATCTTCCACTACACCCCAGGAAGCGAACGCGACCAGGACTACTACATCGACATCGGCGAGTTCACACCCGGCGTCGACGCCTGGACCTCCGTCGACCACTACCTCGACCTCAGCGTCCGCACCGGACGAGGATTCGACTACCTCGACGCCGACGAACTCCTCGAAGCCAGAGTCGAGGGCCACCTCGACACCGCAACCGCCGACCTCGCAGTCAACCGCTCCGTCCTCGCCGTCGCCGGCCTCGCCTCCCACGACTACGACCTCGACGCCTGGCTCGACTCCCTGGGCATGCCCACGACCTGGCGTCCACGCAACACTTGAGGTCACGCAGAAGTCGAGGTCTCACGTACGAGGGTTCGGTCCCCTACCGCTCGAACGGATCATCCACACGACTGGAGTGCTTCGGAGGTTCGCTCCAGCGCGGGACGCCATCGCTTGAAAGTTCCATTCATACGGTCTGCCGGCTTGCATGGTCCATTCATGCGGCAGCGGGGAACGAGCTCACTCTCAGGCCTTCCAACCCGTGCGCTCCGCCCATTCCCAGGCGCGCACGTAGGCTCGGTCGAACCAGGGCTCCTTCACGCCGACGTAAGCCTCGATCGCGGACTGGTAATCGGACCGATCCTTGGCCGCGAAATCAGCGGCGCGCTTGATTTCCAGATACTCGGCGGTCGCGTCGACATCGGCGATCAGCCAGTCACGGAAGACGAGCGCGAACTGCTGCCCTGGCCACCCGTCGACGCGGATGTGGATGTTGGCCGTCCGGCCCGGGTCCGCCGAACCGTGGAAACGCTTGGTCCACAACGCAGGATCAGCCTCACCGCCGATTCCGTAGGCGGGCTTGGGGTTGTCCGCGGTGATGTTGGCGTTGCGGGGAAACCCTATCCGACGCAACGGTTCCGCGAGTGCATCCGCGTCGTCGAGACTCGCGACGGTGACCTGGATGTCGATGACGTCCTTGGCGTCGAGACCGGGCACCGCCGTCGAGCCGATGTGATCGATTCTCACAGCTGAACTTCCAGCCGCAACCGCGATGCGCGCCTTGATGCGCTCGGCCTGAGCTGCCCACCGAGGATCTGCCGGAACGAGTTCAGGATGTGTTCTGACGATCACGCCGTCTCTGATGTTCCTCTCGAACGGCACCAGGCGCTCGGTCCACAGATCACGCACCACGTCGTCGAGATCATCCGGTGCGCCGCTGTTGTCGATCCAGATATCCGCCGCCGCACGGCGTTGTTCGTCCGTTGCCTGAGCAGCAATCCTGGCCCGCGCATCCGTCTCCGGCATCTTCCGCTGGCCTACAAGTCGTTCCACCCGCTCCTCGGCATCGGCGAACACGACAGCGACGAGTTGGAACAGCGCACCCATCTTGCCTTCCACCAGAAGTGGGATGTCCTGAATCACGACGGCATCGTCCGCGGCGCCCTCGATGATTTCGGCAGTACGCTTCCCGACGAGCGGATGGACGATCGAGTTCAACGTCGCGCGAGAGGCATCGTCACCGAATGCCTTGGCCGCCAACGCCGGCCGATCGAGCGAGCCATCGGCAGCCAGAATGTCGTCGCCGAACGCCTCCAGCAACTCCTGCAGACCCACAGTCCCGGGCTCGACGACTTCCCGAGCGATCACGTCGGCGTCGACGAGCACCCCGCCCAACTCCGCCAGCCTCTTCGACACGGTCGACTTCCCTGCTCCGATGCCTCCGGTGAGGCCGAGTCTCAACATGTCCCCAGTCTCTCACCGAAACACGCCGAAGCACACCAGCCTCAAATGCACCAGGTTCGGCTCCGTGTCCGTTATCTTCGTCGTGCGAGATAAGTATTTGCCGACCCACTGCTAGCGAAAAGGACTTTCGATGCGAAGCAATCAGATCCAACCGGGTCGGCACCGTCTCGGCATGGAATCGGGAGTTCACGTCATTCTGATCCCCGAGGTTGCCCTGGCGTTGGCCGACCATCGGCGCAACTGGTTCACCAACCTGCTCAGCCCGGCTCGTCACAGCTTCGCGTCCATGCGCAAGCGGACAGGCGCCGTCGCTCAGTGGAGTCCCGCCGTCGCAGGCTGAGCCACCCCGTCGAAACGACGATGGACCCGTATTCCCTCGCGGAATCGGGTCCATTCTTGTTTTCCCGGATGCACCACCTCCCGCCCCTTCGGTGACCGAACGGAACATTCGGTCACTTCAAGTGACCGAACGGCACATTCGGTCTCGAAGGAGGTGGGGCGAACGACGAAGCCCCGGCCCTCGAAGGGAGGGCCGGGGCTGTGGTCACACCACTAGGGGTGGACAGTGTCTATCAGGCGTTGCCCGACAGCTTCTCACGCAGTGCAGCGAGCTGTGCGTCGCTGGCGAGTGATCCGCCGGTCGATGCCGGAGCGGATGCTGCGGGAGCATCACCTTCGGCGTCGGCAACCTGACCCGACTCGGAGGAGTAGTTGGTGTTGGCGGCTTCGGCAGCTTCGTCCTTGGCCGTCTTCTCCATCTGAGCGGTGTGCATCTTGTGGCGACGCTCTGCCTCGGCGTAGCGGCCTTCCCACTCTTCACGCTGCTTTTCGTAGCCTTCGAGCCATTCGTTGGTCTCGGAGTCGAAGCCCTCGGGGAAGATGTAGTTGCCCTGCTCGTCGTACGAGTCGGCCATTCCGTACTTGGACGGGTCGAACTCTTCTGCGTAGTCCTCGTTGGCCTGCTTGAGGCTCAGCGAGATACGACGACGCTCGAGATCGATGTCGATGACCTTGACAAGTGCATCGTCGCCGACGCCGACGACCTGGTCCGGGACCTCCACGTGGCGCTCGGCCAGCTCGGAGATGTGCACGAGGCCCTCGATGCCCTCTTCGACGCGAACGAATGCGCCGAACGGAACGAGCTTGGTGACCTTGCCGGGCACGATCTGGCCGATCGCGTGGGTGCGAGCGAACTGGCGCCACGGATCTTCCTGCGTTGCCTTGAGCGACAGTGACACGCGCTCGCGGTCCAGGTCGACGTCGAGAACCTCGACGGTGACCTCGGTGCCGACCTCGACAACCTCGGAGGGGTGATCGATGTGCTTCCAGGACAGTTCGGAGACGTGGACGAGTCCGTCGACGCCACCCAGGTCCACGAAGGCACCGAAGTTGACGATGGAGGACACGACGCCCTTGCGGACCTGGCCCTTCTGGAGCTGGTGCAGGAACTCGCTGCGAACCTCGGACTGGGTCTGCTCGAGCCATGCGCGGCGCGACAGGACCACGTTGTTGCGGTTCTTGTCGAGCTCGATGATCTTGGCCTCGATCTCCTTGCCGACGTACGGCTGGAGGTCGCGGACGCGACGCATCTCGACGAGCGAGGCGGGAAGGAAGCCACGGAGACCGATGTCGAGGATGAGTCCACCCTTGACGACCTCGATGACGGTGCCCTTGACGGCCTCGTCCTTCTCCTTGAGCTCTTCGATCGTGCCCCAGGCGCGCTCGTACTGCGCACGCTTCTTGGACAGGATCAGGCGGCCTTCCTTGTCCTCCTTGGTGAGGACGAGAGCTTCGACCTCATCGCCCACGGAGACGACCTCGTTGGGGTCGACGTCGTGCTTGATGGAGAGCTCACGGGAAGGGATGACGCCTTCGGTCTTGTAACCGATGTCGAGCAGAACCTCGTCGCGGTCGACCTTGACGATGGTGCCTTCGACGATGTCACCATCGTTGAAGTACTTGATCGTGGCGTCGATAGCGGCGAGAAAATCCTCTGCGGAGCCGATGTCGTTGACGGCTACCTGCGGTGAGGTTGTGGTTGAGGGCATGTGTTGAGTTGCTCCGGACGGGTTGGGTATCGGTTGATGGATGTTCGGTCGGACTGTAGAACGTAGTTCTGAACAGAACGAGAACCGTATGCGTCGAAAGACACCTACTGCTCGTGATGCAAGAACAGATCGAGAACGAAAATGTTCCCGCGCACCCTCGAACCTCGACGGATCAGGGGCAGCGTGAACACACTCGCGTCAGTAAGGGTACTCGACCAGGTCACAGGTGGGCAAACGCGACAGCACCACGCTCGAGCAATCCAGCTAACGTGTTTCCGGTGACCGACACCCCGCAGTCTCCCGCCGTCCCGGGCCGTGCGCGTATCGACTCCGAGGCAAGCGACCGAGCCAGCCGATCGTGGTGGGATTCCGACGCCGACGAGTACCACCGCACTCACGGGGAGTTTCTGGGTGTCGGGTCCGAACGTGGAGAGTTCGTCTGGTGCCCCGAAGGTCTTCACGAGGGCGACGTGCACCTGCTCGGCGACGTGTCCGGACGAGATGTCCTCGAAGTGGGCTGCGGGTCCGCGCCGTGTGCTCGGTGGCTCGGCGCCCAGGGGGCCCGCGCCGTCGGCCTGGATATTTCGGCAGGGATGCTGCGCACCGGCGTCGATGCCATGGCCGCCGCGGGCGATCACGTTCCGCTGGTGCAGGCGAGCGCCGAGGCGCTTCCGTTCCTCGATTCGAGTTTCGACATCGCATGCTCGGCTTTCGGTGCCGTGCCGTTCGTGGCGAACTCCGCCGGGGTGATGAAGGAAGTCGCGCGCGTACTTCGTCCCGGCGGAATCTGGGTGTTCGCGGTGAACCACCCGATGAGGTGGATCTTCCCCGACGATCCGGGACCGGTCGGACTGACAGCGACGATCCCCTACTTCGACCGAACTCCGTACGTCGAGTTCGATGCCGACGGCGTGCCGACGTACGTCGAGCACCATCGCACGATCGGAGACCGGGTCCGCGAGATCGTCGGCGCCGGACTCGAGGTCGTGGACATCGTCGAACCGGACTGGCCGGAGTGGCTGGACCGCGAGTGGGGTCAGTGGAGCCCACTCCGCGGTCAGCTCTTCCCCGGAACCGCGATCTTCAGCGCTCGGAAACCGAGCTAGAGCAGCTTCGACAGGAACGCCTGCGTCCGCTCGTGCTGCGGGTTGGACAGAACAGATCTCGGGTCGCCCGATTCGACGACGACGCCGCCGTCCATGAACACCAGTTGGTCCGCAACTTCACGGGCGAAGCCCATCTCGTGCGTCACCACGACCATGGTCATTCCGTCGCGCGCGAGTTCTTTCATGACTCCCAGGACTTCGCCGACCAGCTCGGGGTCGAGTGCGGACGTCGGCTCGTCGAACAACATGAGCTTGGGGTCCATCGCCAGTGCCCGCGCTATCGCTACCCGCTGTTGCTGGCCGCCGGACAGCTGGGCCGGGTAGGCGTCGGCCTTGTCCGCGAGACCCACCCGGTCGAGTAGTTCCTTCGCTCGGGCCGTCGCATCCTTTTTCTTGATGCCCTTGACCTGCGTCGGCGCCTCGACGATGTTGTCCAAAGCCGTTCGGTGCGGGAACAGGTTGAAGTGCTGGAAGACCATTCCGATGTCACGGCGCTGCTGTGCGGCCCTCTTCGGGTGCAGTTCGTAGAGCTTGCCGTTCTTCTCCTCGTACCCGACGAGCTCGTCGTCGACGTACAACCGGCCGGCATTGACCTGCTCGAGGTGATTGATGCACCGCAGGAACGTCGACTTGCCCGATCCCGACGGTCCGACCATGCACAGGACCTGGCCCTTGTCGACCTCGAGGGTGATCCCCTTGAGAACCTGCAGCGCGCCGAAGTTCTTGCACACCTGCTGCGCTTTGACCATCGGACTCACGACGGGCCGCCTTCGCTGGAGCGCTGCACGGGCAACGGCTTGCCACCCTGCGCATCGGCGAGGGCCTGCAACTGGCGACCGGTCAACTTACGAGACACACCTTTCGAGTAATAGCGTTCGAGGTAGAACTGCCCGACCATCAGGATGCTCGTCATCACCAGGTACCACGTGGACGCCACGAGCAGCAGCGGCACAGGCTCGAAGTTCACTCCCGAGATATCACGGGCGCGCCCGTACAGCTCACCCGTGAACGGCACAGCGATGACCAGCGAGGTGGTCTTCAGCATGCTGATCACTTCGTTACCGGTGGGAGGAATGATCACCCTCATCGCCTGCGGCAACACCGTCCGACGCATCGTCTGGGACCAGGACATGCCGAGTGCCGTCGACGCCTCGACCTGACCTTCACCGACCGAGTTGATGCCGGCGCGCACGATCTCGGCCATGTAGGCGGCCTCGTTGAGGGCCAGCCCGATCACCGCGAACCAGAACGCCGAGTACAGCGACTGCAGATCGAACGTCGCCAACTGAACGGTGAACGGGATTCCGAGCGCCACCTCGCGGTAGATGACCGGAACCAGTCCCCAGAACGTGAGCTGGACGTAGATCGGGGTCCCGCGAAAGATCCAGAGGTAGATCCACGCGGCACTGCGCAGCACCGGGTTGGGAGACAATCGCATGACCGCGACGACGACGCCCAACACGATCGCGATGACCATCGAGTAGACCAACAGTTGCACGGTGATCCAGACACCGTTGCCGATCCGGCTGTCGAACAGGTAGCGCCCGTACGTGCCCCAACCATAGGCAGGGTTGGTTGCAGCCCCGTACACGAACAGCCCGAACAACACGATGACGATGACCGCGGTGATCCAGCGTCCCGGGTGGCGCAGCGGAATCGCCTTGATCGGCGCCGGATCCGTGCTCGAACCGTCCGAGGATCCGGAACGGCCGGCGCCGGGCGAAGCCGAGGAGGTCACACTAAGTCCTTTCGACGAGTGAGTGCAGCAGACCGCGGATCAGTTGACCGCACCGTTGATCTGCGACTCCTCGATGACGCCCGCCTCGACGCCCCAGTTCTCCGCGATGGTCTGGTACTGACCGTTGTCGATCAGGTGCTGCACTGCCTGCTGCAGGGTTGCCGCCAACGGCGATCCCTTGGCGACCGGGTAACCGTACGGAGCGGAGTCGAACACGTCACCGGCCGCCTCCAGCTTGTCGCCGGTCTGCTTGATGGCGTACGCGGTGACCGGTGAATCGGCGGACATCGCGTCGACACGCCCGAGTACGAGTGCGTTGACGGCATCGTCCTGGCTGTCGTACTTCTCGATCTGGATGGCGGGCTTGCCTGCGGCGACACACGCTTCGCTCTTCGCAGGAACTTCCTCCTGATCCTGGATCGTGGTGGTCTGCACGGCGACCTTCAGCCCGCAGGCGTCCGTCGGGTCGACGCTTCCGCCCGTCTGCTGCGCCCACTGCGTACCCGCGTTGAAGTACGTGGCGAAGTCGACGGTCTGCTCACGCTCCCTGGTGTCGGTGAACGACGACATCCCGACGTCGTACGTACCGCCCTGGATCGACGGAATGATCCGATCGAAGTCGGCTTCCTCGTACTGTGCCGTCACGCCCAACACGCCTGCCACTGCATTCATCAGGTCCACGTCGAAACCGACGATCTTGCCCGAGGAATCCTTGAACTCGTTGGGCGAGTAAGGCACGTTGACACCGACGACGAGAGTCCCTGACGACACGTTCTTCTCCGGCAGGGTCGCCGCGATCTCGTCGACCTTGGTCACCTCGACAGCTGTCGTCTCGTCGGTTGCGGGTGAAGCACCTTCTTCGGTGTTCTGGGCGCAGCCCGAGAGCAACAGCGCCCCGGCGCCGCCCACTGCCAACAACATCCGAGCGGTCTTCGAGTACGAGCGATCAAACACGAGAAATCCTCCGAAATCCAAACACGATCCAACGCGACAGTCCTGCACGGCCGCACCACGTCGAGCGGTGAGCCGGACCTACGAACCCTAGGCGACGTTCGTCGCCCTTGCTGTCCGGGTAATCGAACAGTAACGCGGGCGCGTCGAACCTCAGGGCATTTTCGTACCTTCGGCGGCCTCGGCACGCGGGGCGCAGTCAGATCCGCAGCGCTCTCGCGAGAACGGTCTCGGTGAACTCACCGGTCGACGCGGTGCCGCCGAGGTCGGCTGTGGCCACTCCGGATTCGAGGGCACCGTCGACGGCGTGCCGGATCCGCCCGGCAGCGTGCGCCAGCCGCGTGTCGCCGTGTCGGGTCGCCAGGCATTCGAGAAGCATTGCGGCAGAGAGGAACAACGCCGTCGGATTGGCTCTGTTCGTTCCGGCGATATCCGGTGCGGATCCGTGCGCTGCCTGCGCCATCACCTTGTTCTCGGACGTGTTCACCGACGGTGCCATTCCCAGCGATCCGGACAGCTCACCTGCGAGGTCGGACAGAATGTCGCCGAACATGTTCTCCGCGACGATGACGTCGAAATCCTCTCCCCGCCGAACGAGGTGGGCAGTCAGAGCGTCGATGTGGTGCTCGTCGACGCTCACATCGGGGAAGCTCTCGGCCACGCCGCGACAGACGTCGCGGAACAACCCCGTGGTCAACGACAGGACGTTGGTCTTGTGCACGATGGTGACGTGCCGCGACCGCGTTCGTGCCAGCACGAATGCTTCTCGGGCGATCCGTTCGCACGCGGCCCGGGTGAACACGCCGACTGCCAGAGCGACGTCCGGCGTCGGCATGAATTCCCCGCTGCCGACGAACATGTTGCGGTCTGCGTAGAACCCTTCCGTGTTCTCGCGGACCACGACGAGGTCCATCCCGTTCGACACCGCCCGGACACCGGGATGAGCCTTGGCAGGGCGGATGTTCGCGTACAGATCGAATCGCTTGCGAATCACACCGCCCGGCGTCAACTGAGACCTGAAAGGCTCCGGATACGACGCGCTGTCGTGCGGGCCGAGTACCCAGGCATCGAGCGCATCGAGTTCCGCGAGCGTGGACTCCGGAACCGGCGTTCCGTGCGACTCGATCGCCGCGTGCCCCAGCGGCAACTCGACCCACTCCACGGCCAGGGCGTGCTCCGCCCCCACAGCGGCGTCGACGACGCGCTGGGTCGCCGGAACGATCTCGTGCCCGATGCCGTCGCCGAGCATCGAGCCGATTCTCACCTTCGTGACTCCGTCGTGTGCCATATCGGCAATCATGACTGACTATGGTTCAGTCTCTCGAATTGCTTCTCGACGAATCCCTCGATGCCGCGGTCCGGCGCGAGTGGCAGATCCTGCTCGACGCCGACCTGCCCAGCCAGGCGCGACACACCGGCGAGTCCAACAGGCCACATGTGACCCTGGCGGTCGCCGACGAAATGGAGGGGTTGGACGCGCGCATCGCGGACGAGTACCTCGCTGTGGAGTTCCCGATTCGGCTCGGGGCTTACGTGCTGTTCCGGGGCAAGCACATCACCCTCGCGCGTGCAGTCGTCCCCTCGAGGAAGCTGCTCGACCTGCACTCTCGAGCGGCAACGATTCTGGGGGACGCCGACGGCAACAGATCCCACACTCAACCCGGTAAGTGGTCACCACACGTCACGCTTGCACGACGGATGACGCGGGTCGAGCTGGCCGAAGCGCTCGTGCGCCTGGACTCGGCACAACCGGACCTCGTCGGACACACGGTGGCACTGCGTCGATGGGACGGTGACGGCAAGCGTGAGTGGCTCGCGACGCGGCCCGGTCATCAGAACTTGTAGTCACCGAACTGAGTCACCTCGGCATGGGTGTCGGGGGCGTAACCGAGCATCGTCGCGAGGTACACCAGGCTGATCGTGGCCAGGAAAATCAGTGCGATGGTCATGGATGCAAGCCTGCTAGCAGGGGTTCCACACCAACAGTGGCAGATACGACACAGTTCCACGTTTTTCTGCCATACTTGCCGACATGTTGAAACGCGTCGTCGTTCCACTGCTGCCACTGACCGAGCAATTCGAGATGGGTGTCGCCTGCGAGGTGTTCGGCTTCGACAGGTCCGACGAGGGACTGCCCACCTACGACTTCTCTCTGATCGCAGGCGTGGCGGAACCCATCAGATCCCGGTTCGGCTACACCATAGACGTTCCGTACGACCTGTCCCAGCTGGACGACGCCGATCTCATCGTGATTCCGGCGGGAGGTACCCACCTGGCCTCCGACGGCTCCGCGCTGTGCAACTCGGAACTCGACGACACACTGGAACCCCTGCTCGGCAAGTTACGCGCCGCTGTTGCTCGGGGCGCCAAGGTCGCGAGCCTGTGCAACGGCGCTTTTCTTCTCGGCAAAGCAGGATTGCTCGACGGACGGCGATGCACGACGCACTGGCGACACTCGGACCGACTGGCCGCGGAATATCCTCTCGCCGAGGTCGACCGCAACGTGCTCTACGTCGACGACGGAAATGTCCTGACCAGCGCGGGAACGGCTGCCGGCATCGATCTGTGTCTTCATATCGTCCGCAAGGAGCAGGGAAGCGTCGTGGCGAACGGTATCGCGCGACGGATGGTCGTACCGCCGCATCGGGACGGCGGCCAGGCCCAGTTCGTCACCACGCCCCTCCCCGCCGTCGAGGTCGATACCCTTGCGCCACTGCTGGATTGGATGACGGAAAACCTGCATACCGAACTGTCGGTCCAGACATTATCCGCGAGGGTCAACATGTCCGCACGCACGTTCGCGCGCCGGTTCCAGGCCGAAACCGGGACCACGCCCGCCCGCTGGTTGAACGACCAGCGGGTACTGGCGGCGCAACAGCTACTGGAGAACTCGGACCTGTCGATGGATGTCATCGCCGAACGCGTGGGCTTCGGAAATGCCGCTGTGCTGCGGCAACACTTCGTCCGGCTGCGCTGTACGACGCCGAACTCGTACCGACGTACGTTCCGGGCGGCGCCGCAACCTGCATGACCCGGGATGATTTCGAGCCCGGGGCGCGTTGAGGGATCCAGAGAAGCAAACATCGACGAAAGGGCAGGCGTGGCAACACAGACTTTGACTCAGCAGAACTTCGACGAGATCGTCGGCGGCAACGACGTGGTGCTCGTGGACTTCTGGGCGTCGTGGTGTGGACCGTGCCGCCAGTTCGCGCCCACGTTCGAGAAGTCCTCGGAATCCCACCCGGATGTTGTGCACGCCAAGGTCGACACCGAGGCGGAGCAGGGATTGGCGGCCGCTGCCAACATCCAGTCGATCCCCACGATCATGGCGTTCCGTGAGGGCGTCCTGGTCTTCGCGCAGCCCGGCGCACTCCCCGCCGCGGCACTCGAGGATCTGGTGGGACAGGTCAAGGCACTCGACATGGACGAGGTGCGCAAGCAGATCGCCGAGCAGCCTGCCGCCGCTGACAGCGAATAATTCGGACGGCGTTGCCGCGTTCAGGGCCGGTCGCAACTGCGACCGGCCCTGAACTGTGTGGTCGAGCGGTGCCCTTGTCGGATGGGGCCGGATAGCGCCTAGTGCGCGGCCTTGTCCCAACTACGCCCCGTACCGACCGACACTTCGAGCGGCACCGACAACGAAATGGCCGACGCCATCTTGTCGCGAACCAGTGCCTCGACCTCGTCGCGCTCGGATTCGACCACCTCGAGCACCAACTCGTCGTGAACCTGAAGCAGCATGCGCGACTTCAGGTTCGACGCGCTCAACGACTTGTGCACGTCGATCATCGCAACCTTGATGATGTCCGCAGCCGTGCCTTGGATGGGCGCGTTCAACGCAGCACGCTCGGCAACCTCACGCCGCTGACGGTTGTCGCTGTTGAGGTCCGGCAAGTAGCGGCGACGGCCGTACAACGTGGATGTGTATCCGACCTTCCTGGACTCCTCCACCGCGTTCCGCAGGTAATCACGCACGCCGCCGAAGCGAGCGAAGTACGCCTCCATCTGCTGCTTGGCTTCGTCCGTGGAGATCTTGAGTTGCGCAGCCAACCCGAAGGCGCTGAGCCCGTAGGCGAGCCCGTACGACATGGCCTTGACCCGACGACGCAGCTCCGGGGTGACCTCCTCGATGGGAACACCGAAGGCTCGCGCTCCGACGAAACTGTGCAGATCCTCGCCGGTGTTGAACGCCTCGATCAGACCTTCGTCGCCGGACAGGTGGGCCATGATGCGCATCTCGATCTGGCTGTAGTCGGCCGTCAGCAGCATGTCGTAGCCTTCGCCGACGACGAACCCGTCGCGGATGTGGCGCCCGGCCTCGTTACGAACCGGAATGTTCTGCAGGTTCGGCTCCGTCGAGGACAGGCGGCCCGTCGCTGCGACCGTCTGATTGAACGTCGTGTGGATACGCCCGTCGTCGGAGATGGACTTGAGCAACCCGTCGACGGTCACTTTCATGCGCGTCGCATCACGGTGGTCCAGCAGGAACTTCAGGAACGGATGCTCGGTCTTCTCGAACAAGCCCTGCAGTGCGTCTGCATCGGTGGTGTAACCGGTCTTGGTCTTCTTCGTCTTCGGCATGTCGAGTTCTTCGAACAGCACGACCTGCAGCTGCTTCGGCGAACCCAGGTTGATCTGCTTGCCGATCACCTCGTAGGCGGCATTGGCGGCGTCGGACACCTGCCCGGCGAAGCGGCTCTGGAGTTCCTCGAGGTGGGTGCGATCGACGGCGATGCCCGTCGCTTCGATGTCCGCGAGAACTCCGAGGAGCGGTAGCTCCATCTCGGACAGCAACGACGTCGATTCGATGTCGGTCAGTTCCGAGTCCAGTGCAGCCGCCAGATCGAGTATGGCCTGCGCTCGCAGGATCTCGCCCTCGGCCACCGCGGCTTCGGCGACGTCCTCGGTGTCCAGTAGGGACATCTGCCCTTCGACGGAGCCCTCGGCCCGAAGCTCACGCTTGAGGTAGCGCAGGGACAGATCGTCCAGGTTGAAGCTTCGCTGCCCCGGACGAACGAGGTATGCAGCGAGTGCGGTGTCGCTCGTCAACCCGCCCAGAGTCCATCCCCGACCGCGGAGTGCATGGATGGCCCACTTGGCCTCGTGAAGGGCTTTGGGCTGCGTTTCGTCGGCCAACCATGCCGCGAGCGCTGTCTCGTCCGACGGATCGAGTGAGCTCGTCGTGACGAATCCGCCCTCACCGTCGGACGCGGCGATCGCGATGGACACGGCATCACTGTCGAACGGGCGACGAGGACCGACGACCGACAGTCCGTGGCGCTCACCCGTCGACGCGTGAGCGGCAAGCCACGAGGCGAGCTCTCCGACGGGGACGGCGCCACCCTTGACGTCGAAGCCCTCCTCCGCCTCCGGTTCGGCCGAGGACAACGTGTCGAACAGGCGGTCACGGAGAACCCTGAACTCCAGGTCGTCGAACAAGCCGTGGATCTTCTCGCGATCCCACGGTGCCAGTTCGAGTTGGTCCGGGGTGTACGGCAACGGCACGTCGCGCACCATTTCGGTGAGCTCGCGGTTGAGGACGACCGAGGACAGGTTGGCGCGCAGTGCGTCACCGACCTTGCCCTTCACCTTGTCGACGTTGTTGACCAGTTCTTCCAGAGAGCCGTACTGCACGATCCACTTGGTCGCCGTCTTCTCGCCGACGCCGGGGATTCCGGGCAGGTTGTCGCTCGGGTCGCCTCGCAGCGCCGCGAAGTCGGGGTACTGGGACGGCGACAACCCGTACTTCGTGGTCACTTCCTCCGGGGTGAACCGGGTGAGCTCCGAAACCCCCTTCTTGGGGTAGAGCACGGTCACGTTGTCGGTGACGAGCTGCAGCGAGTCGCGGTCACCGGTCACGACGAGAACGCGGTAGCCGAGCGCTTCGGCCTGAGTGACCAACGTGGCGATGATATCGTCGGCCTCGAAACCCGGCTCGGCCATGACCGGGATACCCATTGCGCCCAGGACGTCCTTCGTGATGTCCACCTGGCCGGCGAACTCGTCGGGGGTCTTGCTGCGGTTGGCCTTGTAGTCCGGGAATCGCTCGGCGCGAAACGTCTGCCGAGAGACGTCGAAGGCTGCGGCGATGTGCGTCGGCTTCTCGTCCCGGAGGAGGTTGATCAGCATGGAGGTGAACCCGTAGACCGCGTTGGTCGACTGGCCGCTCGTGGTCTTGAAGTTCTCCACGGGCAGGGCGAAGAACGCGCGGAACGCGATCGAGTGACCGTCGATGAGCAACAGCGTCGGTTGCTGACCGTCGGCTGATTTGCCGGTCGAGGGTGCGGATGCGGCACTGGCGTCGGTTACGGGGCTCACGGTTGCCCAGTCTAGGTAGAGGGTCCGACAGCGGCGGGCGCGGATGGGAATCTGCTGCGATTTCGCCTGTTCACGTAGTTCGAAACACAAATGATACTTATCGGAAATTCGAGACGCCGATTTCGTGCGGTTCCAACGGTTAGAGTCCGACAATTGCAAGCAGCCGAGCCCAATCCTGGGCTCACCCCGACAACCGTCCGGAGGACGTGCGTGGCTCCAAATGTTCGATGGACCCGAAGGAAGATCCGAATTCGGTACACAGACCGACGTTCGTTCCGCCTTCTGAGACAGATCCTCATGTTGGCGATACTCGGATCCATAGCAGCAGTGACGTTCGGTGGCACTGCCGCAGCTCAAGAACCGACCCCTACTCCCCCGCCCACCGCGATCTCGGACGCACCGCCCGCCGACGCGGTCGCCGTGAGCGGAAGCCTCAACAACGGCGGTGAACGCCTTGCCGACGTCGATGTGAAGGCACTGGACTCCTCCGGTGACGAGGTGGTTCGCACCACCTCTCAGGACGGAGGCCGCTGGACACTCCAGTTGTCGCCCGGCACATACACATTCGAAGTCGACTCCGAAACCCTCCCGGACGGAGTCAGCGTCCAGGGCTCGGTGGAACGCGACGTGCAGGCCGGACGCGCCAACACCGTCATCTTCTCCTTCGGTGAAGCCAGAACGGCCACGGAAGTGCCGTTCTACGAGAAATTCATCAGGACTACCGTCGACGGCCTTCGCTTCGGTCTGGTCATCGCACTGGCAGCCGTCGGCCTCAGCCTGATCTTCGGCACCACGGGCCTGACCAACTTCGCGCACGGCGAGTTGGTGACGCTCGGCGCCGTGGCCGCGTGGGTCTTCAACGTCAGCATGGGCATACAGCTGATCTGGGCGACGATCCTGGCGATCATCGTCGGCATCGCGATCGGCTGGCTGAACAACACAGTGATCTGGCGCCCGTTGCGAAAACGGAAGACCGGCTTGATCGCTCAACTCGTGGTGTCGATCGGCCTGGCCATCGCACTGCGATACCTCATCCTGATCTTCTTCTCCGATCGCGCCGAACCGTTCGCCGACTACCAGGCGCAGACCCAGAACGAATGGGGACCGCTGGCGATCACCAATGTCAACCTTGCCTGCATCGTCATCAGCATCGTCGTCCTCGTCGGCGTCGCGGTGATGCTGCAGCGCACCCGAATCGGCAAGGCGATGCGCGCCGTTGCCGACAATCGTGACCTCGCCGCCTCGTCGGGAATCAATGTCGAGCGCGTCGTCACCTTCGTCTGGTGCATGGGTGGTGGCCTCGCCGCCCTGGGCGGCGTCCTGTTCGGGCTCTCCGAGCTCGGTGGCCGCGTTCAGTGGGAGATGGGCTTCAAGCTGCTGCTCCTGATGTTCGCAGGAATCACACTGGGAGGCTTGGGAACTGCGTACGGAGCCCTCCTCGGCTGCGTCATCGTCGGACTGCTGGTCCAGTGGTCGACGATGATCATCAATCCCGATCTCAAATACATCGGAGGACTGCTCGTCTTGATTCTCATCCTCGTCGTCAGACCCCAGGGCATACTCGGCTCGCGGCAAAGGATCGGGTGACAACGTGGATATCCTCGGAGCACTCCAGGTCTCGCTCGCCCAACTGGTCGGGCCGTCGGCAATTTTCTACGCACTGCTCGCAATCGGCTTGAATCTGCACTTCGGCTACGCCGGGCTGCTCAACTTCGGTCAGATCGGCTTCGCGCTGCTCGGCGGCTACGGCGTCGGCATCATGACGATCACCTACCAGCAGCCTCTGTGGCTGGGCATACTCGTCGGCCTCGGCGCCGCAGGCTTGCTGGCACTCGTCCTCGGCATCCCGACGCTACGGCTGCGCGCCGACTATCTCGCGATCGTCACGATCGCCGCATCGGAGATCCTCAGACTCGTCTTCAGATCGACGGCGTCCGATCCGATCACCAAGTCCACCAACGGTATTTTCGGCTTCGCCGATCCGTTCACCTCTCTCAGCCCGTTCGACTCCGGTAAGCAGTACGCGTTCCTCGGCGTGAAGTTCTACGGTGACGACCTGTGGGCCATGGTGGTCGGATGGTCGCTCGTACTGATCCTCTGCGGATTCATCTATCTGCTCACGCACAGCCCGTGGGGCCGCGTTCTCAAGGCCGTCCGCGAGGACGAGGATGCAGCGCGATCGCTCGGCAAGAACGTCTTCGTCTACAAGATGCAGGCTCTGGTCCTCGGCGGCGTCATCGGAGGCATGGGCGGCGTGTTCAACGCCCTGCAGACCAAGTCCATCAACCCGGACTTCTACTCCACCGCGCAGACGTTCTTCGCCTTCGGTGCGTTGATTCTCGGCGGTGCCGCAACAGTGTTCGGCCCGGTACTCGGCGCCATGCTGTTCTGGTTCCTTCTCTCCATCCCCGACGCCATCCTGCGGCAAGCCATTTCGGGTCCCGATCCCCTGCTCAACCTGACCGAACAGCAGGTCGGCGCCACTCGATTCGTACTCCTTGGCATTCTGATCGCCGTGATGATGGTGTTCAGGCCGCAAGGCATTCTCGGCAACAAGCGAGAGGTACAGCTCAATGCCTGACAAGACAACAGCGGACGCACGGCGGCCACTGAGCGCTCAGGAAAGGTCATCGCTGTTCGCCGGAGTCCCCCAGACTCCCGGTGCGGCAAAACCGGATCCGACGCTCGTCGTCGACGGAGTGTCCCGAACCTTCGGCGGCCTGAAAGCAGTCGACGTCGCACACCTCGAGATCCAGCGAGGCTGCATCACCGGCCTCATCGGCCCCAACGGTGCCGGTAAAACCACCTTGTTCAACCTGCTCACCGGATTCGACCGCCCCGACACGGGCACCTGGTCGATGGACGGACAGTCACTGGGCCGGATGCACCCCCACCAGGTCGCGCGCAAGGGCGTCGTACGCACGTTCCAGTTGACCAAAGCATTGTCCAAACTCACTGTGCTGGACAACGTTCGTCTCGGCGCCACCGGCCAGCGCGGCGAACGGATCGTCAACACGCTGATGCCCTGGACGTGGAAGAAGCAGGAGAAGGAGATCACCGACCGGGCCTACCAACTGCTCGAGCGATTCAAGCTCGACGCGAAGGCCGACGACCTCGCCGGCTCCATGTCCGGCGGACAACGCAAACTACTCGAAATGGCGCGCGCCCTCATGACCGATCCGGCCGTGGTCATGCTCGACGAACCCATGGCAGGCGTCAATCCCGCACTGACACAGAGCCTTCTGGGCCACATCAAGTCGCTGCGCGACGACGGGATGACGGTGGTGTTCGTCGAACACGACATGGACGTCATTCGCGACATCAGCGACTGGGTCGTCGTGATGGCGCAGGGCAGCGTCATTGCCGAATCCACCCCGGAAGACCTGTCCAACAACGGTGCTGTCGTCGACGCCTACCTCGGAAGCCATCACGACCAGGCCCTCGAATTCGACGAGAACGGCAATCCCGTCGGCGCCACAGCCGAACTGGCCGAAGCGCTGGAACAGGCCGAAGCCGAAGAGCTCGAAGCAGGCGGCGACTTGTCCGAGCCCGAGTTCGTCGCGTCTGCCGACGTCGCAACCGGCAAGCACGCCAAGGAAGAAGACGGCAAATGAGCGAACCGAACACCGACAAACTGACACCCCCCGAATTCGCCGCAACACCGGAAGAACACGCCCGGCTCGCCGAGGGGGCTCTCGTCCGCGCCGACAACCTCGTCGCCGGATACATCCCTGGCGTCAACATCCTCGAAGAGTGCAACTTCTTCCTGAAAGACGGCGAGATCGTCGGCATCATCGGCCCCAACGGCGCAGGAAAATCGACCCTGCTCAAAACACTGTTCGGGCTCATCCCCGTCCGCAAGGGGTCGGTCAAACTCCGCGGAGACAACATCACCTCCGCCGAAGCCCACGTACTGGTCACCAAAGGCGTCGGATACGTGCCGCAGACACAGAACGTCTTCCCGTCACTCACCATCGAGGAAAACCTCGAAATGGGAATCTATCTGCGGCCGAAGAAATTCGCGGAACGCTTCGACTTCGTCAGCGAACTCTTCCCACTCCTCGGCGAACGCAAGAAAGTCAAAGCAGGCGCACTCTCCGGCGGCGAACGACAAATGGTCGCTATGGGCCGTGCCCTGATGATGGAACCATCGGTCCTGCTGCTCGACGAACCGTCCGCAGGCCTCTCCCCCATGTTCCAGGACGAAGTCTTCATCCGCTGCAAGAAGATCAACGCAACAGGCGTCTCCATCATCATGGTGGAACAGAACGCACGCCGCTGCCTCCAGATCTGCGACCGCGGATACGTCCTCGACCAGGGCCGAAACGCCTACACCGACACCGGCACCAACCTCATGAACGACCCCAAGGTCATCGAGCTCTACCTCGGCACCCTGGCGGGAAGCAAAGAGAAGAAATAACTTCCGCACTCCGACAAGACCCGGGCTCACCCCACGAGCCCGGGTCTTGCTGCATTCTCAGGGGCCGTCCTCGTGCTCCCCAGCGCAGACGGGCTCGGGCACGCCCCGTTCGGAGCGAACGTGGCGTTCGGTCAGTCTGACTGACCAAACCGTTCATTCGGTCCCAACGGCGGATGCCCAAGGCGGAGCGAACGTGGCGTTCGGTCACTTGGAGTGACCGAACGGTTCATTCGGTCCCAACGGATAACCGCACGGCATGGCCACCGACAGCACGGAACCCCGGTCCAGGTGGACCGGGGTTCCGTGTGTTCTGAGTCAGTACCGAGGACCGATCACTCTCCGACGACGATGTATCCGTCCGTCTTCAGGGTGTTGTCCGGGCCGAAGACCAGGTTGCCGTAGGAACCTGTGGCCGGCTCACCTGCGTCGCTGAAGTTCAGCGCACCGGTGACACCGTCGTAGTCGATGTCGGTTCCGGCCTGGACGAGGGGAAGGCACTGTGCGTAGGTGGTGCACTTCTCGCCGTCCTTGGTGACGCTGTTGATGTTGGCCGCAATGTCCGTGCCCGCCGTCGATTTTGCTTGCTCTGCTGCGAGGGCCGAGATGATGACTGCGTCGTAGGACTCGCCGGCGTAGTTGAAGTCCACCAGGGCGGGGTCGACGGTCTTGAGTCGATCCTGGAAGGCGGTGCCGACGTCGGTGAGCGGGGTGGTTCCGCGCATCGTGTCGAGCAGGCCCGGTGCGACGGATTCGCCGAGGGCGTTGCCCATGTTGCCGTCGACTCCGTAGACGAGCGTGCCGTCCGACGGTCCGATGCCGACCTCGTGCATACGCGTGATGATCTTCGCGGACTCCTCGAAGCCGACGATTGCGACGGCGTCGGGCGCGAAGTTGTTCACGTCGTCGACCTCGGCGTTGAACGACTGTGCGTTGGGGTCGTAGATGATCGACTGGATCTGATCCGACGGAATGCCCGCTGCTTCGAGGTTCTCCACGGTGTTGGCGGCGAGGCCGGTGCCGTAGGGGTCGTTGAGCGCGAGGATGGATACACGCTGCGCACCGTCCTCCGCGATGAGCTGCGAAAGCGCTTGAGCCTGAAGTACATCGGTGGGTGCGGTACGGAAGTACTGGCCCTTGTCCGCGTAGCAGACGAACTGGTCCGAAGTGTTGGCCGGGGAGAACTGTACGACGCCGGCGCTGGCGATCTTGTCGATGACCTTCAGTGACACCGAGGACGATGCCGCACCGACGATGACGTCCGCTCCACCCGCGAGCAGACGGTCGACCGTGGTGTTCGCGGTGTCCGTCGTCGTGTCACCCGAGTCGCCGGGGATGAGTTGAACAGGCTGTCCGAGAACGCCGCCCGCAGCGTTGACCTCGTCGACCGCGAGGCGCACACCCGCGACCTCCGGCGGGCCGAGGAATGCGAGGCTGCCGGTTTCGGGAAGCAGCGTACCGACGACCAGCGGGGTCGTGACGGGGGTCGCCCCTGCCGTTGCCTGATCCGGCGTGCAGTCGGTCGACACCGTTGTCTCTTCGGCCGCCGAACTTCCACCGCTGGCAGAGCTGGAACTGTCCCCCGAGCTGGAATCGTCGCTCGAGGAACAGCCGAACAGTGCCAGTGAAGCAGCACCCAGCACCGCAGCCGTGCGGACATAGGTCCGTTTTGCCATCTAGGGTCTCCTTGGTCGATCCAAAAACGAAGCGCACGTGAGTCATGCGCCGCGTGTGTGGATCAGACGCTAGCTGTCCCCATCGGTTCGCGATGGGCGAGAAGACGGCTCGTGACCTGACTGTGACCTGAGGAGCCGAAGATTTACATCGCCGTAGCGTGCGGGCCCGAAATCAGGCCTCGGGCGGGGCGTCGAGCGTCTCGATGATGACGTCGGCGACGGCCTTCATCGTCGTCCGTCGATCCATCGCGGCGCGCTGAATCCACTTGAACGCCTGTGGCTCCGTGAGCGACTGGGATTCCATCAGCTTGCCCTTCGCCCGCTCGATGAGCTTGCGCGTCTCCAGCCGTTCCTGGAGATCCGCGATTTCGCTCTCGAGCGACGAGATCTCCGTGTACCGACTTGCCGCGAGTTCCACGGCAGGCATCAGGTCGGCTTTGGAGAACGGTTTGACCAGATACGCCATCGCTCCCGCGTCCCGCGCCTTCTCCACGAGTTCACGCTGACTGAACGCCGTCAGGATGACGACGGGAGCTATACGCTTCTCGGCGATTTCCGACGCTGCGTCGATTCCGTCCCGTCGTGGCATCTTGACGTCCATGATCACCAGATCGGGGCGAAGTTCCACGGCAAGGTCGACGGCCTGCTGACCGTCGGCCGCCTCACCGACCACCTCGTAGCCCTCTTCACGCAGCATCTCCACCAGATCGAGGCGGATGAGCGATTCGTCCTCGGCGACCACGACCCGTAGAGCGGGCTTTGCGCTCTCTTGCTGGGCAGGAGCATTCATCGTTTACCAGTCTCCTTAGACACGTCATCGACCAGCAGAAATCCTCGCATGCCCGGCACTCTGCCGCAGACCTCACCTGGTTCCACGAACCCTTCGAGGGTACCGGTGTACGGGGCCTGAAGCGCATCTTCTAAAGTAGTGAACCGCACGAAGACGCCAGCCCTCGTATCCCAATTGGCAGAGGAAACGGATTCAAAACCCGTCCAGTGTGAGTTCGAGTCTCACCGAGGGCACCACCCCCCATCGTCTCTGGTACACCGACCCGCACCGCTGGTCACACGGTGAAGCCGCTAGGCATACAGTGAAGCGATGTACATACCCAGCAATCTCCGATGCCACGACACCGGCGCCGGCACTTTGTGCGCTCAGCGTGTCAATCACCGGTTCGGAGATGCTGCGGACCGGTCGGAACCGAAGTGGGTGTACTTCCAGTGCAGTGCCGACAGCACCCATGTGACCGGATACGTCGATCGACCGGTGACCGCCTGAATTCATGTTCGTAGAGCGCGCATTCGTCGATCCGGTCGATCACGTCGACGACTGGCCCTTCACCGTTCCTGCCGTGGCGGACCTCGTCGGAGACGGACTCGAGTTCCATGCGCCCGTGACGATGCTCGTCGGTGACAACGGCTCGGGTAAGTCGACCATCGTCGAGGCTGTCGCGGAGGGTTTCGATCTCGATTCGCGTGGCGGCCGGGCGTCGAGACTGCCGCGCACGGACACCGTTCGGACCCCGCTGGGTGACGTCATCGAACTCGAGACGACGCCGCGAGGCGCACGGATGCTTCGCGGACCGCGGTTGCAGAAGAAAGGCTTCTTTCTCCGTGCCGAGACGGCTGTCGAACTGACCGAGCGTTACTCGGGCGTGCCGGGTTACTGGGACGAGGACACCACCGAATTGAGCCATGGTGAGGGATTTCTCGCGGTGTTTCGCGCAATGTTCCAGGACCCGGGCTTCTACGTGCTGGACGAACCGGAGTCGGCACTGTCCTTCACGGCCTGCCTTCGACTGGTGGCGTTGATGTCCGAACTCGCCGACGCCGGGGCCCAGGTCGTCTGCGCGACGCACTCGCCTGTGTTGGCGTCGGTGCCCGGAGCCGACATCGTCGAAGTCGGTGACCACGGTCTACGCAGAACCAGTTGGGAGGAACTGGAACTCGTCGCGCATTGGCGTCGGTACCTCGCCGATCCGTCGATGTATCTGCGTCACCTTCTGGACTAGTGTCAGGGCACCGGTAGCTCTCGGCGACGGACGCTTCCCGGTGACTGCCCGACGAGCCTTTTGAATGCTCTCCCGAAGGCTGCTTCGGACTCGTAGCCGCTTCGACGTGCCAGTTCGGCGACAGTGCGGTCACCGGATTTCAGTGCGTCGTGAGCGCACTGCATCCTCCACCGAGCGAGGTAGCGCATGGGTGCTTCACCGACGAGTGTGGTGAAGCGTGCGGAGAAGGCCGACCTCGACATCGAGACTTCGGCGGCGAGGGTCGCCACGGTCCACGGCTTGTCCGGCGAGCGGTGAATCACCGCCAGCGCTGGGCCGATCCCTCGATCCTGCAGTGCACCGAGCCAACCGGATCCGGCCGCGGGATCGTTCTCGATCCACCACCGCAGCGCCTGGATGACGAGGATGTCCGACAACCGCGTGATCACGGCTTCCCCGCCGGGTCGGACTCGCTGGGCCTCGTCGGCGACGAGGCCGAGTGTGCTGTGCATCCACGACAGCTGCGGTGTCGGTGCCGACTCGACGACGATCAGCGACGGCAGGCAGTCGAGCAGCTTTCCGACCGACGGGTGATCGAGCCGCACGGCTCCACAGATCATGGTCGTCGGGGATCCGGTGCCTCCGTGGCGGACGACGGCGTATCGATCGCTGATGTAGTCGTGGTGCAACTCGTGCACGAGGGGCGCGGAGTCGGCGAGGGAGGCGTCGCTGGACAGGACATGTCCGGAACCGTCCGGCACCAGCGCAAATTCGCCCGGGGCGATCCACCGAGGCTCGGCGCCGTCGACCTCGAGGAGGCCTCGTCCGGCGACCACGACGTGAAACCACAGGCAGTCCTCCATGGGGGGCATCGCGAGTCCCCAGGGCTCGGCCAGCTCGGACCGACAGTAGAACGCACCGGTCATTCGGACGAAATGCAGGGCTTCGCCGAGCGGGTCGGATGTTCTCCATGGATCGTGGCCGCGCATCGACCGATCGTACGACGTCGTGGACGAACGAGCATGAAGTAGCGACGAACGAGCATGGATCGTCCAGCCACTCGGAGGCATGCTGGACGAACCGACAGAAGGGACACCGTCGTGCTCGAGAAGGTTGCATCCATCGCCACCACGACCTCTGCCGTCGGGTGCGGGCTGACAGCGGGGGTGCTGCTGGCGTTCTCGGTCGGCGTCATGCCCGCGCTGAGAACGCGACCCGCCGCCGACGCCGCTGCCACGATGCAGCAGATCAACAACGTGATCGTCTCACCTGTGTTCCTGACGGTCTTCCTCGGCGCCGCTGCTGCTGCAGTGGCCGCGGCCGTCACGAGCCTTGCGTCGGGCGGAGATTCGGGGACGCTCGTCGTTGCCGGCGCCGTGGTGTACGTGGTCGGGTGCGTAGCGGTGACGGTCGCAATCAACGTGCCGCTCAACGATTCTCTGGCCTCGGTCGACCCGTCCAGCAGCCACGGTGCTTCGGTGTGGGCGGACTACCTCACCCGCTGGACGCGGTGGAACCATGCCAGGACTGCGGCGGCCACTCTGGCGTGTGCTGTGTTGACCGCGGCGGCGCGGATCTAATCTGCTTGCGGTTGCTCGTGACGATGACGGATCTCGGCTTCGAACTTCTCGATCAGAGCATCCGCCTCGGCGAGCTCGGCGCCTTGCGCACCCTCGTCCATCGATTGGTCGCGGCCGCGCTTGAGCACAGCGAGTTCTGCGTCGAGTTCATGATTGTCGAGTACTCGTGGATCCAACATAGCTCCATTGTCGTCGACGACGCCGGTGCCCGCACGCGATTGGGCCTGACATGCTGGTGGGATGACCACGGTGCACAGCTTTCCGCCGATAGTCGACCGTTCGTCGCACACGTTGATCCTCGGCTCCATGCCCGGAGTGGCGTCACTGAGAGCGGCGCAGTACTACGCGCATCCTCGTAACGCGTTCTGGCCGATCATGGGTGCGTTGTTCGGTGCGGGCCCGGAGAAGTCCTACGACGAGCGAACAGCGATTCTGCTCGCGCGTGGAATCGCGGTGTGGGATGTGGTGAAGCTATGCACGCGGCGCGGGAGCCTCGACTCCGCGATCGTCGATTCGACTGTCGTGACGAACGACTTCGACTCCCTGCTCGGCGAATTTCCTTCCATCCGGCGCATCGTCTTCAACGGAGCCAAGGCGGAGACGAGTTTCGTTCGTCACGTCGCCCCGTCCGTACGCGATGTCGCTGTACGTCGGCTTCCGTCGACCAGTCCCGCTCACGCCTCTCTGTCCTTCGACCGAAAGCTCGACGCGTGGCGAACGATCGCGCAGCCTCGGCCGGCGATATCTGGGTCCTACGGTCGAGACGAGGGCCACCAGGAGAACGACGACGAACACGATCGGGTAGACCGACGTAACCGGAATCCACGCCCATGACGGGACGCCGAGCATGAATGTGCCGATGACGGCAGTGCCGCTGGGCGCCGTCCAGTACCAGGCGACGAACGGGGCCACGACGAGGGCCGGCACCGCCCAGCTCCAGGACCGAGCGGATCTCGCGGCCCAGTCCAGTACCACCACGACCAACGGCACGCACCACACCCAGTGATGCCCCCACGAGAACGGGGACACCATGGGTGTTGTCAGGCCGCAGATCGTCAACGACAACAATCGAGCGCCTCGTCGCTCGGCCGCCACCGCGCACCACAGTCCGATCGCGCCGACGACGAGAACACAGCCTAGCCACAGCACCATCGGCGGGGACCCGTCGGACCAGAGTCGAGCGAGCACACCGTGCACCGACTGATTCGCCGGCGACGGTAGCCACCCGATCCGATCGGACTGGAAGATCGCGCTGGTCCAGAAGGTGCGTGCGTCGTCGAACAACAGAATCGATCCCGCGAGGACGGTGGCGACGAACGTCGCGACGGCCACCGCCGCAGTCCGGAACTGTTTGATGGCAAGCGCGTACACGACGAAGAATGCCGGCGTCAGTTTCAACCCCGCGGCGAGGCCGACGCCGATTCCTCGTAGGCGACTGCCGTCGGGACGGCCGAGGTCCCACAGCACGAGGATCAGCAGTAGAAGGTTGATCTGCCCGAGCCACAGCGTCATTCGAACTGGTTCGAGCCAGGTGAACGCAATCGCCGACCCCAGGGAGACGACATGAGTGGGCACTCCGCGATATCCGAGAATCCGCCAACTCGACAGCACCGCGAGATAGAGAAGCAGGATGTTGACGATGCCCACGACCGCCGTCGTGGCCGAGATCGGTAGCACGGCAAGCGCAACGAACACCACAGCAGCGAACGGCGGGTAGGTGAACGGGAGCGCTGTGTCGAACAGCGAGAACGAATACAGGCCCTCACCGGTCAGCAACGTCCCGCCGCCGTGCCGGTACACGATGGCGTCGACCCCGTTTCCGAACAGTCCGTACAAGCCGGCGAATCCCAACGTCCACGCGTGTGCGACGAGCGCGACGGCTGCGGCGACAACTGCACACGTGACCCATCGCCCGTCGTGTCGTCGAAACGTGTCTGTTCCCGGCATGAATCGGAGAATATTGCGAATCCGTGAAATGTCACGGACGACACGGGTGAACTTTGTCGTTTCGACGCTGGATCGTTAGCAGAGGTCACGCCGATCCATGCCACCATCGATTGATGCGGATGTGGCAGAAGTTACTGATGTTGCGTTCCGTCGTCGTGATCGCGCTCGCTGCGAGTGTCCTCGCGATCGCCGGTCCCGCGTACGCCGGTCCCGCCGAAGCCGCCCGTGTGGTCGATGTGCGCGCCGTGTCCGCAACTCACTCGGTAGTCGACGTGTACTCGCCGTCCATGGACAAGGTGATCTCGAACGACGTCCTGCGGCCTTCCCACGGCGGCACTCTTCCCACCCTGTATCTCCTGAACGGTGCACTCGGGAACGAGGACGGCGTGGGATGGCTCGGAAACTCTTCGGTAGCGGAGTTCTTCGCCGACAAGAACGTCACCGTCGTCATGCCGGTCGGTGGGAGGTTCAGCTTCTACACCGACTGGCAGAACCCCGACCCGGTGCTCGGAAACTACAAGTGGCAGACGTATCTCACCCGCGAACTGCCCCAGGCGATCGACGGCCACTTCGGCTCGACCGGGAAGAACGGCATCGCCGGCCTGTCCATGAGCGGAGGCCCCGCGCTCGATCTTGCCATTCAGGCACCGGACGTGTTCGATGCCGCGGCGTCGTTCAGCGGCTGCCCTGCACCCTCGAATCCGTTTGCGATGGCGGGAATCTCGACGATGATCGCGGGTGGCCTGAACAATCCGTTCAACATGTGGGGATTGCCCGGCAACCCTGCGTGGCGCGAACACGACCCGGCCGTGAACGTCGAAAGACTGCGCGGCACAGCGGTGTACGTCAGCGCATCGGAGGGGCAACCGGGGCCGGTGGACCGTATCCCTGTCGGCGCTTTCCCACCCGTCGGCGGAATCGTCGTCGAAGCGCTCGTCAACTACTGCACGTCACTGTTCGTCGACGCTCTGCACCGAACTGGAGTTCCGGCAACGATTTCCATGCGTGAGCGGGGCGCTCACACCTGGCCGCTCTTCGAAGACCAGCTACGCGAAGCCTGGACCACGACGATCGCGCCTGCCCTGGCCTGAGCGTCGGGCCCCCGAGTCAGGCCTTCCGTGGGAAGTGCCTGATCAGACCTTCCTGCACCACGGTCGCGAGAAGCAAGCCGTCCATCGAGAAGAACCTACCCGTGGCCAGGCCTCTGGACCCCGCCGCGACGGGAGACTCCGTCGCGTACAGCGCCCAGTCGTCGAACCGGAACGGTCGATGGAACCAGATGGAATGGTTCACCGTCGCCGCGACGATGCGGTCGAACCCCCAGGACAGACCGTGAGTGGTGATGATCGAGTCGAGCACCGTCGTGTCCGACGCGTATCCCATAGTGGCGGCGTGGAAAATCGGGTCGTCGGGAAGGTCGCCGTCGGCTTTCATCCACACGCGGTTGTGGTTGAGTTTCTCCCCGGTCCCCTGCAGAATCCACGCCGGATCGTTCGCGTAGCGCATGTCGATCGGTTTGAGGGCGTCGACGAACATCTGCAGCCTGTCCTCGTACCCGACGAAGTGGTCGCCGAGCGGCGGCAATGCGTCCGGGTACGGAACATCGGGCAGTTCGACACTGTGCTCGAGCCCGGTGCCGAAATCCTGGAACGCGGCGAGCATCACGAAGATCTCGTTGCCGTCCTGATAGGCCGTGACCTGCCTGTTCGCGAATGCTCGACCGTCGCGGTGTCGATCGACGTGATACTCGATCGGCTTCTTCACATCACCGCCGCGGATGAAGTGCGCGTTGATCGCGTGTACGTCGCGGGTCGTTCCCGTGACCGTTCGGCCCGCCGCGATGAGCGCTTGCGCCACCAGCTGACCACCGAACGTGCGACTCCCGACCTGGCGAGGATGCACTCCCCGAAATTTGTCCTCGCCGAACTCCTCGAGCTGAAGCAGCTCGAGGAGTGTGTCCAGGTCGGTCGTCACATCACGATCACTGCTGGGCGCAGTAGCTGCGCCGGTTCCCCCCGCGTCGGTCACTTACCGGTCCTCTTCCCCAATTCGATGCACGTGGATCAAGTTGGTCGAGCCTACTGTGCCGGGAGGCGCTCCGGCGACGATCACGACCTGATCGCCCCTGTTGTAGCGGCCGAGCTCCAGGAGTGCCTTGTCCACTTCGAGAACCATCGCGTCGGTGGTCGCGACCTCGGGGACCAGGAACGTCTCGGTTCCCCAGCTCAGCGCCAGCTGCGAGCGCACCTCGGGAATCGAGGTGAACGCCAGCAGTGGAAGCGACGTGTGCAGGCGCGCCAACCGTCGAACGGTGTCTCCGGACTGAGTGAACGCGACGAGCGCCTTGGCGTCGAGACGTTCGCCGATGTCCCGCGCAGCGTAGGAGATGACGCCTCGCTTGGTACGCGGAACGTGAGTCAAAGGAGGAACGGGATCGCCCTCGCTCTCGACCGTTTCGACGATGCGGGCCATGGTGCGGACGGTCTCCATCACGTACTTGCCGACGGAGGTCTCACCGGACAACATGACCGCGTCGGTGCCGTCGAGCACGGCGTTCGCGACGTCGGACGCCTCGGCCCTGGTAGGACGGGAGTTCTCGATCATCGACTCGAGCATCTGGGTGGCGACGATGACGGGCTTGGCGTTGGCGCGGGCGATCTGAATCGCGCGCTTCTGCACCAGGGGAACCTGCTCGAGAGGGAGCTCGACGCCGAGGTCGCCGCGGGCGACCATGACCGCGTCGAACGCGAGCACGATGGCTTCGAGGTTGTCCACGGCTTCGGGCTTCTCGAGCTTCGCGATGACCGGCACTCGGCGACCGACGCGATCCATGACCGCGTGCACGAGCTCGACGTCCGCGGGGGAACGAACGAACGACAGTGCGATGAAGTCGACTCCGAGCGACAAGGCGAACTCGAGATCGGCAATGTCCTTCTCGGACAACGCCGGAACGGACACGTCCATGCCGGGCAGGGACACACCCTTGTTGTTGCTGACCGGTCCGCCTTCGGTGACGCGGCACAGCACGTCGTTGCCTTCGACTCCGGTGACGACCAAGCCGACCTTGCCGTCGTCGACGAGGAGCCTGTCACCTTCCTTGGCGTCCTGCGCCAATTCCTTGTACGTGGTCGACACGCGATCGTGCGTGCCGTCGCACTCGTCGACGGTGATGCGTACCAATTCACCGGCGGCCCAGGTGGTCTTGCCTTCCGTGAACCGTCCGAGACGGATCTTGGGTCCCTGTAGGTCGGCAAGGATGCCGACGGCTTTGCCGGTGGCATTCGAGGCCGCACGGACCCACTCGTAGTTGGCCTGATGATCGGGGTGATCACCATGGCTGAAATTCAGTCGAGCGACATCCATTCCACTCTCGACGAGTTCGCGGATTCGCTCAGCGCTGGCGGTTGCAGGTCCAAGGGTGCAAACGATCTTCGTACGTCGGCTCACGACCACGAGCGTAGTCGGTGCCCCTCACCTTCTCTACGGCAGAGGTAACCGACGCAATACTACTGGCCGGTAGTAGTGAGTTGCCACAGGTGAACAGACCTGGATCGGTACAGACTACGACTTCACAACGGTGCTGATCACACCACTGCGAGAGGCAGAGCCGTCGGATGAACGGGCGACGGAAGGTCGGAGCGACCGGTCAGGAACGCGTCGACGCCATGCGCCGCGGACCGTCCCTCTGCAATGGCCCAGACCACCAAGGACGCGCCGCGATGAGCGTCGCCGCAGACGAACACGCCGGGAGCGGTGGTCTGCCAGTCGGGCCCACAGGAAAGCGAACCGCGACGAGTGAGCGACAGGCCGTAGTCGTCGAGAAGAGGACTGTGCTCGACACCGTCGAATCCGATCGCGAAGAGCGCGAGATCGCAGGGAAGCTCGACTTCCTCACCGATGGGGGTGATGATCCGTCGGCCGTCTGCGTCGCGCTGTACCTCGACCTCGGCGAGGACCATCGCTCGAACGCGGCCGTTCTCGTCGCCCAGAAAACGTTGGACGGCAACCTGATGCCGCACGACACCACCCTCGGCGTGGGCCGGTGAGGTGCGCAGAACGAGGGGCCACGACGGCCACGGCGACTTGGAGTCGTCCCGAGCATCCGGAAGCGCCTGGTTGTAATCCAGCTGCGTCACCGACGCGGCGCCCTGACGGTGCGCCGTGCCGAGACAGTCGGCTCCGGTGTCTCCGCCGCCGATGATGACGACGTGCTTGTCCTTGGCCGAGATGGACGTGGGGCCGTCGCCCTCGCATTCCTTGTTCGACGGCACCAAATGCTCCATGGCGAGGTGGATACCGCTCAGACCACGACCCTCGACCTCGGTGTTGTCCCGCGCCCGCAATGCACCGACAGCAAGAACCACAGCGTCGAACTTCGCCCGCAATTGTTCGACGGTGAAGTCGATTCCGACCTCGCAGTCGGTGACGAAATGGGTACCCTCCGCACGCATCTGCATGAGGCGCTGATCCAGAACCGACTTCTCCAATTTGAACTCGGGGATGCCGTACCGAAGCAGACCTCCGAGCCTGTCGTCCCGTTCGTACACGGTGACGTCGTGACCCGCGCGGGTCAGCTGCTGCGCGGCGGCGAGTCCGGCCGGGCCGGAGCCGACCACCGCGACGGTCTTACCCGTGCTGATCGTCGGCGGCTGCGGTACGACGCTGCCTTCGTCCCACGCAAGGTCCGCGATGGTCTGCTCGACGCGCTTGATCGTCACGCTTCCACCGGTCTCGCTCTCCGAGATCGAGAGCACGCACGCAGCTTCGCAGGGTGCAGGACACACACGGCCGGTGAACTCCGGGAAGTTGTTCGTCGCGTGCAGGCGATCGCTCGCAGCGTCCCAGCGGTCTCGACGCACCAGGTCGTTCCACTCCGGAATCAGGTTGCCGAGGGGGCAGCCCGCAGTTCCGGAGTGGCAGAACGGAATTCCACAATCCATGCACCGGCGTGCCTGATCGGAGACCTCGGCTGCTCGCTCGTCGGCAGGCTGGTGCGAGTAGACCTCTTTCCAGTCCTTGACCCGCTCACCGATCGGCCGCTTCGCTGCTTCCTGCTTGACGATGTTCAGAAATCCTCGTGGGTCAGCCACGTGCAGCCTCCATGATTGCTGAGTCGACGTCGCGCCCCTCGGCGCGCGCCATCGAGGTCGCCTCCAGCACACGCTGATAGTCGACGGGCATGATCTTGGTGAACAGAGCGGAACGGCGCGGCCAATCCGCGAGCAGCGACGACGCCACCGCGGATCCCGTCCACTTCCGGTGGTTCTCGACGGTGTCCCGCAGCCATGCGAGATCGTCGGGATCGGGCGTCTGCAGAGACACCATGGCCATGTTGACGTTGCTCTCGTCCAGCCCGAGGACGAAGGCGATACCTCCGGACATACCGGCGGCCATGTTGCGTCCGGTCGGTCCGAGGACAACGACACGGCCACCTGTCATGTACTCGAACGCGTGGTCGCCGACGCCTTCGTTGACCGCAGTCGCGCCGGAATTCCTGACCGCGAACCGCTCCCCCACCCGTCCGCGCAGGAAGACCTCACCCGCAGTGGCGCCGTAGAGAATGGTGTTGCCGGCGATGACGTTGTCCTCCGCGACGAAGGTGGCGTCGGATGACGGCCGGACGACGACGCGGCCGCCCGAAAGCCCCTTTCCGACATAGTCGTTGGCGTCACCGATCAGATCGAGGGTGATCCCGGTGGGGAGGAATGCACCGAGCGACTGACCTGCAGACCCTGTCAGTTCGACGCGCACCGTGTCGTCGGGAAGCCCCGCACCGCCGTACCGGCGCGTGACCTCCGCACCCAACAGAGTGCCGACGGTTCGGTTGACGTTGCGCACCGGCAGTTCCAGTTTCACGGGATGCGCATCCTCGAGTGCACCCTCGGCCAACTGGATCAGGGTTCGGTCGAGCGCGAGATCGAGTCCGTGGTCCTGACCGCGGAGGCGTCGACGCTGCGTCATCGGTGCGCCGTGCTGATCCTTCGGCATGGCGAAGATCGGCGTCAGGTCCAAGCCCTTGCTCTTCCAGTGCGCCACACCGGCGGCCGTCTCCAGAGCATCTGCGTGCCCGACGGCTTCGTCGATGCTGCGGAAACCGAGCTGCGCCAGATACTTGCGCACGTCCTCGGCCACGAACCGGAAGAAGTCCTCCAGGAACTCGGGCTTTCCGGTGAACCGTTTGCGTAGTTCCGGGTTCTGGGTCGCCACGCCCACCGGGCACGTGTCGAGATGACACACACGCATCATGATGCATCCCGACACGATGAGCGGAGCCGTCGAGAATCCGAACTCCTCGGCACCGAGCAGCGCCGCCACGATGACGTCCCTGCCGGTGCGGAGCCCACCGTCGCACTGCACCGTGATTCGGTCGCGGAGTCCGTTGAGTACCAGAGTCTGCTGAGCGTCGGCGAGACCGATCTCCCACGGAGCGCCCGCGTGCTTGAGCGACGTCAACGGCGCCGCACCCGTGCCGCCGTCGTAACCCGAGATCAGGACGACGTCGGCGTGCGCTTTGCTCACACCCGTTGCCACGGTGCCCACTCCGACCGAGCTGACGAGTTTGACGTGGACGCGTGCATTCTCGTTGGCGTTCTTGAGATCGTGGATCAGCTGCGCCAGGTCCTCGATGGAGTAGATGTCGTGATGCGGGGGCGGCGAGATGAGACCGACACCCGGCGTCGAGTGACGGGTCTTGGCGACCCACGGATACACCTTGTAGCCGGGCAGTTGACCACCCTCACCAGGTTTCGCGCCCTGCGCCATCTTGATCTGAATGTCGCTGGCATTGACCAGATAGTCGCTCGTGACCCCAAAGCGGCCGCTCGCCACCTGCTTGACCGCGCTGCGACGAGACTTGTCGTACAACCGATCCGTGTCCTCGCCGCCCTCACCGGAATTGGAGCGACCGCCGAGGTTGTTCATGGCGACGGCCATGGTCTCGTGCGCTTCGGCAGAGATCGACCCGTAGCTCATCGCACCGGTGTTGAACCTGGTGACGATCGACTCGGCCGACTCGACCTCGTCCAGCGGAACAGGGGCGCGCAGGCCTTCCTTGAACTCGAACAAACCGCGGAGCGCACCACCTTCCCGCGCCAGCCGGTCCACCTCGCTGCTGTACTTCTGGAACACGTCGTAACGCCCGGTGCGGGTCGCGTGCTGAAGCAGGAAGACGGTTTCCGGAGTGAACAGATGCAGCTCGCCCTCGCGACGGAACTGATATTCACCACCGATGTCGAGACGACGGTGGACCCGGTCGGTGGGGTTCTCCGGGTAGGCGCGACGATGCCGCAGCTTGACTTCCTCGGCGAGAACGTCCAGGCCGACACCGCCGAGGGTGCTGACCGTCCCCTTGAAGTACTCGCGGACGACCTCCTTGTCGAGACCGACGGCCTCGAAGACCTGCGCACCGGTGTAGGAGCCGACCGTGGAGATGCCCATCTTCGACATCACCTTGAGCACGCCCTTGCCCAGTCCGTACAGGTAGTTGCGGACCGCGACCGTGGACTCGACACCGGTGAGTTCACCCTCAGCGACGAGATCCTCGATGGACTCCATCGCCAGATACGGATTGACCGCCGCTGCACCGAAACCGATCAGCAGGGCGAGGTGGTGGACCTCGCGTGCGTCACCGGACTCGACGACGAGAGCGACCTTGGTGCGTTCCTTGGTGCGCACCAGGTGATGGTGGACTGCAGCCGTGGCCAACAGCGACGGAATCGGCGCGTACGTGTGGTCGGAGTCCCGATCGGAGATGATGAGCGTTCGGTATCCGGCGGCGATCGCATCACTGGCACGACGACGCAGATCCTCGAGGGCTTCGGCGAGCCCCTCGCCGCCGCGCTCGACCTCGTACAGTGCCCGCAGCACAGTGGCCGACAAGCCAGGGTGATCGCCGTCGAAGTTGATGTGAATGATCTTGTTCAGTTCGTCGTTGTCCAACACCGGCCACGGCAGAACGATCTGACGGCACGACGCAGCGGACGGTTCGAGCAAGTTCTGCTCCGGGCCCATCACTCGCGTCAGCGACGTGACGATCTCCTCGCGAATGGAATCGAGCGGCGGGTTGGTGACCTGGGCGAACAGTTCGATGAAGTAGTCGTACAGCTGCTTCGACCGCTGCGAGAGCACAGCGGGTGGCGTGTCGGTTCCCATCGATCCCAACGGCTCACCGCCCGACGCGGCCATCGGCGTCAGCACGACGCGCAGGTCTTCCTCGGTGTACCCGAACGCAACCTGCCGACGAACCACCGAGTCGTGGTTGTACTGGATGTGCGCACGATCGGGCAGGCTCTTGATCTCGAGCAGGCCTGCATGCAGCCATTCCTGATAGGGGTGCTCCGACGCGAGCTGCAGTTTGATCTCCTCGTCGGGAACGAGACGGCCTGCCTCCGTGTCGATCAGGAACATCTTGCCGGGCTCGAGCCGTCCCTTGGCCACCACCTCGGACTGCGGCACGTCCAGCACACCGGCCTCGCTGGCGAGAATGACCCGACCGTCCTCGGTCTGCCACCACCTGCCCGGACGAAGACCGTTCCGGTCCAGCACGGCCCCGACGTACGCACCATCGGTGAACGTGACGCAGGCGGGCCCGTCCCACGCCTCCATGACCGACGCATGGAACTGATAGAACGCCCGCACCGCCGGATCCATGGTGCTGTGGTTCTCCCACGGCTCGGGGACCATCATCATGACCACGTGCGGCACACTGCGCCCGCCGAGATGCAGAAGTTCGAGGACCTCGTCGAGAGACACCGAATCCGAACCGTCCGGATTGCAGATCGGGTACAGACGCTCCAGATCACCGGGAATGAGACTCGACGCCAGCATCGCCTCACGGGCGCGCATACGGTTTCGGTTGCCCTTGACGGTGTTGATCTCACCGTTGTGCGCGACGTACCGATGCGGGTGCGCCAGCGGCCACGACGGAAACGTGTTGGTGGAGAATCGACTGTGCACAATGGCAATTGCGCTCATGCACAACGGGTCACGAAGATCCGGGAAGAACAGCGGCAACTGCATCGTCGTCAGCATGCCCTTGTAGACCATCGTCCGCGAGGACAGCGACGGGAAGAACAGCCCGGTGCCGGCAGCTTCGATCTCCGGTGTCACCCGCTCGGCCCGCTTCCTCAAGCCGTAGACCAGACGATCCAGTTCAACGCCCGACGGCCTGACGCCGTTCACCTCGGGAGCCGTCACGAACAGATACGTCATGTGCGGCATACAGCCCAGTGCCGTCACACCGATATCGGCCTTGTCCGGATCGACCTCGACCTCGCTCCACCCGAGAACCGACAGACCCTCCTCGGCGGCAATCGCTTCGACCCGAGCCACGGCGGCAGCCCGCTCACGTACTCCTTGCGGCAGAAAGCACATACCGGCGGCAAACGTGTTCGCGCCGTCGGCGGCGGCGTCGGGCAACGGGAAGTCGGCGAGGGAGGCCAACAGTTCGACCGGAAGCTGAATCAGAATGCCTGCGCCGTCACCACTGTTCGGCTCGGCGCCCGCAGCACCCCGATGCTCCAGATTCTCCAGGGCGAGAACGCCGTCGGCGACGATGCTGTGAGAGCGGCGACCCGCGATGTCCGCGATCATCGCGACGCCGCAGGAATCCTTTTCGCGAGACGGGTCGTACAGCCCCTGCTCCGCCGGCAACTGTGAGAACAGCAAATCCGCCACCTCCCTCTCGGCCAGGGAGGCACCGCAGAGCGAACGGCACTCGAAACATCACGGCGCCGTCTCGTTCTCCTCGGCAACTCCGCTAGCGATCAGCTCCGACACGATTCTAGGCTCGTGGGAGCTCTTGTTTCACTGAACGGGTCTACCGGGACAACTCTGGCCCGCGAAGGAATTCGGCCGTCTCAGCACCGAATGACTGGAGCTTACCGTAGCTCTTGACAAACACCGAAACCACCAGGCCGGCTTACCTCCACCGGCAGGCAGCCACCAGCGAACGATGCCGGCGGATTCAGTCCCGCAGCGGGCGTCCGTTCTGATCGCGCACGTTCCCGGTGAGCATCATGATCCCGTCGATCAACGGCCAGATTCCGCCGATACCGCACGTCAACCACGTCACCGCAATCTGTGCAACGGCCATCCCTGGCTGATTCAGGTAGAACCGTCCGGCACCGAACGGACCGAGGAGTATTCCGAGCACCCCGCCGGTCACCTTCGACTTGTCGGACAACGGCTCGCCCGTCACCGGATGACGGCCGTAGGGAGCGACGGGATCCACACCGTACGGTCCCACGGCATACGCGGGTGGCACGGGATACCCGGGCGGCGGACCGTAGCCATCCGGAGCACCGTAGCCCGGTTGCGGACCGTAACCCTGTGGACCGAAACCCTGTGGAGCACCGAAACCCTGTGGAGCACCGAAACCCTGCTGGGGACCGTAGCCCTGGGATCCGCCATAACCCTGCTGCGGACCGTAACCCTGTCCGTCGTACGGGCCCGGTTGCGGATAGTTCGGATCCGGCGGGCCGTACACGGGGCCGCCCGGTGCGCCGAATGCAGTCGTCGGTGAATCCGCTCGGTACGGCGGGTAACCCTGAGAATCAGGGGCGTGAGCGGCCGTCGGATCACCGGCCGCGGACGCGCGCTTGCCCAGATCGACCGTCGGCTGCGGTGTGGTGTCCGGAGTGCTGGGCGGCGGGTAGCTGGGACTTTCACCCCAACCCGGACCGTTCCCGACCCCGGAGTGGACGTCCCAGCCTGGGCCGGACCCGGAACCGGAGCCGACGGCTCCCGTCACCGGGCCTGCCTCCGAGGTGGCAGGCGGCTCGGACAGCGACGCCTCGGCGGTTGCGTCGTAGTCGAACGACGAGGCGAACTCGGGCCGCGACTCGGTGCCGTCGGATGCGCTACCGGAACCGGATTCCTGATTCTTGTCGGACTCGCTCACCGGTCACTCCTTGTTCGAGGTGGACTGCGCATCGGTCCCCGGCGCCGCGTTGTCGCCGGACGGAACCTCGGCAGCATCGTCGCCGTCGGATGGTTCGTCCCCGGACCTGTCCTCGCCTTCGGACCTGTCGCCGGCCGCGAACCGGTCGTCGTCGAACCTGTCGTCGTCGGACCGGAGCGATGCCGGGTCCTCGCGGCCCTTGGTGGCGAGGACGAAGTACAGCACGGCGAGCACGAACACGATGGCCGACGTGAAGCTGTTGATGCGGATGCCTGCGATGTGGGTGGCGTAGTCGTCGCGCATGAGCTCGACCCAGAACCGACCTGCGCAGTACCCCGCAACATAGAGTGCGAACAGACGACCGTGGCCGATCGAGAACCTGCGGTCCACGACGACCAACAGCGCCACGACGGCGAGACTCCACAGCAGTTCGTACAGGAACGTCGGATGGACGATCTTCTCCACGACGCCCGTCGACACTCCGGTGAGTTGATCGATGCGGCCCGAGTCGTTCACGCGCTCGTAGATCTCGAGTCCCCACGGCACCGTCGTGTCACGGCCGTACAGTTCCTGGTTGAAATAGTTACCGATGCGGCCGATGGCCTGAGCCAGCAGAATCGGAGGACCCACGGCGTCGCCGAACGCGGGCAACGGAATTCCTCGTCGCCTGCACGCGATCCAGGCGCCGACACCACCGAGAAGCACCGCGCCCCAGATTCCGAGGCCGCCCTCCCACACCTTGAGTGCCCGCACGGGATCGCCACCTGGACCGAAGTACGTGCTCCAGTCGGTCGCCACGTGATAGAGCCGCCCGCCCAGCAGACCGAACGGGACCGCCCACACGGCGACGTCGAGAACCGTGCCCTTCGTGCCTCCACGAGCAACCCACCGGCGATCGCCCCACACGATGGCAACGACGATCCCGACGATGATGAACAGTGCGTACGCACGCAGAGCCAGAGGCCCGACGTACCAGACTCCCTGAGGAGGACTGGGAATGTACGCGAGTACTGCGGACGACGCGGAGCTGCCGGACATCACGACGCCACGTTAGCGGATCGGACGCCTTCGGCGAGTTCCGACGTGAGCTCGGCGACCGCATCCAGGCCGCGGTCCACGGCACTGACGAGCGCTGATCCGACGATGACCGCGTCGGCGAACTGCGCGATCTCGGCAGCTTGCGCACCCGACCGGACACCGAGGCCGACGCCCACCGGAATGTCCGAGTGGCGACGAATACGGGCCGTCAGTTCGGGCGCCGCCGAGGACACGGCATCGCGGGCGCCGGTGACACCCATCGTCGACGCGGCGTAGACGAACCCGCGGCTCGCCGCGACCGTGCTGGCGATACGCTCCTCCGTCGACGACGGCGCGACGAGGAAGATGCGGTCGAGGTCATGTCTGTCCGACGCTTCGATCCACTCCCCTGCCTCGTCGGGGATGAGATCGGGCGTGATGATGCCGAGCCCTCCTGCGGCCGCGAGATCACGAGCGAACGCGTCGATCCCGTAGCGCATGACCAAGTTCCAGTACGTCATCACCACGGCCTTGCCACCCGCCGCGGAAACCTTTTCCACGACGGTGAACACGTCGCGAACCCGTGCACCCGCTCGCAGGGCGGTGTCGGCCGCGGCCTGGATCGTCGGTCCGTCCATGACCGGATCCGAATACGGAATCCCGACCTCGACGATGTCGCAACCGGCCGAGACCATGGTCTGGAACACCTCGATCGACTCGGGCACCGTCGGGAATCCTGCAGGCAGATACCCGACGAGAGCAGCGCGATTCTCCGAGCGGCACTGTGCGAACGTGTCCGCGAGCCTCGAACGTCGTTCGGTCATGCTTTCTCGCCCTTCTCGCCGTCTACTTCTGCATCACCGTCACCGTCGACCAGGCCGAACCACTCCGCCGCGGTGTCGACGTCCTTGTCGCCGCGACCGGATAGGTTGACCAGGACGATGGCACCCTCACCGAGTTCCTTGCCCAGCTTCAACGCTCCGGCCACCGCGTGTGCGGACTCGATGGCAGGGATGATTCCTTCGGTACGACTCAGCAGCCGGAACGCGTTCATCGCCTCGGTGTCGGTGATGCCGCGGTACTCGGCACGGCCGATGTCGTTGAGGTACGAGTGCTCCGGACCGACACCCGGATAGTCCAGCCCGGCCGAGATGGAGTGCGATTCGATGGTCTGCCCGTCCTCGTCCTGCAGCAGGTACGAGTAGGTGCCGTGCAACGTACCGGGCGAACCACCACTGATCGTCGCGGCGTGCCTGCCTGTCTCCACGCCATCGCCCGCTGCTTCGAATCCGATCAGACGCACCGACGGATCGTCGATGAAGGCATGGAAGATTCCGATGGCGTTCGATCCGCCACCGACGCAGGCGGCGATGGCGTCGGGCAACCGCCCGGTGGACGCTTGAACCTGCTGCCGCGCTTCGAGTCCGATGATGCGCTGGAAATCGCGCACCATAGCCGGGAAGGGATGCGGCCCGGCGACGGTGCCGAAGCAGTAGTACGTGTTGTCCGCGTGGGCAACCCAATCCCGCAGCGCCTCGTTGATCGCATCCTTCAGGGTTCGCGAACCGGATTTCACCGCGACAACCGAGGATCCGAGCAACCGCATGCGGGCGACGTTCAGAGCCTGACGCTCGGTGTCGACCTCACCCATGTACACGACGCAGTCGAGACCGAGCAGAGCGCACGCGGTTGCTGTGGCGACACCGTGTTGTCCCGCACCGGTTTCCGCGATGACCCGCGTCTTACCCATACGCTTGGCCAGAAGAACCTGACCGAGCACATTGTTGATCTTGTGAGATCCGGTGTGGTTGAGGTCTTCTCGCTTGAGGAGAATGCGCGCACCGCCTGCGTGCTCGGACAGACGGGTCGCCTCGAACACAGGGGACGGCCGTCCGGTGTAATCACGCTGGAGTCGATCGAGCTCGCCGAGGAACTCGTTGTCCGAGCGAACCTTGTCGTACTCGGCGGTGACCTCTTCGATGACGCCCATGAGCGCCTCGGGCACGAACCGGCCACCGTAGACGCCGAAGTGCCCACCTACGTCGGGATCGTGTTGGCTACGGTCGGTCAACCCCAGACTGCTCTGAGGAAGATCGCCGCCCTTGAAACCGGGGTTCGTCTGCGCGCTGCTCACCCGAACAGTCTGCCCCAGCGGCCGCCGGCGGCGACCATCGGGGCAGGATCGATCGGACGGTGGACTTGCCTGTCAGCGAGCGGGGCGAGGGCAGGACGGGTGTGTGCCCGCAGTGACGAGATCCGACACGGCCGTGCGTGGATCACCGCTGGTGACCAAACCTTCTCCGACCAGTACGGCGTCCGCTCCTGCACCTGCGTAGGCCAGGAGATCTGCGGTTCCGCGTACACCGGACTCGGCAATGCGGATGACCTCGCTGGGCAGCCCGGGGGCGATGCGACCGAAGCTGTCACGATCGATTTCCAGCGTCTTCAGGTTGCGGGCGTTGATTCCGATCACCCGGGCACCCGCTTCGAGCGCCCTGTCGGCCTCGGCTTCGGTGTGAACCTCGACGAGCGCGGTCATTCCGAGCGACTCCGTGCGATCGAGCAACGACACGAGCGCGTCCTGCTCCAGCGCCGCGACGATCAGCAGAATCACGTCGGCGCCGTGCGCCCGCGCCTCGTGAATCTGGTACGGACCGACGATGAAGTCCTTGCGCAACACCGGAATACTCACGGCCTTGCGTACGGCGTCCAAGTCTGCGAGCGAGCCGTGGAACCGGCGTTCCTCCGTGAGCACACTGATGATGCGTGCACCGCCCTGCTCGTACGCCTGGGCGAGTGTGGCGGGATCACCGATCTCGGCGAGCGCGCCCTTCGACGGACTTGCCCGCTTGACCTCGGCGATGACACCGATTCCGTCCTCGTGCAGCGCTGCCGTCGCGTTCAGCGGTGCGGGTGCTTTTGCCGCTGCCGCCTTCACGGTCGCGAAGTCGACAACCGACTCCCGGGCAGCGACATCGGCTCGCACACCGTCCAGAATCGAATCGAGAACAGTCATGGTGACCCGAGTCCTTTCCCATCGATGACCTGATGTGAGAAAACTCATTTCAGGCCTGTCCTAGCGTAGTCGGCAGCTTCAGTCTTCTTTTCTCCGGGTGCCCGACGGGTCGGTGGGGTCCTCACCGGCGTCGAGTGCGTCCCACAGCATTCGTTCCGTCAAGTCTTCCCCCTCGTCGTTCGAAGCGGCCCGGTCCGTGGCCGACGATGCTGCCGCTGATGCTCGCCGTGCCACTTCCTCACGACGCGCAGCGGGTGCGTCGTACTTCGAAGACAGTACCTTCCGTGCGGTCGGTTTCCTAAGCAGCATGACGGCGGCGAGCGCCGCGCACAGTGCGCCCACCAGTGCGACGACCGCGGGCAACGTGAACGCCTCCGCGCCGACCACGTCCGCGCGCCCGGGAAGCTCGGCCAGATCCGCAGCCCTCGCCTCCGACACGTCCGAGACCAGAGCCTGCACTGCAGGAATCCCTGCCCCGACCGCCACGAGCCCCACGAGAACCGCGAGAACGCGAGAAGCCCACCCCCGCACCGCGAACGACGCGGCAACCGCCGCCACCAACGCCAGCGCCAACGGAGTCGATGCCGCTGCCCACGTGCTTCCGAGGAGATCCGTCGCGCGGTCCTCGCCGAGCCCGTCGGACGAGATCACGTGAACCCACGTCATCCGCGAACTCCCCCACAGACAGAGCGCCCCGACGAGCATCGCGACGACGGGGATCGCCGCAGCTCTCGATCTCGCCGGTCGCCCGGTGCCCGACGCCGGAGCTGCGGTCACTTCTCTTTCCCTCCCGCCGCATCGTTGCCGACGGCTCGGAGGGATTCGGCCGCGGCAACGGCGCCCAGAACCGCCATCGCCTTGTTCCGTGCCTCGGTGTCCTCGTACTCCGCGACCGAGTCGGCGACCACACCCGCTCCGGCCTGTACATAGGCCGTGCCGTCTTTCATCAGAGCCGTGCGAATCGCGATCGCAGTGTCGGCGTCACCGGAAAAGTCCAGGTATCCGACGATCCCGCCGTACACACCACGCCGCGTCGGTTCGAGTTCGTCGATCAACTCCATCGCGCGCACCTTCGGCGCACCGGACAGCGTTCCTGCCGGGAAGCACGCCTTGACTGCATCGAGTGCCTGCTTGTCTTCGGCCAGATGTCCCGAGACGACGGACACCAAATGCATGACGTGGCTGTATCGCTCGATGTGGCGATAGTCGTGCACCCGCACGGTGCCCGGCGTGCACACGCGCCCCAAGTCGTTGCGACCGAGATCGACCAGCATCAGGTGCTCGGCGTTCTCCTTCTCGTCCGCCAGGAGGTCCTTCTCGAGGAGGATGTCCTCCTCCTCGGACTCGCCTCGCCACCTCGTACCGGCGATCGGGTGAGTCGTGGCGACACCGTCGACGACGGTCACGAGAGCTTCGGGGCTGGATCCGACGATCGAGAACGCGGTCTCGCCGTCCTCGCCCGGCACGTGCAGCAGGTACATGTACGGGCTGGGATTCGACGCTCGAAGCATGCGATACACGTCGAGCGGCGTGGCGTCGGTGTCCATTTCGAATCGCTGCGACAGCACCACCTGGAAGGCTTCGCCCGCCTCGATTTCCTTCACGAGCCTGTCGACGTCCCGTCCGAATCCTTCGGACGTGCGCTGACGGCGGTAGTCCGGCTTGGGTCGGCTCACCGTCGACACGGTCGAGGGTGCGGGCGCCGCGAGATCCGCGCACATTCGGTCCAGTCTGCGAACTGCGTCGTCGTACGCCTCGTCGACACGATCGTCCGTGCCGTCCCAGTTCACCGCGTTGGCGATGAGAGTGATCGCGCCTTCGTGGTGATCGACGGCCGCGAGATCGGTCGCCAGCAGCATCACCATCTCCGGCACCTGCAGGTCGTCCTGAGCGTGCTCCGGCAGCTTCTCGATACGCCGAACAGCGTCGTACCCCATGTAGCCGACCATGCCGCCCGTCAACGGCGGCAGATCGGGAAGCCGTTCCGAGCGCAGTAGTTCGAGCGTCCTTCCCAGAACGTCCAGCGGGTTGCCGCCGGTCGGGACGCCCGCGGGGACGTTGCCGCGCCACACCGCCTCACCGTCGGCCGTCGTCAACGCTGCAGGTGTTCCTGCACCGATGAACGACCACCGTGACCAGGACCGGCCGTTCTCGGCGGACTCGAACAGAAACGTGCCCGGCCGGTCGCCACCGAGCTTGCGGTAGGCGGACAGTGGGGTCTCCGAGTCCGCGAGAACCTTGCGCACCACCGGCACCACTCGGTGCTCGGCTGCGAGCGCCCGAAAGACCTCGCGACTGGTTGTCGATTCCGCATCCGGATCGGAGTGGACGCCGGGCAGGGTGGTGGTCTCGCCATGCATGCGTCCATCCTCCCAGGTGCCCGACAGAAGGTGTGGTGCGCGGTGGTCTTCGAACTTACCGAGCGGTAGCGTCGCAGGAATGAAACCAGGAGATCGTGTAGAGAACTTCACGTTGCCGGACCAGAGCGGAACCCCGCAATCGCTCGACACGCTGCTGCAGAACGGGCCCGTGGTGCTGTTCTTCTACCCCGGCGCACTCACACCGGGCTGCACCGTCGAAGCCTGCCACTTCCGCGACCTCGCCGCCGAGTTCGCCGAGGCCGGTGCCACTCGCGTGGGAATCAGCACCGATGCAGTTTCCAAGCAGGCCGAGTTCGCCGACGTGAAGTCCTTCGACTATCCGCTGCTGTCGGACGAGTCCGGCGCCGTCGCCACACAGTTCGGAGTGCGACGCGGCCTGCTCGGCAAGCTGTCCCCGGTCAAGCGGGCAACGTTCGTCATCGACACGGACCGGACCGTTCTCGACGTCTTCACCAGCGAATTCAGGTTCGAGGCGCACGCCGACCACGCGCTGGAGTTCGTTCGGAACCGCTCGAAGGCATAGCCACCGCACGGGGCGATAACGTGAACCTTCAATCGAGTGAAACACTGTGTTGACTACAACCAACTGTTCGCTCGAAAGAAGGGTTGCCCCGCGATGGCCGAGTCGGTAGACCACTCCGAACCACGCTGGCTCACCGACAGCCAACAAGAGGCCTGGCGCTCCGTAGTCGCGATCATCACCCGACTCCCCGCGGCTCTGGACACGCAGCTCCAGCGCGACTCCTCGCTGACACACTTCGACTACTTCGTGTTGTCCGTGCTGTCCGAGGACCCGAACCGGCGAATCCAGCTGCGCGACCTCGCCAAATTCGCCAACGCATCGTTGTCGAGGTTGTCCCACGTGGTGACCAAGCTCGAGAAGATCGGCTGGGTACGCCGCGAGAGCATCGAAGGCTCACGTGGCAGCTACGCCGTCCTCACGGACGCAGGAATGGACAAAGTCGTCCAATCGGCACCAGGCCACGTCGCCACCGTCCAAGCCCTGCTGTTCGAAGGACTCGACGACGACCAGGTCACCGCACTCGCCCGACTCAGCTCCACCATCCTCACCCAACTCGACAAGGGCATTGCCGAAGGCACAGGCAAAGCCTGACTGCACTAGCTCAACAGCACGTCGGCATCGAAGCAGGTGTGGTCACCGGTGTGACAGGCGCCGCCTTCTTGATCGACGACGAGGAGAACGGTGTCTCCGTCGCAGTCGAGTCGAACCTCGTGGACGTACTGGGTGTGGCCGGACGTCTCGCCCTTCACCCAGTACTCCTGCCGCGAACGCGAATAGTAGGTTCCCTTGCGCGTTTCCAGCGTCCGAGCCAGGGCTTCGTCGTCCATCCAGGCGACCATCAGAACGTCACCGGACGACTTCTCCTGAGCTACGGCGCTGACGAGACCCGCCTCGTTGCGTTTGAGGCGTGCCGCGATAGCGGGGTCGAGACTCATGACAACCGTTATACCTCTCGAATCGACAGCGACACCCTCGGTACGACCGAGGGGCGCATCACCTGACGACGATGCCGTCGCTGCGCATTGCGTCCTTGACCTGGGAGATCGTGAGATCCCCGAAGTGGAAGACGCTGGCCGCGAGGACTGCGTCCGCGCCTGCCCTCACCGCCGGCGGGAAATGCTCGACCAGTCCTGCTCCGCCGCTGGCGATCACCGGCACGTGCACGGCTCGACGAACCTCTGCGATCATCGGCAGATCGAAACCCGCCTTGGTTCCGTCCGCGTCCATCGAGTTCAGCAGAATTTCGCCGACACCCAGTTCGGCACCACGAACCGCCCACTCGACAGCATCGATGCCCGTGCCGCGCTTTCCACCGTGCGTCGTCACTTCCCAACTCGACGGTGTGTCCTGCCCGCCGGTCGGCACGGTCCTCGCGTCCACCGACAGCACGATGCACTGTGATCCGAACCGTTCGCTCAGTTCGCGGAGAAGCTCCGGGCGCGCGATGGCGGCGGTGTTCACGCTCACCTTGTCCGCGCCTGCACGCAGCAGCCTGTCGACGTCCGCGACGGTGCGCACTCCCCCGCCGACGGTCAGCGGAATGAACACCTGCTCAGCAGTTCGGCTGACGACGTCGAGCATCGTTGCGCGGTCCGAAGTGGACGCGGTGACGTCCAGGAACGTCAATTCGTCGGCACCTTGGGCGTCGTAGGCCGCCGCGAGTTCCACGGGATCGCCTGCGTCCCGCAGGTTCTCGAAGTTCACGCCTTTCACGACGCGGCCTGCGTCGACATCGAGGCACGGGATGACACGTACGGCGACGCTCATCGCACTCGTCCTTCCAGGAAATCGGCGGGATCACCGAGGTCGGTGATGACCTTCAGCAGTTCGTCGTGTGCTCCGGGAGAGGCAGCGAGCACCGACGTCGAATCGACGGTCCACGGCTCACCCGCCAGGTCGGTGACCACGCCGCCTGCTGCCTGCACCAGCAGCGCGCCCGCCGCGTTGTCCCACGCACGGTGACCGAACACGACGCATCCGCCGAGCACTCCGCTCGCCGTGTAGGCGAGGTCGACGCCGGTGGCACCGTGCATACGCAAGCGGGAGGACACCTTCGACAGCTCTTCGAGGATTCGCACCCGGTACAGGCCTGGCGTGCGGCCTCGGCTGGCGATGTTGAACGCACCGAACCCGATCATCGAATCCGACAGTGCGCGACTGCCCAGTCTCGGCAATTCCTCACCGTTCAGGTGCACCTGCCCACCGGCTGCCGCCGTGAACCGGTGCCCGACGAGCGGGAGCCAGGTCAACCCGAGCACCGGCACGCCGTCGTGCAGCAACGCCAACAACGTTCCGGCCGAGGGCAATCCGGCCGAGTAGTTGAACGTCCCGTCGATGGGGTCGAGGACCCACACCGTGCCCGTACTCAGATCCGGCCCGCCGAACTCCTCACCGTGAACCGCAATCCCGGTGTGCTCGAACAGTTCTGCGGACAACCGCTTCTCCAGTTCGAGATCGACCGCGGTCGCGAAGTCGTCCGGCCCCTTCTGCACCGCGCTCGGAGCACCGACGCCCGCGACGAAGCGGTCGTGGGTGCCGTCGAGCAAACGACCGGCGATCTCCAGCAACCGTTGCGGGTCCTCGGGCAGGCTCATCGATGAAATGTCTCTCGTCTTCCGGTACTAGCGGGACACGGCCGCGAGGGCGTCGGGCAATGTGAATCGGCCCGCGTACAGCGCTTTACCGACGATCGAGCCTTCGACTCCCTCGGGTACCAGCGACGCGATCGCGCGGAGGTCCTCGATCGTGGAGACGCCTCCGGACGCGATGACCGGCTTGTCGGTCTTCTCGCACATCTGGCGAAGCAGGTCGAGATTCGGTCCGGTGAGTGTGCCGTCCTTCGTCACGTCGGTGACGACGTACCGGGAGCAACCGTCGCGCTCGAGCCGCTCGAGAACTTCCCACAGATCACCGCCGTCGCTGACCCACCCGCGGCCACGCAGACGGTTCTGCCCCTCGACGATCAGCACGTCCAGCCCGACGGCGACCCTGTCGCCGAACTCGCCGATCGCCCGCGAGCACCACTCCGGGTCCTCCAACGCAGCGGTTCCGAGATTGACACGCGCACAACCCGTCGCGAGCGCCGCACGAAGCGACTCGTCGTCGCGAATTCCGCCGGACAGTTCCACCTTCACGTCGAGTTCGCCGACGACCTCGGCCAGCAACTCACGGTTGGATCCACGACCGAACGCGGCGTCGAGGTCCACGAGATGGACCCATTCGGCACCGTCGTTCTGCCATGCGAGGGCGGCGTCACGAGGCGATCCGTACTTGGTTTCGCTCCCCGCCTCTCCCTGAACGAGACGGACAGCTTCGCCGCCTGCGACATCGACAGCAGGCAATAAGACCAGGCTCACGTGCGATTATGCTACTGCCATCGACGACGCCGTCAGCGCTCAGGGTCTCCGCTGCCGTCCTCGACCGAACCCTCTGCGCCCAGACCGCGGCGAGTCATGCGTGTGGACACCACACCCATCGCGGTGATCGCCGCAGCGATTCCGATGGCAACGATCAAGAGCCCGACTCCTGGCCCCGGTCGCACGACGGCGACGATCGCGGTGGTGACGACGAGAACCAGCGTCGCGCTCCCGAGGGAGGCGACGGCCAGACGCCCGAACGAGAACTCCCGGTCGCTCACCTAGGCCGTGCTCACAGCGAGTCGATCCAGTTCTTCAGCAGCGCGGCCCCCGCGTCACCGGACTTCTCCGGATGGAACTGCGTAGCGGACAACGGACCGTTCTCGACGGCGGCAAGGAAATCACCGCCGTGATCGGCCCACGTCAGCAGAGGTGCGGCAATGGTGTCGCCGACGTCCATCTCCCACTTCTGGGTTGCGTACGAGTGCACGAAGTAGAACCGCGTATCGGCGTCGATACCGTCGAACAGAACGCTCTTCTCCGGTGCTCGGACGGTGTTCCAGCCCATGTGCGGCAGCACGTCCGCCTGCAGTCGTTCGACGGTCCCCGGCCACTCACCGCAACCAGCTGCCGACGTTCCGAATTCCACGCCACGGTCGAACATGATCTGCATTCCGACGCAGATGCCGAGGACGGGTCGACCACCGGCAAGACGTTGCCCGATGATCCGGTCTCCCTTGACTCCCAGGAGGCCCTCCATGCACGCAGCGAACGCGCCGACACCGGGCACCACCAACCCGTCGGCCGCGAGCGCGATCTTGGGATCGGCGGTGACAGTGACGTCTGCGCCCACCCGGTCGAGGGCCCTTTTCGCGGAATGCAGATTGCCCGAGCCGTAATCGAGCAGCGCGACAGACTTCATGCCGCCAGTCTATCCAGGCCTCCGCCACGAGTAGACCGCGACCACCGCGGCCATCACGAGCGCCACCGACGCCGCCGTCGCGAATCCTGTGGCGTAGCCGACCGTCCCGACGATCACCCCGAGGGCCATGGCGCCTGCCCCGGTCCCCGCGTCGAACCCGATGTTCCAGGCGGCACTGGCCTGGCTGAATCTGTCCGGGCCGGCTGCACGGAACGTCATCACCAGGCTGTCGTTCTGGGTCGCTCCGTACCCGAGGCCGAACAGTACGGCCGCGGCGATGAACACAGCCGCGGGGTTGCGTTGTGCGACGGCGACAGCGAACAACGTTCCCCCACTGAACACCAGCAGCAGCGCTGGTGCGAGAGAGCGCCCGATGCCGAGACGATCCGCCACTGCGCCCGCGCCGTAGCGTCCGATCAGCATCGAACCGCTGATCACGGCGAGGGAGACACCGATCATCGACTCCCGGCCGGGCTCGGCGATCGGCAGCAGACTGGACAACCCACCGAACGACGCAGATGCCGCCGCGACGGCGAGACACGGAATCACCAGCGCGCGTGCCGACGATCGTCCGTCGGACTTGTCCCGACGCGGCGGAGCCATCGGCCGTACCGGCGGCAGAAAAACGATCGCGAACAGCCCGCTCACCGAGACCAGCGCCCCGACGACGAACACTGCCGTCGGGGACACGGAGAACAGCACGAGGCCGAGCGGCAACGTCACCATCTGCGACAGCGCCACCGCGATGCCCTGTGCTCCAGTGGCCCGCCCCAGCAGAACGGGCGGGGCCAACTCCGCCACCAATGCCGCACCGGCGACGGTCAACAGCCCGAAACCCACTCCGCGTACAGCGGATACAGCCAGCGCGGGCACCACAGCGGCCGACGCCACCAGGACGAGCGCAGGCACTCCGAGGAGGGTGCATCCCGCCGCGAGCACCGGCCGGTGACCGAAGCGAACTAGTAGCCGGGGAACGAAGAGCTGGGTGAGAACCGTCGTTGTCATGAACAAGGCCGTGGTTGCCCCGGCCACGGCCGCGGATCCGCCTCCGACCGACACTGCCAACGGAACGACGGGCAGGAGCAGTCCCCACCCACCGAACGCAGCCGCCCCCATGACCATCGCCGCGGGCAGCCCCTCGATCTTCAGGAGCCGAGAAGTCAAGCCGACGTCACAGACTGCCCTTGGTGGACGGAATTCCGGTGACCCGCGGGTCGTACTCGACCGCCTGCCGAAGTGCCCGGGCAACGGCCTTGAACTCGGCCTCGGTGATGTGATGCTGATCGCGTCCGTACAGAACCCGCACGTGCAGAGCGATTCTCGCGTTCATCGCCAGAGACTCGAACACGTGGCGGTTGATGACCGCGTGATACGGCACGCCCGGATAGCCACCGATGACCGAATGCACCATGTAGTCCGGCTCGCCGGTGTGCACGCAGTAAGGCCGGCCGGACACGTCGACCGACGCGTGGACCTGAGTCTCGTCCATCGGGATGAAGGCGTCACCGAAGCGAGTGATGCCGGACTTGTCCCCCAGTGCCTGACCGAGAGCTTGACCCAACACGATCGCGGTGTCCTCGACGGTGTGATGAGCATCGATCTCCACGTCACCCTTGGCGTGCACCGTCAGATCGAATCGGCCGTGCGTGCCGAGTGCGGTCAACATGTGGTCGTAGAACGGCACACCGGTGGAGATGTCCACGATGCCCGTGCCGTCGAGGTCGATCTCGACGGTGATGTCCGATTCCTTCGTCGTGCGCTCGATGCGCGCGATCCTCGGTGCTCGCTCTGCTGCGGTCATCGGTGTGCCTCTGCTCGGTCGGTGTTGTCCAGTTGTTCGTGCGCGAGTGCCGCGCTGACGTCGAGGAATCGATCGTTCTCGGCGTCGAGGCCGATCGTGGTGCGTAGGTACCCGGCGATGCCGACGTCGCGAATCAACACTCCGTCGTCGAGATACCGCTTCCACGTCGCGCCCGCGTCGGAGAACCGGCCGAACAGAACGAAGTTCGCGTCGCTGGGAACGACGTCGAACCCGAGCTCGGTCAGCCGTGCCATCACCCGATCCCGCTCGGCGGACAACTGCGCCACACTCGCAAGGGTTTCCGGTGCATGCCGCAGCGCCGCCAGCGCGGCGGCCTGCGTGACGACCGACAAGTGGTACGGCAAGCGCACCAGGAACATCGCGTCGACGATGGCGGGTGCGGCGACGAGGTAACCGAGCCGCCCACCGGCGAATGCGAAGGCCTTGCTCATCGTTCGGCTCACGACGAGCTTGGACGGATACTCGTCGATCAGACCGATTCCGCTGGGCTGTGCGGAAAATTCCGCGTACGCCTCGTCGAGAATCACGATTCCGCGTGCCGCGTCGAGAATCCGACGCAGGTCCGCGGACGCGATACTGTGCCCGGTCGGGTTGTTGGGGCTGGTCACGAACACGACGTCCGGATCACGCTGGGCGATGGCGTCGACGGCACGATCGATGTCGAGCGAGAAGTCCTCGCTCCTGTTCATCTCGAGCCATTCCGTCTGGGTCCCGGACGAGATGATCGGATGCATGGAGTACGACGGCACGAACCCCAGCGATGTCCGGCCGGGTCCACCGAACGCCTGAAGAAGCTGCTGCAGAATCTCGTTGGAGCCGTTGGCGGCCCAGACGTTGCTGACGTCGACCTCGAAGCCGGTCTGACCGGTCAGGTAGGTGGCCAGTGCCGCGCGGAGTTCGACGGCATCGCGATCGGGATACCGATGCAGTTCGGCCGCGGCCACCCGGACGGACTCCGCGACGTCGTCGACGAGCGCCTGCGTCGGAGGATGCGGATTCTCGTTCGTGTTGAGCTGCACCGGAACCGACAGTTGCGGCGCTCCGTATGCCGTCTTGCCTCGCAGGCTCTCCCGCAACGGCAACTCGTCCATCGAGACGCTCGATCCGATGACGCCGCTCACTTCGACAACCCTTCGAATCGCAACCGGACCGCCTCGCCGTGTGCCGGAAGATCCTCGGCGTTCGCGAGGGCGATCACGTGGCCTGCAACATCCTTCAACGCCGCCTCCGAGTAGTCCACGACGTGAATTCCGCGCAGGAACGTCTGCACGCTCAAACCCGACGAGTGACGCGCGCAACCCGCGGTGGGCAGAACGTGATTGGACCCGGCGCAGTAGTCACCGAGACTGACCGGCGACCAGGCGCCGACGAACACTGCGCCTGCGCTGCGCACACGAGCAGCCACGGCCCGGCTGTCCTCTGTTTGGATCTCGAGGTGCTCGGCTGCGTACGTGTTCACCACGGCCAATCCCTGATCGATGTCGTCGACGAGCACGATGCCGGATTGCTTACCGGACAGCGCCGTCGCGACGCGCTCTGCGTGCGTGGTGAACTCCAGCTGGGCGTCGAGCGCACGATCCACCGCATCCGCGAGTTCGGTGCTGGTAGTCACCAGCACGCTGGCCGCCATCACGTCGTGCTCGGCCTGGCTGATCATGTCCGCCGCGACGTGCACCGGATCGGCAGTGGAATCGGCCAGCACGGCGATCTCCGTGGGACCTGCCTCGGAATCGATGCCGATCAGAGAACGGCACAGGCGCTTGGCTGCCGTGACGTAGATGTTGCCGGGACCGGTGATCAGGTCGACCGGTTCCAGTTCGGTGCCGTCCACGTCCGTGCCGCCGTACGTGAGCAAGGCGATTCCCTGGCCGCCGCCCACGGCCCACACCTCTTCGACACCGAGCAGTTGCGCGGCAGCGAGGATCGTGGGGTGTGGCAACCCACCGAACTCTTTCTGCGGTGGGGACGCGACCACCAGCGAACCGACACCTGCGGTCTGAGCCGGAACGACGTTCATCACCACCGACGAGGGGTACACCGCGTTTCCGCCGGGCACGTACAGACCGACGCGCTCGACCGGAACCCACCGTTCGGTGACCGTTCCGCCCGGAACCACCTCGGTGGCCGTGTCGGTGCGACGCTGGTCCGCGTGCACGATTCGAGTGCGCTCGATGGCCACTTCCAGCGCCGCACGAACCGCAGGGTCGAGTTCGGCCAGTGCCTTCTCCAGAGCCGCGGCGGGAACGCGCACACGCTCCGGACGAACACCGTCGAACTGTTCGGAGTACTCGAGCGCCGCCTCGACGCCGCGCTCCCGCACCGCCTCGACGACGGGACGAACCTGATGCAACACCGCATCGACATCCACTCCACCTCGTGGAAGCGCGCCGCGTAGTTCGGCGGTGGATGGAGTTCGGCCGCGTAGATCCACGCGGGCGAGCTCGATGCGGGCAGGCATAAGGACTCCTTGCGAAACGACGAGAAGTGACGGTTGTCGATCCTCAAGGATAGTGCCGGTGCCAATCGGTTATCCCCGCACGTCCTGCAGACGGTGACGAGGTGCTCAAGTCAGGCGTACTTGCGGGCAAGCTGTGCGAGCGTCGAACTGATGCCTTTCGCATTCTTCTGCGGCATCTTGAACACCTCGAGCAGCTTCGGAGCCTTCGCCGTGCTGTAGTCGAAGGACTCGGTCACAGCGGAACGACCCGGCTCGGTCTCCTCGAACTGCCAACGCCACGTGTGCCCCATCGGATGCTGCCACTCGATGACCTTGACATCCGCGTCATCGCGAAAATCCGTGACCGTGCTGGTGATCCGATACGGAACTCCGAACTGCTTCATGCCGACGGAGAACTTCGCTCCGGGCGTCAGACGGCTCGGCCCGCGGACCGTGTCCTTCACGGTGCCGGACCCGTCCAATTCGCCGTGCCGATGCGGATCCGCGACGAGAGCGAACAACTCGGACGAAGGCGCATTCACGACGGTGCGACGAGCCACGACGCGGTCACCTTGATCGATCGTTTCGATGGAAGCCATACCGGTTCAGTACCCACGATCGCCGCAACCACTCCTGATGTTCAATAGTCCCATGAGCATGCACGTCTGGTTGGCGTTCCTCGGCGCGGCAGTAGTGATCAGCCTCTCGCCCGGCGCGGGCGCCATCGCCTCGATGTCCACCGGCCTCCGCTACGGACTGGGACGCGGTTACTGGAACATCGTCGGTCTGCAGATCGGGTTGCTGCTGCAGATCGGAATCGTCGCGGTCGGCCTCGGCGCCGTCCTCGCGGGGTCGGCGGTGGCGTTCTCGGCGATCAAGTGGTTCGGCGTCGCCTATCTCGTCTACCTCGGAATCAGGCAATGGCGGGCGGGTCCGACCGACATCGACAACGCCCCCGGCGTCGCCGACCGGGGCGTCGCCATGCTCGGACGAGGCTTCCTCGTCAACGCCTCGAACCCCAAGGCAGTGGTGTTCATGCTGGCCGTTCTCCCACAATTCCTCGACCCGGCACATCCACTTCTGCCGCAGTACATGATCATCGCTGCCACGATGGTTGCCGTGGACATGCTCGTGATGACCGGCTACACCTCACTCGCCTCGCGAGTGCTGAAGCTGATGCGCTCGCACCGTCAGCAGGTCGCTATGAACAGGACGTTCGCGGGCCTGTTCTTCGTCGCAGCCACGTTCCTGGCCACCATCCGCAGGGCAAACCCGATCTGAAGGCAGGAGTCAACACCATGAGGAAGTATCAAGTGCTCATGAAATCGCCCGACGGCGACACCGTCACGGCGCTCGGGACCTTCGACACCCTTCTCGAAGCCAACACCTGGATTCGAGACGAAGGTCACCGCGACGAACACGAACTCGGCACCTACGACGTCGCCGTGGTCGGCGAGTGAGCCCCACCTGCACCTGCCTCAGCGGCGACCTGTTCGACGCCTGCTGCGGACCGTTTCTCGCAGGAACCACGCACGCACCCACCGCAGAACGACTGATGCGGTCGCGGTACACCGCATTCGCAGTCCGCGACCCCGAGTACCTGCTCCGAACGTGGCACCCGACGACCAGGCCCGACGAGCTCACCCTGGACGACGAGCAGCGCTGGTACCGGCTGGACATCGACGACACCAGCTCCGGTGGGCTGCTCGACTCCGACGGCGTCGTCGCGTTCAGTGCCTTCTACCGGCACCCCGACGGAAACGGAGTTCTACACGAGCGCAGCCGATTTGTTCGCGAACACGGACACTGGCTCTATCTCGACGGCGTCCTCAGCCCGTAATCAGGTCAGCGGAGCTTCCATACCTCTGGTCAGCGGAGCTTCTGTGCCTCTGGTCAGCGGAGCTTCTGCGGCCGATTGGAGGCCGCACGGCGCGCTTCTTCCTTCGCCTTGACGCGTTCGGCTTCGGCTCGCACTTCCTTCTGCAGCCGCTGTTCCTTCACGAGCCAGTCCGGCTTGTCGGCGAGCAACGTCTCGATCTGTTCCGACGTCAGCGCTTCGGTCACGCCCGACCTGCCGAGTCCCGCGATGGAAATCCCGAGCTTGCGCGCGATGACGTCCTTCGGGAACGGGCCGTGCTGCTGCAGGTCCGCCAACCACTGCGGCGGATTCTGCCTCAGTGCGTCGAGTTCGGAGCGGCTCACGGGAGTCGACTGAAACTCCTGCGGGGCCGCAGGAAGGTAGATGCCGAGCTTGTTCGCCGCGGTCAGGGGCTTCATGTTCTGCTGATTCTTCTCCGGGCTCACCCGCACAGCCTATCTTCCCCACGCAGTGCTCGATGCCACCGTCCGGGCTCTCGCCGGTTCTCGCATAGTGTTGACCACGTGAATTTCGACGTGCAGGTGCTCCGCTGGTACATCGCCGTGGCCGAGGAACTGCACTTCGCACGCGCGGCGAAGAAGCTGAACATCGCCAGGACGAAACTCAGCGCGGCTGTCATCGACATGGAAGCAGAACTCGGGTACCCACTGTTTCGTCCCGGCGTGAGCCCGACCCAGTTGTCCGCCGAAGGCCGGGAGTTTCTCGTGACCGCCCGGGCTCGCGTCGCCGAGGACGACACAAGACTCCGCGCCGAGGCCGCGCGCAAGGCCGCCGAAGTCGCCACCCTCACTGTCGGGTTCACCGAGGGCGTGACCCCGACGAAGTGGAGCCGGATCTGGGCCGAGCGATTCGAGGACATCACCCTCGAGCTGGTCCCCACCACAGTCGACACCCAGCTCGACTTGCTCAGAAGCGGTGCCGTGGACGCCGGCTTCGTTCGGCTGCCGGTCGATCGGAACGGGCTGAGTGTCGTTGCGCTGTACGAAGAAGTCCCTGTGGTCGTCGTGCCGAAGGATCACGCGGTAGCCGCGTTCGACCGGGTCGCGGTGACCGATCTCGCCGACGAGCACCTCCTGCAGTCACCCGAGGAGATACCGGAGTGGGCGGCAGTCGCCACCGAGATCGCCGACGGTACGGCCCTCCCGATCCCGGACATCGGGTCCAATTCGGAACTTGTCGAATACGTCGCTGCCGGTCTGGGGCTCGCCATCGTCCCTCAGTCCATCGCGCGGCTGCACGCTCGGAAGGATCTCGTGTATCGGCCGGTGGACGGGGTGGCCGGATCCACGGTCGCGCTCGCCTGGCCGAGCGACAAGAACACCGAGAACGTCGAGGAATTCTTCGGTATCGTCCGCGGCAGATCGGCGCGCAGCTCTCGAGGCAAGACAGCGGACCAGACCCGAAAGCCGAATCAGGTCAAGAAGCCCGCAGCGCCGAAAGGGAAGACGCAGAGCGGGAAAGCACCACGCAAGGCGGGGCCGCGTAAGCGTCCCAAGCGCTGACTCGGTCAGGCTCCGTGGTGGCGCTCGAGGTCCCGCATGCGATCGAGGTCGCGCAGCTTGTCGAGGTCGCGACGGTCCCGCTTGGTCGGCCTTCCGGCGCCCCGGTCACGTCGAGGCTGTGAGGCCAGAATTTCCTTCGCCGGCGGGGGCGGACTGCGGTCGATCATGCATTCCGCGGCTACCGGCGCTCCGACGCGTTTGGCGATCAGGCGGGTCACCACCACGATCTTCTCCAGTCCCTCCACGCGCAGTCTGACTTCGTCGTCGACGCCGATACGCAGACCGGGTTTCGCCGGGGTGCCGTTCACCCGAACATGACCCGCACGGCACGCGGCGGCCGCTGCCGAGCGGGTCTTGAACAGCCGGACCGCCCAGATCCAGCTGTCGAGGCGGACGCTCTGTATCTCTGACATCGGATTCGAATCTACAAGACGGCCACCGTCTACATGTCGAGCCCGAGATCCAGCACCGTCACCGAGTGCGTCAACCCCCCGACCGCGAGGAAATCCACTCCGGTCTTCGCGTAGTCGCGGGCGACGTCGATCGTCAGACCACCGGAGGACTCCAACTTGGTCTGCGGAGAAAGTGCGGCTCGGCGCTGGACGGCCATCTGCGTCTGCCACAGAGCGAAGTTGTCCAGCAGGACCAACTCGACGTTCTCGGCCAGTACCTGGTCCAGTTGCTCCAGGCTGTCCACCTCCACCTCGCATTCGATGTCGGGTGCCGCGTCGCGGACGGCCTGCAACGCCGCGACGACCGATCCCGCTGCTGCGACGTGGTTGTCCTTGATCAACGCCGCGTCACCCAACCCCATTCGGTGATTCACTCCACCGCCTGCGCGCACCGCGTACTTCTGCAGCGTCCGTAAGCCGGGCAACGTCTTTCGGCTGTCTCTGATCTTCGCGTCGGTGTCGGCGACCTGGTCGACCCAGGCCGCAGTCGCGGTCGCGATTCCGGACAGGTGGCACACCAGGTTCAACATCGTGCGCTCGGCGGTCAGCAAACCTCTCGTCGGCGCTGTGACGGTCAGAACCGACTGTCCGGGAACAACTTCGGTGCCGTCGACGACTCGATCCTCGACCGTGTACCCGTCCACGCCCAACACCTCGTCGAGAACGAGAAGACCCACGTCGATTCCCGCGACGGTGCCCGCTTGCCGAGACACCACTGTCGCCGTTGCGCGCGCCTCCGCAGGAACCGTTGCAGTCGTGGTCACATCGGGCCCGTACCTCAGGTCCTCCGCCAACGCGGTGCGGACGATCGACCGGATCTCGTCGGGATCGAGTCCCTGTTCGATCAGCGCGTTCACTGTCAGCTCACCCCTGTCGTCACGTGCGAAAGGCAGGCCTCGAACGTCGATTCGAGCACACCCTCCTCGTTCCTGGAAATTCTGAAACTGCCCAGCAGATCGTCCCGGACTTCGGGATGGTCAGCCCGGGTGTGGCATCCCCGACTCTCGGCGCGCTGGCTCGCCGCGAGAACGAGAGCCGACGCCGCCGCTGTCAGCGCCGAATCCTCGAGCGCCGTCCCGTCGACCACGTCGCGGGTGGTGGATTCTCGGAGAACCTCCGCGGCGACGCGAAGACCACCCTCGTCACGCACCACACCGGCGCACTCAGTCATCGTCTTCTGCAATCGTTCTCGCGGAACCGCGGCGGCGGTGGGCACGGACACGTCGACCTCGGGGGTCGGCGATCCGAGTCGTTCGACCGCTGCTTGCCCGACGCGCTCACCGACGACGAGACCTTCGAGCAGGCTGTTCGACGCGAGCCGATTGGCTCCGTGCAGCCCCGTCCGCGCCACCTCCCCGGCCGCGTACAAACCGGTCACCGACGTGCGCCCCCACACATCGGTGACAAGCCCTCCGCACGAGTAATGAGCTGCCGGTGCGACCGGAACGAGGTCGTGGGCCGGGTCGATTCCCGCAGCGAGGCACGAGGCGGTGACCGTCGGAAAACGAGTACGGAAGTCCCGAATCATCCTGGCGTCCAACAGAACATGGTCGGTACCGGTTGCGCGCAGCCGCTCGGCGATCGCACGCGACACGACGTCACGCGGCGCGAGATCGGCCATCGGGTGACTTCCGGCCATGAAGCGCACACCGTCCTGATCCACCAGAACAGCACCCTCGCCTCGCACGGCTTCGCTGACGAGCGGCCTGCGCCCGGTACTGCCCGCGGCGAACAGCACCGTCGGATGGAACTGAACGAACTCGAGATCCGCCGTGTCCGCGCCTGCATCGAGACCGAGCGCTATTCCGTCGGCCGTCGCCCCTGCCGGATTGGTGCTGCACGAGAACAGCTGCCCCAGACCGCCCGTCGCGAGCAGAACCGCAGGCGCATGGACGACTCCGTAACCTCGACCGGACAGCACGAGCGCCCCGACGACGTGCCGCGACACCGTCAGAACCTCGACCACTCGTCCGGCCATCACGACGTGCCCGTCGGCCTGGCGACTCGACACCGTCAACGCTCGCTGGACCTCGGCTCCCGTCGCATCCCCCCCGGCGTGCACGATCCGCCGAACCGAGTGCCCACCCTCGCGCGTACGCGCAGGCAGACCGTCGGCACCGAGGTCGAACACGGCACCCCACTCCTGCAGCGTCGCGAGGGCATCACGACCGCTCGCGACGATCGACCTGACGGCCTCGACGTCACACAGTCCGCCGCCGGCCCCGCACGTGTCTCGCACGTGCGAGTCGATCGCGGCCTGCCCGCCCGATCCGGGAACAGCGATGCCGCCCTGCGCGTACTGAGTCGCGGTCCCGGGCGGTCCGTCCTTGGCGATCGTGAGCACGCGAAGCCCGCGTCTGCTCGCCGACAGTGCCGCACTCAGACCCGCGACGCCGCCTCCCACGACGACGAGGTCCGCCGACACCTCCCAGGACCCGATGTCGGCCGAGGCCTCCCGGGACCCGATGTCGGCCGAGGCCTCCCGGGACCCGATGTCGGCCGAGGCCTCCCGGGACCCGATGTCGGCCGAGGCCTCCCGTGCAGCCCCCGAGGGTGTCGTCACTCGCCGCCGCCCGGCGTGCCGATCTCGATCATCCGCTGGACGGACTTGCTCGCCACGTGCGCCGTGTCGAGGTCGACGTGCACCTCGTCCTTTCCTTCGACGAGGCAGCGCAGCAACGCGGCAGGAGTGATCATCTTCATGTAACCGCACGATGCCCGGTCGTTGACCGCCTGGAAGTCGACTTCCGGTGCGGCACGGCGCAGCTGATGCAGCATGCCGATCTCGGTGGCCACCAGAACCTGCTTGGCTCCCGTCGCACGGGCGGCATCCAGCATCCCTCCCGTGGACAGGATCTTGACCTTGTCCTCCGTGACGAAGCCCTCACCCGCGAGGTACAGAGCCGACGTGGCACAACCGCACTCGGGGTGAACGTACAACTCGGCGTCGGGGTGAGCCCTCGACTTCTCCGCCAGTTCGTCACCGTTGATGCCCGCGTGCACGTGGCACTCGCCTGCCCAGATGTGCAGGTTCTCGCGCTTGGTGACCCGCTTGACGTGGGCTCCGAGGAACTGATCGGGAAGGAACAGAATCTCGCGACTCGGATCGATGGACTCGACCACCTCGACAGCGTTCGATGACGTGCAGCAGATGTCGGTGAGGGCCTTGATCTCGGCCGTGGTGTTGACGTAGGACACGACGACGGCGTGCGGGTAATCGGCTTTCCACTCGCGGAGTTGGTCCGCGGTGATCGAGTCGGCCAGCGAGCATCCGGCACGCTGATCGGGAATGAGGACCGTCTTCGACGGGCTGAGAATCTTCGCGGTCTCGGCCATGAAGTGGACACCGCAGAAGATGATCTCCTCTTCGGGAACCTCGGCGGCCATCCGCGACAGCGCCAGGGAGTCACCGACGTGGTCCGCGACATCCTGGATGGCGGGAAGCTGGTAGTTGTGCGCAAGGATCGTCGCACCGCGACGGCGCGCCAGACGCTTCACCTCGGCCGCCCACTCCTCGGTCGGTTCCACCCCGCTGTAGCCGCCGGGGCCGTCGACTATGCCGGCCGCGCCCGCCCACAGAGCCGCAGTCGCGGCGGAATCCATCACGGCAGAATTGATCACTGCCGAACCACTGGCCCCGAGCCCGTTCGTCCTGCTCGCCATGGCGGTACTCCTTCATCGATCGTCCGGCCGAGGTAGTGCCGCCGGCGTTTCCAGCGAACGTGTCGGTCCGGCGTACTTCGTCCGGATTTACTTCCTTCAGGTTTTCGACTTACAATCGAAAACATGCAACATCGTAGCACCGTCCACGAAGTTCTCATCGCGGTATTCCAGGTTCGCAGCTTCGCCGCAGGCCAGGCGCCGGAACTGGCCGTGCTGCTGTGGCAACGTGCGCTCGATCCCCAGAAGGGTTCGTGGTCGCTTCCAGGCGGTGTACTGAGCGACGACGAAGACCTCCCCACCTCGGCGCGGCGACAACTCGCCGAGAAGGTCGACGTGCGCACGGTGGCGCACCTCGAACAGTTGTCGGTGTTCAGCGACCCCGAGCGCGTACCGGGCGACAGACGAATCGCATCCAACTTCCTCGGACTTGTCCCGATAGTGTCCGACCCCCGACTGCCACCCGACACAGCGTGGCACCCCGTGGCCCGCCTACCGGAGACGTCGTTCGACCACGGAACCGTAGTGCGACACGCGCGCAACCGTCTTGTCGCCAAGTTGTCCTACACGAACATCGGCTTCGCGCTGGCACCCGTCGAATTCGCGATGTCCACGCTGCGGGAAATCTACACCGCAGCACTCGGATACAGCGTGGACGCGACCAACCTCCAACGCGTGCTCGGCCGGCGCAAAGTGATCGAACCGACCGGTCGAACCTCGCCGTCGGGCCGGACCGGAGGTCGACCTCCCGCACTCTTCCGCTTTGCGGAATCGTCGATCAGAGTCACGGACGAATTCGCGGCCCTGCGGCCTCCGACCTGACCTCAGGCTCGGTCGCGCTCGAGAAAGAACTCGCCCTCCGGCGCGCCGGCGGGGTCGCCGCCGCCCTCGCCGCCGTCGGGGTCGCCGTCGTGATCCAGCGGAGTGAACCGCAGATTGTCGTGCGGGTTCATCGCAACCAACAGGAGCACCACCAGCGACGCCACGAGGGGCTGCACCACCAGCAGCAACGGCGATTCGAATCCCGGTGCGACTGCAACGACGGAGCCCGTCGCCGGATCGTCGGGCCTGGGATGAACCCACCGTGCGGCAGCGATACCGACGCCCAGCATCGCCCCGGATCCGAGTATCGAACCGATGAGGATACCCGCGAATTGCAGCGGACCCCGAACTGCCGTCCACGCCCAGACCGCAACGGGCAGAACAATTCCCGCAACAATCGCCGCACAGGCCGCCATCGCCAGCGCATCGAATCGATGCAGGCTCTCACCGGTCAGAGCGGCTCCACGCCCGGGGGCAACCACGACGAACCTCTCGGCCGGAGCGAGCAACGCCCAGACGATCCCGGCGAGAACACCGACGAGGACCGACACCGCGATCGGAACACCGAGCACCCGCCACCTCGCGGTCGTCGGCACGTCGAACTGCCCCGTCACGATCAACGCCTGCCCAGCAACGTCGAATCGGTGACTCCATGCCGGGAGCATTCCGCGGTCCATCCGTCGGGCACCACCTGGACCACCATTCGGCGGCCGCACTCCACACAGAATCGAGGAGGCTCGAGGCCCAGGGCAACCGCAGGCGAGAGCACCTGTGCGACACCTGGCACCACAGGCCGACCGGTGTAAGCGTCGAATAGCGCGGCACTGATCACCCCGTCCACCTTAGATGGTCGAGTTCAGTGCCTTGATCGGCATCTGCAGCGAACCGAGCAGGTCGAGGTCCTGTTCGGCCGGTCGACCGAGAGTGGTCAGGTAATTGCCCACGATGACCGCATTGATACCGCCGAGAATTCCCTGCTGTGCCCCCAGGTCGCCCAGAGTGATCTCGCGACCGCCGGCGAACCGCAGAATCGTCCTCGGCAGCGCCAGACGGAACGCGGCAACGGCACGCAGCGCCTCGGACGCAGGAAGCACATCGAGATGCCCGAACGGGGTGCCCGGACGCGGATTGAGGAAATTCAACGGCACCTCGTCGGGCTCCAACGCCGCGAGATCCGCAGTGAACTCCGCCCGCTGTTCCAGCGACTCCCCCATCCCGAGAATCCCGCCGCAGCAGACCTCCATCCCCGCGTCGCGCACCATTCGCAGTGTCTCCCAGCGCTCCTCCCACGTGTGCGTCGTCACCACGTTGGGGAAATACGACCGCGACGTCTCGAGATTGTGGTTGTAGCGGTGAACACCCATGCCTGCCAATCGATCGACCTGCTCCTGAGTGAGCATGCCGAGCGAACACGCGATGTCGATGTCGACCTCGTTCCTGATGGCCTCGATCCCCGCGGCAACCTGGGCAAGCAGCCTGTCGTCCGGCCCGCGGACCGCTGCGACGATGCAGAACTCGGTCGCGCCCGTCTTCGCGGTCTGCTTCGCCGCCTCGACCAGGCTCGGGATGTCCAGCCGTGCCGCGCGAACCGGAGACTCGAACAACCCGCTCTGCGAACAGAAGTGACAGTCCTCGGGGCAACCACCCGTCTTCAGGCTGATGATCCCCTCGACCTCGACCTCCGGCCCGCACCACTTCATGCGGACGTCGTGCGCAAGAGCGAGAAGGTCCTCCAACCGCGATTCCGGCAGCCGCAGGACCTCGAGCACCTGAGCTTGCCCCAACCCGATACCGTCCGCCAGCACCTGCACCCGTGCGGTCTCCAGAACGTCCGTCCTACCGGACGGCTCCTGCAGGCTCGACCCCGTGCCTACCGATCCGTGCGTCATGAGCAACTCCTGAGGTTCGCCGACTGCGGCTCGAATTTAGCCTTGAACACTGTTCAAGTTGAACGGCGTTCAAGCTATACTCGGCGTCGATTACTGTCAAAGTCGAGCGGACCGACAAGGAGTGAAGAGTGCAACTGCGCAGAGCCGACGTCCTCGACGGTGCCATTGCGATCCTCGACGAATACGGCCTGGGCGATCTCACGATGCGCCGCCTCGCGACATCACTTCACGTGCAGCCGGGCGCGCTGTACTGGCACTTCAAGGACAAGCAGACTCTGCTCGGCGCCATCGCCGACACCCTGCTCGCCGACGTCGACGCCGCGACGGACGCCGGCGACTGGGACGACCAACTGCGAGAACTGGCCCATCGCCTACGCAATGCGCTGCTCTCGCACCGCGACGGTGCGGAGTTGGTCGCCGCGACGTACGCGTCACGGTTGGTCACCAACCGCATCCGGGAACGTATTGCAGCGGTGTGCATACGGGCCGGATTGCGTCGGGCTGAATCCGAACTGGCCGCGGACACAGTGCTCTACTACGTGCTCGGCCAGACCGTCGACGAACAGGCACGCATGCAGATGGACTCGGCCGGAGCGCTCACCGAATCCGCATCGCCTCTGTTCGAAAGCCCGGACCCGACAAGCCGTTTCGATTTCGGACTGACCCTGTTCGTCGACGGCGTCCGAGCACGCCTGGGAGACCGAGCGCGACTGTCCTAACCGCCGAAGATCGGGCCGAGTCCCGCGCTGTTCGCAGTGTTGCCGGCGAACGGGTTGTCGTGAACCATGTAGGTCCACGTCGAGGACGGTCGGGCAAGTCCACTCTTGCCGAGATCGATGCCGTTCTCGGTGATCTCGGCCGACTCGAACGTCGCACGAGCATGCTCGATCGCCTTGTCGGACACCTCCCTGAACGCATCCACTGCGATCCGGTGATACTCGTCGAGCGGATTCTCGCGCCCGAGCGCGCGCAAATGGATACTTTCGCGCACGTCGGCGAGATGAGCAAGGTACTCGGACCACGACCGATCGAGATGGAAGAGCACGATGCGGCGTGCTGCAACCGTCAACACGTCCTCCGACACCGTCTCGCGTAGTTCGGCCGCTCGATCCGGCGCTGCGGATTCGAGAAGTTCGAGCGCCTCGCCGGTGGTCAGCAACGACGCTCGCCGACGATCCAGAATGTCGCGGTGCTGCGCCGTCAACTGGTTGTAACGCCATGTCCGAGAGTGCACTTCGACCATGGCCCCCTCGGCGATGCGTTGCGCATGGTCGATCTTCGCCGCCACACCGTTCGCCGTGACGAGTCCGGTGTCGTCGGTCTTCTTCGGCTGATCCTTCGGACCGAGGTTCGCCGTCACGACCTCGTCCTCCCAACTGGAGAAGAACACCGAGCGGCCGGGATCGCCTTGCCGCCCGGCTCGGCCCCGCAACTGGTTGTCGAGCCGTTCGGTCGTGTGTCGGCCGGTGCCGACCACCAGCAGACCACCGAGTTCGGCGACCTCGTCCTTTTCCTTCCCCCCGCCGGAGGGACCACCGAGCTTGATATCGGTTCCGCGCCCGGCGATCTGAGTGGACACCGTCACTGCCGACCGCTCACCGGCCCGCGCGACGACGGCCGCCTCCTCGGCGTCGTTCTTGGCGTTGAGCACGACGTGGGGTACACCCGCCCTGTCCAGCAGATCGGAGAAGACCTCGGACTCGGCGACGTCGTGCGTACCGATCAGAATCGGTTGGCCTGTCTCGTGGGCTTGTTCGACGAACGCGACGACGGCGGCATTGCGGTTCTCGGACGTGTCGTACACACGATCGGCTTCGTCGACACGAATGTTGGGTTCATTCGGCGGAACGACGGACACGCCGAGCGAATAGAACTTCTTGAGCTGCTCGCCCGCAGCAAGCGCGGTGCCGGTCATTCCGCACACCGTGGCGTATCGACCGATCAGGGCCTGGACGGTGATGGTGTCCAGAATCTCGCCGGTCTCGGTCGGTGTCAGGCCTTCCTTGATCTCCACGGCCGCCTGCAGACCGTCGGGCCACCGCTGCAACTCCGCGACACGTCCGCGAGATGCGTTGATCAGCTGCACCCGTCCGTCGCGCACGATGTAGTGCACGTCGCGCTTGACGAGAACCTGGGCATGAAGAGCAACGTTGACCGCGACGAGGGTGGATCCGACGTGGTTCTCCGCGTACAGGTCGATGTCGCCGAGTTCCTTCTCCAGTTTCTCCGCACCGGCATCGGTGAGGAAGACGTTGCGACCGTCGGCATCGGTGTCGAAGTCGGTTCGACTCTGCAGAAGCTTCACGGCGTCGAAAACACGATCCGACGGAACGTCGCCCTTCACCGAACCGGCGAGCACGAGTGGAACCAGCGCCTCGTCGACCAACACCGAATCCGCCTCGTCGATCAGCGCGACGTCGGGTGCGGGCGTGACCAGATCGGCGGCGTCGTCCACGAGATGATCGCGAAGAACGTCGAAGCCGATCTCGTTGACCGACGCGTACGTGACGTCGCACGCGTATGCAGCTCGTCGCTCGGCCGCGGACGAGCCCTCGGAGATCCAACCGACGGTGAAGCCCAGTAATTCGTACAGCGGCCCCATCCACTCGGCGTCGCGTCGAGCCAGAAAATCGTTGATGGTCACGACGTGGACGCGGCGCCCGGCCATCACGTAGCCGATCGCAGCGAGGGCCCCGGACAAGGTCTTGCCTTCGCCCGTCGACATCTCCACCACATCGCCTGCGAGCATGCGCACCGCAGCCAGGAGTTGAACGTCGAACGGTTGCAGCTCCAGCGCGCGCGACGATGCCCCACGGACCAGTGCGAGGTAGCGCGGAACGTCGAGCTTGGCTGCGTCCGACACAGTTGCGTCGGCAGCCGCGGCCTTCAGATCTTCGTCCGACAGGCCCTTCGCCCACTCGGCGTGTCCGGCTGCGTTGTCGACGCTGGACCGTGACCGGGCCTGGCCCTTCTGCGCGGAGCGCCCCAGAACCTTCCAGAACCGATCAGTACCCGATGCCATCTTCGTTTCGTCCCTACTGCCGGATGCCGGTGGGCGTGAGCCCTTGCCGCGGCCAGCCTACTGAACACCCGACGTGGATACGGGCACCGGAATATCGACAGGTGAGCGTTGTTGACTCATGGTGTGGCCGTGACGGCCGACGGTGACAGCAGGAAGGACACCGATGACACGTTCTTACGCCAAGGATTCCGAGCAGTTGAAGAATCTGACGGCCGAGCAATACCGAGTGACACAGCAGGAAGGCACCGAGCGAGCTTTCGACAACGAGTACTGGGACAACCACGAGCCGGGCCTCTACGTCGACGTCGTGACCGGGCAACCGTTGTTCTCCTCACTCGACAAGTTCGAGAGCCACTCGGGATGGCCGAGTTTCACCAAACCCGTCGACGCGACATCGGTAGTGCAGAAGCGCGACTTCAGCCATCTGATGGTCCGCACGGAAGTTCGTTCCTCCGGTGGCGACTCGCACCTTGGCCACCTGTTCAAGGACGGCCCGAAGGACCAGGGCGGCCTTCGCTACTGCATGAACTCCGCTGCCCTCCGGTTCGTGCCGGTGGATCGCCTCGAAGCCGAGGGCTACGGTGAATACCGCGCACAGTTCGACACGACGACACAGTCGGACAACACACAGTCGGACGACGCACAGTCGGACACAGTATCGACGCCAGACGAAGGAGCGCAGCAGTGAGTACAACCACCGAGACCGCCATTCTCGCCGGAGGCTGCTTCTGGGGAGCCCAGGAACTTATCAGGCACCGACCGGGCGTTCTGTCGACTCGGGTCGGTTACTCCGGCGGCGACGTGGACAACGCGACGTACCGTAATCACGGCACGCACGCCGAAGCCGTCGAGATCGTGTTCGATCCGAGTCTGATCTCGTACCGCGACCTGCTGGAGTTCTTCTTCCAGATACACGATCCGTCGACGAAGAACCGCCAGGGCAACGACGTCGGACTGAGCTACCGCTCGGCGATCTATTACACGTCCGACGAGCAGAAGCGAGTCGCGTTGGACACCATTGCGGACGTCGACGCTTCCGGCTTGTGGCCGGGCAAGGTCGTCACCGAGGTCGAGCCGGCAGGCCCGTTCTGGGAAGCAGAACCCGAGCACCAGGACTACCTGCAGAACTACCCGACGGGCTACACCTGCCACTTCGTTCGCCCGGGCTGGAAACTGCCGCATCGAGCGGACGCCATCAGCTGAACGAAGGCCGAACGAACTGACCGTGGTCCCGAACGGCAGTGTTCTTGAACGTCAATGTTCCTGAACGGCAATGTTCCTGAACGGCAATGTTCCTGAACGGCAATGTTCCTGAACGGCAATGTTCCTGAACGGCAATGTTCCTGAACGGCAATGTTCCCGAGCGTTATGCTCGGGACCATTGCCGTCAGGGTGGGGCGTCGGATCAGATCCGAACCATCGAGCGCTGATGCTGCAGTCGGGTGGCCACCACGAGCACGACCACAGCGGCCACGGTGATGACCGCGCCCGCCCAGATCGGCGAGGTGTATCCCAGCCCTGCAGTGATCGTCACTCCGCCGATCCATGCACCGAGAGCATTCCCGAGATTGAAGGCCGCGATGTTGGCTCCCGACGCCATGGTCGGTGCGTCGTCGGCGAAGGCCATCACGCGCATCTGTAGGCCGGGGACCGTGGCGAAGCCGAACACGCCCATCAGGAACAGGGACACCACGGTTGCGATCTGGCTTTCCGCGGAGAACGCGAAGAACACCAGCACAGCGGTCAGCGCTGCGAGCAACGTCAGCAACGTCGCGGTGAGGTTACGATCCGCGGCCCTGCCACCGAGGTAGTTGCCGATGAACAGTCCGACGCCGAACAGAATCAGCAACCACGGCACCGAGCCGGAGGTGAACCCGCTGACCTCGGTGAGTGTGAAGGCGATGTACGTGAATGCCCCGAACATACCGCCGTAACCGAGGATCGTGATCGCGATCGAGAGCCACACCTGTAGGCGTCCGAACGCACGCAGCTCGGACCGCAGATGCCCTGGAGTCTCGGAGTCCGTCTTCGCCGGGACGAGAGTGATGGTGCCGACGAACGCCACAACCCCGATGACGGTGATGGCCCAGAATGTCGAACGCCAGCCGTAGGTCTGACCCAGCAGGGTTCCGAACGGTACTCCCAGAACGTTGGCTGCGGTCAGACCGGCGAACATCATCGCGATAGCGCCTGCCTTCTTCGCGGGCTCGACGAGACTTGCTGCGACCACGGCTCCGATTCCGAAGAATGCACCGTGACACAGTGCTGCCACGACACGGCCGAGCATCATGGCCTCGTACGATCCGGCGATCGCGGACAGAAGGTTGCCCGCGATGAACAGTCCCATCAATGCGACCAGAACGTTCTTGCGCGGAAACCGGGTGACGAGTGCCGTCACCACGAGGGCCCCCACGACGACGCTGAGCGCGTAGCCGGTGATGAGCCAGCCCGCCACGGCCTCGGTGACTCCGAAGTCCGCGGCGACTTCCGGCAGTAGCCCCATGATCACGAACTCGGTGAGTCCGATACCGAACCCTCCGATGGCGAGTGCGAGCAGTCCGAGCGGCATGCAGTTTCTCCTAGATCGATGCGTTCGCCGATAGCTAGCGCGTGCACTTAGTTGCAGACGCGTCATAAATAGTTGCACACGCCTTATAACTGCGCAAGCTGCTAAACTCCGACTGAACTTTCGACAGGCTTCGAGGAGGACACAGTGGGAATCGCCGACGATTCATCCCTCATCCGCGCCCAGGGATGGCGAACACTCGCAGCGCTCCACGCGCACATCGAGGCCGAACTCGAACGCGCACTGCAGGCCGAGCACACACTCTCGGTGGTCGAGTACGCAGTCCTCGACGCGCTCGGTCGGCAAGACGGGTGGCATATGCGGATGCAGCAACTGGCACGTGCAACGGCTTTGAGCAGCAGCGCCACCACTCGATTGGTCAATCGACTCGAAGATCGAGGCATCCTCACACGAGTGCTGTGCAAGGACGACCGTCGAGGCATCTACACGGAACTGACCACCGACGGCCGAGCGCTGTTGGAACGAGCACGCCCCACGCACGACGAGGTTCTGGAAAGCTCACTGTCGTCGGCCGAGCAGATTCCCGAGTTGGCACCACTCGTCGACGCGATCCACCGATTGCCCGCAGCCGCTGGCTGATTGTTCACCCGGGGTTCAGGCACAGTATCGTTTGCCTCGAGAACTGCACTGCGTCCCCGTATTCGTCGACCGTCGGAGCTTTCACCCTCTTATGCACGCCCAGTACCAACCTGCCGGCACTTCCGTGCCCGCTGCTCCCCCGGTTCGGGCGGCCGACCCACGACCGGCAGTGCGGCAGGATCTCAACGGTCTACGCGGCGTCGCGATCGCTCTGGTCGTCGTCTTCCACATCTGGATGGGACGCGTCTCCGGCGGTGTCGACGTCTTCCTGACCTTGACGGGCTTCTTCTTCACGGCCTCGCTGATTCGCACCGCCCGCGCGGGTGGATCGATCGATCCGTTCCGTCGAGTCGCCCGCATCCTGCGCAGGCTCGGCCCCCCGCTCGTGCTCGTCCTGACCGGTGTGGCCGTCGCAACGATCGTTCTGCTCCCGCGCACGCGATGGGTCGACATCGGAAATCAGCTGGTCTCGGGCGTCTTCTTCTTCGCCAACTGGGAGTTGGCGTGGACCTCACAGGACTACTTGGCGGCGGACCCGACGGTCAGCCCGGTCCAACACCTGTGGTCCGTTGCGGTCCAATTCCAGTTCTATCTGATCGCCATCGCCGTCGTCTTCGGGCTCTCCTGGATTCTTCGCAAGTCACGCGGAGCATCGCGACCCAGCCCCGATCCTCGTGTCTACCTGGTGCTGTTCGTCGGCGCGGCACTGCTGTCCTTCGTCTACGCCGCAGACGGTACGTCGCGGCTCCAATCCTGGAATTACTACGACACGGGCGCTCGACTGTGGGAGATCCTGCTGGGGGCGGCCGTCGCAGCGATGTACGCCGCGAAACCACCCGTCCACGACGGGGCCGATGCATCGTGGCCGTCGAAGACAGCCCGCACGGCACTGGCGGCGGCCGGGTTGACCGCGATCGTCGCGTGCGGATTCATCTTCGACGGTGTGCAGGAGTTCCCGGGCCCCTGGGCACTGTTTCCCGTACTCGCGACACTCGCGTTGGTGCTCGCGGGACCCGACACGCCTGTCGCAGCGCTGCTCAGCACGCGATTCGGGCTGTGGCTCGGCTCGATAGCCTTTCCTCTGTATCTCTGGCACTGGCCGATTCTGATCTTCACCCTCGCGTACACGGGCGAACAGACCGCGGACCTGCTCACCGGCGCGTGCATCATCGGAGCGTCCGTGCTTCTGGCGATGCTGACCGTTCGCCTCGTCGAGAAGCCGGTGCAGGCGCCCGCCCGATCCATTCCACGCCTCGCGGTGACGGGCACCGCTGCGGTCCTTGCCCTCGCACTCGTGGCCGGTTCCGCCGGATGGAACTACTACATCCAGAGATCGGTCGCGGACCTGCAGGCCAACGACACCGTCGACCCGATCACTCATCCGGGCGCTCTCGAACTCACCGACGGCATCGTCGCCGAGGACGCACCGGTCAGTCCCGCGCTGTTCTCGGCACCGGAAGATCTGCCGATCACCACCGTCGAAGGCTGCATCGCGGACTTCGAGACGCGTGATGCGATCAGCTGCGAGTACGGCGACACGACCGCGAACCGGACCATCGCACTTGCCGGTAGCTCCCACGCGGAGCACTGGATCACCGCACTGGATCTACTCGGCCGCGAACACGGGTTCCGCGTCGTGACCTATCTCAAGATGGGCTGCCCACTCACCCTCGGCACGATGCCCATGCTCGGCGACAGCGAATACCCCGACTGCCTGGACTGGACCGAGACGGTACTGTCCGATCTCGCGCAGATACGACCCGATTACGTGTTCACCACCGCGACGCGGCCGAGGGACGACGGCCCGGGCGACGTCACCCCCGACTGGTACGTGCAGGTATGGAACGAGCTGTCGGCCTACGGCATCCCCGTCCTCGGTATCCGCGACAATCCGTGGCTCGAACGTGACGGCATCGCGTACCGGGCCATCGATTGCCTGGCCGACGGCGGCAACGCGACATCGTGTGGCATGGAGCGAGGCAACGCACTCGGGCCGATCAACCCAGCTCTCGCGGCATCCTTCCGGCTTCCGACGGTGTACCCCCTGGATCTCTCGAACGCTCTGTGCGACGGTCCGGTCTGCCGTGTCATCGAGGGCAACGTACTGATCTACCGCGACGAACATCACCTCACCGCTACCTACGTACGCACTCTGACCAGCGAGTTGGGGCGGCAGATGGCGTCGGCGACGGGTTGGTGGTGAGCCGGTTCGATCCGGCCACAGTAGGGTTTCCTTCATGTCTGTCGAAGCACCCAACGAATCACCCGCGATCGAAGTCTGGCCCGGGTCCGCGTATCCGCTGGGAGCCACCTACGACGGTGTCGGTACCAATTTCGCGCTGTTCTCCGAGGTTGCCGAAGCCGTGGATCTGTGCCTCATCGCCGACGACGGCACCGAGACTCGTATCCGTTTCGAGGAGTCGGACGGCTACGTCTGGCACGCGTACCTTCCGTCGGTGATCCCCGGCCAGAAGTACGGTTACCGAGTACACGGTCCGTGGGATCCGGCGTCGGGTCATCGTTGTGATCCGAGCAAGCTGCTTCTGGACCCGTACGGCAAAGCGTTCGAGGGTGACTTCGACGGTGACCGTTCGCTGTTCTCCTACAGCCTCGACGTTCCCGAGCCCGAGGAGGCCGCGGCTCCGGACGAGAAGCCGTACGAGGACGACGCGGATCTGGCGGATCCGGACCTCGAGGTCGTCGAGCCGGATCCCATCGCGCACGACGAGGCACCACGCGACGATTTTCCGCAGCACGATTCCCTCGGCCACACGATGACCACGGTGGTCATCAATCCGTTCTTCGACTGGCAGAACGACCGCGCACCGCGTCGGCCGTATCACGAGACGGTGATCTACGAGGCGCACGTCAAAGGCATGACGATCACGCACCCCGACGTTCCGGAATCGTTGCGCGGAACCTACGCAGGGCTCGCCCACCCGGCGATCATCGACCACCTGCTGAATCTGGGCATCACCGCGATCGAACTGATGCCCGTGCACCAGTTCATGCAGGATCAGACACTGCTGGACAAGGGACTGCGGAACTACTGGGGATACAACACGTTCGGCTTCCTCGCGCCCCATGCCGACTACTCGTCGAACCCGACGGCGGGCGCGGCCGTGACCGAGTTCAAGGCGATGGTCCGTGCGTTCCACGCGGCCGGTATCGAAGTGATTCTCGATGTGGTCTACAACCACACCGCCGAGGGCAATCACATGGGCCCGACCATCAGCTTCCGGGGAATCGACAACGCTGCGTACTACCGCCTCGTCGACGGCGATTCGGCCCACTACATGGACTACACCGGCACGGGTAACAGTCTCAACGCCCGCCATCCGCACACGTTGCAACTCATCATGGACTCGCTGCGCTACTGGGTCACCGAGATGCACGTCGACGGCTTCCGCTTCGACCTGGCGTCGACGCTGGCTCGTGAACTGCACGACGTGGACCGGCTGAGCGCCTTCTTCGATCTGGTCCAACAGGATCCGGTCGTCAGCCAGGTCAAGCTGATCGCCGAGCCGTGGGACGTCGGCGAGGGCGGCTACCAGGTCGGTAACTTCCCCGGTCTGTGGACGGAGTGGAACGGCAAGTACCGCGACACCGTCCGTGACTACTGGCGCGGCGAGCCCGCCACACTCGGCGAGTTCGCATCACGACTCACCGGATCCTCCGACCTGTACGAGGCCACCGGTCGTCGCCCCGGTGCGAGTATCAACTTCGTCATCGCGCACGACGGGTTCACGTTGCACGACCTGGTGTCCTACAACGAGAAACACAACGACGCCAACGGCGAGGACAACAACGACGGCGAAAGCCACAATCGTTCGTGGAACTGCGGTGTCGAAGGCCCGACCGACGACCCCGAGATACTCGACCTGCGCGCCCGTCAGATCCGCAACATCATGGCGACTCTGCTGCTGAGTCAGGGCACGCCGATGATCGCGCACGGTGACGAACTAGGTCGAACCCAGCAGGGAAACAACAACGTCTACTGCCAGGATTCGGAACTGGCATGGATGGATTGGTCGCTCGCCGAGACCAACGCGGACTTGATCGAGTTCACCAAGAACGCGATCGCGCTGCGCAACGACCATCCGGTGTTCCGTCGCCGCAGGTTCTTCGAGGGCCGGCCGATTCGCACCGGCGAGCAGGCCCGCGACATCGCCTGGTTGACCCCGGCCGGTGAGGAGATGACACCCGAGGACTGGGACAGCGGATTCGGCAAGAGCCTGACCGTCTTCCTGAACGGCGAAGGCATTCCCGAGCCGAATCAGCGAGGCGAGCGCGTCGTCGACGACTCGTTCCTGTTGTGCTTCAACGCCCATCACGAAACCATCGAGTTCCTGACCCCCGACGGCGAGTACGCCAAGGAGTGGACGGTCGCACTGAACACGGCAATCCTCACCGGGGTGAGTGAAAATGTCATAGAAGCGGGTACACCGGTCGAGGTGGCCGCCCGGTCACTCCTCGTTCTACGAAAGACGGACTGACACCAGTGTCCCATCCCCCGCGGCCGATTCCCTCGAGTACGTATCGACTTCAACTGCGAGGGGACGGGTTCACCTTCGCCGACGCCCGCCGGATCGTCGACTACCTCGACGATCTCGGCGTGAGCCATGCATACCTGTCGCCGATCCTCGAAGCCACCGACGGCTCGACCCACGGGTACGACGTCATCGACCCCACCTCGGTGTCCGCACCGCTCGGTGGGCGCGAAGGCTTCGAAGCGCTGGTCGCTGAACTGCATTCGCGTGGCATGGGCGTGATCGTCGACATCGTGCCCAATCACGTGGGCGTCGACGATCCGCGGCAGAACGCGTGGTGGTGGGACGTGCTGTCCAAGGGGAAGGCCTCCGAGTACGCCTCGTACTTCGACATCGACTGGGCGTCGGAGAACGGAGCCGACGGAAAGATTGCGTTGCCCGTCCTCGGATCGGCCGACGACACCGCGGCCCTGACGATCGACCGGTCCGGAGACACGCCGTTGCTCGCGTACTACGAGCACCGATTCCCCATCGCCGCCGGAACCCTCTCCGACGGACCCGGCACCATCCCTGACGGAGTCGGCACCGAGGACGCCGAGGCAGTCCATGCCGCGCAGGCGTATCGCCTCGTCGACTGGAAGTCCGGTCTCGTCGGGTACCGGCGTTTCTTCTCCGTCAACGGCCTCGCCGGTCTTCGGCAGGAGGACTTCGACGTGTTCACCGCGTCGCACGTCCAGGTTGCCAGTTGGATCACCGACGAGCTGGTCGACGGTCTCCGCGTGGACCACCCCGACGGATTGGCCGATCCCGCCGGCTACCTCACCGAGCTCCGCGAACTCATCGGCCCCGATCGTTGGCTGGTGATCGAGAAGATATTGGCGCGCGGCGAGCCACTGGATCCCGCGTTGCCGGTGCATGGAACCACCGGATACGACGCTCTGGCCGATCTCGGCGGTGTCTTCGTCGATCCGTCGGGTGCCGAGGCTCTCACCGAGCTGTCTCGTTCGCGGGGCGGAGCGCCGGGGGACGCGCAGTGGTTGCATGCCGCGGAGCGCGACTTGAAAACTGCTGTCGCCGAGGGCGATCTGGCTCCGGAGGTCAGGCGGCTGGCGCGCGCTGTCGTGCGCGAGTCCGGTTCGGACGCACCGTTCGAGTCGATCACCGCGGCGATCGTGGCCGTGGTGGCCCGGATGCCGTACTACCGGTCGGACTACGGGCCGCTGGCCGGGACGGTCGGCCGAGTCGTCGGCGACGTCGGGGCCGCCGAACCCGCCCTGGTCGACGCACTGGATGCGGTGACCGCTGCGCTGATCGCCGACGGCGAATCGGCGGTGCGGTTCGAGCAGGTGTGCGGTGCGGTCACGGCGAAGGGTGTCGAGGACTGCTTGTTCTACCGCGCCGCTCGGTTGATCTCGCTGCAGGAGGTCGGCGGTGACCCGGCGGAGTTCGGGATCTCCCCCGCTCAGTTCCATCTTGCGAATGCGGAGCGAGCGGCTCGGTGGCCCGCGGCGATGACGACACTGTCCACTCACGACACCAAACGCGGCGAGGACGTGCGGGCCCGAATCGGGGTGCTGTCGCAGACACCGGAACTGTGGTCGCGGTGCATCTCGGATTGGGAGGAGGTCGCCCCGAGTCCGGACGGTGCGACCGGACTGTTCCTGTGGCAGAACCTGTTCGGAGTGTGGCCCGCCGACGGCGTCGTCTCCGCCGAACTACGCGAGCGAATCCACGCGTACGCGGAGAAGGCCATGCGTGAAGCCGGCACCCGTACGGGATGGACCGACGTCGACGAGGCGTTCGAGGCATCGGTGCATTCGTGGCTCGACTCCGTGATGAGCGGTTCGGTCGCCGACTCGGTGACCATGCTGGTCGCACGGCTCGACCCACACGGACGAAGTGACGCACTCGGCCAGAAACTGCTCCATCTGCTCGGACCGGGAGTGCCCGACGTGTACCAGGGCACCGAGCTCTGGGAGGACTCGCTCGTCGACCCGGACAACCGTCGGTTGATCGACTACGACGTTCGACGTCGGCATCTGTCCGCTCCGTCGTCGACGGTGGTGGACTCGTCCGGATCGGCCAAGTTCGCGGTCGTCCGCGAGTCCCTGCACCTGAGGCGTGAACGCCCGGACAGCTTCGTCGGCGGAACGTACGCGCCGGTGTACGCGCAAGGTTCGTCAGCAGCGCACATCGTGGGATTCGCCCGTGGCCCCGTTGCTGCAGCCGCGGACGTGATCGCCGTCGCCACCCGACATTCCCTCGGGCTCGATTCGGGCAGCTGGGGGTCGACGACGATTGCACTGCCGGCGGGCCGGTGGCGAGATCGTTTGACCGACAACGAGTACCACGGCGTAGTCAAGGCCGACACACTGCTGTCGTCCTTGCCCGTTGCTGTGCTCGTGCGTGAGATCACCGTGAGCGATACGTCAGGAGAACGTGACGCATGACCCATCGTTTCGAAGTTTGGGCTCCGACCCCCACCACGGTGCGCGTGGACGTGAACGGCACCGTCCATGCGATGACCAGAGGTGACGGCGGCTGGTGGCACGCCGACGTCGACGCCTCCCCCGATGCCCGGTACGGTTTCGTCCTCGACGACGATCCGGCGGTGATTCCCGATCCTCGGTCGCCGCGGCAGCCGGACGGCGTGCACGCGCCGTCTCAGCTGCACACGCTCGATCCGTCGGGCTGGACGGACTCGTCGTGGACCGGTCGTCAACTGCCGGGTGGGGTGATCTACGAACTGCACATCGGAACGTTCACGTCCGAGGGTACGTTCGACGCGGCGATCGAACGCCTCGACCACCTCGTGGACCTCGGCGTGACGTTCGTCGAAGTCATGCCGGTGAACGGATTCAACGGTACCCACAACTGGGGGTACGACGGTGTGCTCTGGTACACCGTTCACGAGGGATACGGCGGCCCCGACGGTCTGCAGCGCTTCGTCGACGCGTGCCATGCTCGCGGCCTCGCGGTGGTGCTGGACGTGGTGTACAACCACCTCGGTCCGTCCGGCAACTACCTGGAACGGTTCGGCCCGTACATGACGCAGGGCGCCAACACCTGGGGGCAATCCATCAACTACGCGGAAGCTCAGTCCGGTGTGGTGCGTCGGTACGCAATCGACAATGCTCTGCGCTGGTTCTCCGAGTTCCACATCGATGGATTACGGCTCGACGCGGTGCACGCCATCGTCGATCACACCGCCGTCCATCTCCTCGAGGAATTGGCCGTCGACACCCGTCGGCTCTCGGCGCACCTCGGCCGACCGCTGACGCTGATCGCGGAGAGCGACCTGAACGATCCCACGCTGGTGACCGCGCGTTCCGGCGGCGGGTACGGGCTCGACGCGCAGTGGGACGACGACATCCACCACGCAATCCACGCTGCTGTCTCCGGTGAACGTCAGGGGTACTACGGCGACTTCGGATCGCTGAAGGGGCTCGCGAACACGTTGCGCCAGGGCTTCTTCCACGCCGGCACGTACTCGACGTTTCGGGGTCGAACCCACGGCAGGCCGCTCGACACGCGCCGAGTCCCGGCGAGCTCGTTCGTCACGTACACCACCACGCACGACCAGGTGGGTAACCGAGCCGTCGGTGACCGGCCCGGTTTCTACCTCAGCCCGGGTCAGCTGGCCGTGAAAGCCGCACTGGTTCTCACCTCTCCGTACACACCCATGTTGTTCATGGGCGAGGAATGGGGCGCGTCGACCCCGTTCCAGTTCTTCACCTCGCATCCGGAACCCGAGCTGGGCGAAGCGACGGCCGAGGGCCGCAAATCCGAGTTCGCCGAGCACGGTTGGGACAAAGAAGACATCCCGGATCCGCAGGACCCGGACACGTTCCTCCGGTCCAAGTTGGAGTGGACAGAACTGGGCACCGGAGATCATGCCCGGCTGTTGACCGTCTACCGGGATCTGTTGTCGCTGCGGCGTGCGCGGCCCGAACTCACCGATCCGTGGCTTCCGAATCTGAAGGTCGACTACGACGAGGACCAGCAGTGGATCGTGCTGCACCGTGGATCGCTCGCCGTCGTGTGCAACCTGTCCGATTCCACGGTGACCGTTCCGGTCGGGGGTCGCACCGTGCTGTCGTGGGAGGAGCCGACGTCGAACGACACCGGCTCCGCCACACGCGTTCCAGGTCACTCGTTCGCGGTGCTCGAAACGTCCTGAGCAACGCGGCCGAGGCTCGGTTGTCACGTCCGGCGGAGCCGAGCTTGTTTCTACTTCCGGCGGAGCCGAGCTTGTTTCTACTTGCGGCGGAGCCGAAGGACGACGTAGACGGCGGTCGCTGCCATGACGGCGGCCGTCGCCACCGACGCCGTGTGCATGCCCTGAACGAACGCTGCATGCGCCGACTCGGTCAGGGCCGTTCCCAGCTCCGCCGGGAGGTCACGCGCGACTGCAGCCGCGCCGCCGAGTGTCTCCTGGGCGGACGCCGCGCGCTCGGAATCGAGGCCGGAGACGTCGAGCCCTCGGCGGAAGTAGGACATGACCACGGTGCCGAGAACGGCCACGCCCAGCGCGATCCCCAACTCGTATGCCGTTTCCGACACGGCGGACGCCGCACCGGCGCGTTCGGGACGGACGGAACTGACGACGAGGTCCGACGTCAACGTCAGTGCCGTGCCCGCGCCCGCGCCGACGAGAACGAAGCCGATGATGAACAATGCCGGGCCGCTGTCGACGCGTAGCCCGAACAGCACGGCAGCACCGACAGCAGCGGCGGCAAGTCCTGCGCCGAGCACCGTTGCCGGAGACCAGATACGGACGAGGTACGCGGCCACCAGAGACGTCACGATGCTCGACGCCGTGCCTGGCAGCAGTAGCAAGCCCGCTTCCAGTGGGCTGTTGCCCAGCACGAGCTGAAGATACTGGGCGCCGAAGAAGAGCACGCCTGCCAGCGCGAACACCGACAGGAAGTTCGTGAACACCGCCGTCGAGAAGGCGGGGTTGGAGAACAGCCGTAGGTCGATCATCGGGTCGTCGAGCCGCCTCTGCCGCCGGACGAACAGAACGCCTGCACCGACACCGACCAGTGCCGCGCCGACGTTGACGGCGGATATGCCGTGGGCCGCGGTCTCTTTGACCGCGTAGACCAACGGAACCAGAGCGGCCATCGACAATCCCGAGCTGATCAGGTCGAACGTGCCGGGGTTCGGATCCTTCGATTCCGGTATCACGAGAGGACCGAATGCGATCAACGCGAGCATCACCGGGATGTTGATCAGGAACACCGAGCCCCACCAGAAGTGCTCGAGCAACCATCCGCCGACCAGTGGTCCGGCCGCTGCGCCGCCGCCTGCCATTGCGCCCCACACACCGATCGCCATGACACGTTGGCGGGGATCGGTGAAGATCGTCCTGATCAGACCGAGAGTGGCCGGCATCAAAGTCGCGCCCGAGACACCTTGCAGCACGCGAGCGGCAATCAACATTTCCGGGCTGGTGGCAAATGCCGCGACGACGGACGCGATTCCGAATCCGGCAGCACCGATGAGCAGGAGTTTCCGTCGTCCGATCCGGTCCCCGAGGGTGCCCATCGTGATGAGCAGCCCGGCCAGTACGAACGAGTAGACGTCGATGATCCACAGAAGTTGGTTGCTCGACGGTGACAGATCCGAGCTGATGAACGGTAGCGCCAGGTCCAGGACCGTACCGTCGACCGCGATCAAGAGAACCGCGAACGCCAGTACGACGAGACCGAGCCAGTCTTTCGGCGTCGCCCGCTGGGTCTGCGCCTGCGCGGCGGGTCCGACGCTGATGTCTTTCACTTCGTCACTCCTCGATGCTCTCACCCTCGACTGAACCGTCCAGCCGGTACAGCGACCGAGAGTAGCAGTGAACCGTCCAGCCGGTAAAGCGAAATTGGGTAGGGTGACGCACATGGCATCCGACACACGCGATCGCATTCTCGACGCCCTCGAAGAGATGCTCCTCGATCAAGGAGTCACGAAGGTCACCCTGGAAAGCGTCGCAGCCAAGGCAGACGTCTCCAAAGGCGGCCTTCTCTACCATTTCAAGACCAAGGACACGATGATCGCGGCCATGGTTCGACGCCTCGGCGAGCAGGCCGATCTACAACGTGCCGAGGCCGAGCGAGGTGGTACCACCGTCGCGCGGTGGTACCTGCAACCGCCCGAGGGCATCGCCGAGCACGAGGTGGCGCTGTACAGATCGACCCTCGCCGCCCTCCGCAGCGTCGACGGCAACCCCGGCGAGATCCATCAGGCGGTCATCGACATGATGCGACTGTGGGACGAGAGCCTGCGCACCGAGATACCCGACGAGGTGCACGCCGAGATCGTGCGCCTGGTCGGCGACGGAATCTACCTCGGCGCCCTGCTCGAACTTCCGCCCGTCGACGCCGACCTCCACCGGAAAGTGGTCGAGCGCCTGCTCGGGTCGGATCAGGTCAAGTAGCGATACGCGGGCGAACCCGGCTCGAGCTGCTCCACGGTCAACCCGGAGGCCCGCATCCGTTCGAGAAGCGCACTCAGGCCGCTGGCCACGCCCAGCTCGATGCCGACCAACGCAGCGCCCGTCTCCCTGTTGTTCCGCTTCACGTACTCGAACAGAGTGATGTCGTCGTCGGGCCCCAGGACTTCGTCGAGAAAACGGCGCAAGGCACCGGGCTCCTGAGGAAAGTCGACGAGGAAGTAATGCTTCAGACCGAGGTGAACGAGTGACCGTTCGAGGATCTCGCCGTACCGCGAGACGTCGTTGTTGCCGCCCGATATCAGGCAGACGACGGTGCTCCCCGGCTCCACCGCGATCTGCGTCAACGCCGCCACACTGAGCGCCCCCGCCGGCTCGGCGATCACGCCCTCGTTCTGATAGAGCTCGAGCATCGCCGTGCAGATTGCACCCTCGTCGATCTGTGTCATCAGAAATGGGCCTGCGCCCTCGTCGCGCGACGGGAACGTCGGCATCGCCACAAGCGGCAACGACGCGTGCGACACGACCTCGGCGCCGAGCGAACGCAGCGCTTCGAACGGGACGTCACCGATCCGGCGCACGGCAGCGCCGTCGACGAACGGGTCGATGTCGGACAACGTCACCGGACCCCCGGCCACCAACGCCGCCGTCATCGACGCCGCACCCGACGGCTCGACGCCGACGAGCGCCGTACCCGGTGCGCGTTCACGCAGATAGGTCGAGATTCCAGCAATGCATCCCCCGCCGCCGACCGGCATGACGACGGTGTCCGGTGCACAACCCAGTTGCTCGACGATTTCCGCGGCGATCGTGCCCTGCCCGGCCACTGTCCGCTCGTCGTCGAAGGGAGGAACCATGGTCGCTCCGGTGCGCACGACATCCGCGGCGGCCGCTGCCGCGGCGGCGTCGAACGTGTCACCGGTGACGATCAACTCGACGAAATCCCCGCCGTGCACTCGAATGCGGTCCCGCTTCTGCTTGGGCGTGTTGGCGGGCACGTAGATTCGGCCGCGCACCTGCATCGCCCGGCACGCGAACGCGACACCCTGCGCGTGGTTGCCTGCACTCGCCGTCACGACACCGACTGCGAGCTCCTCGGGTGTGAGCTGGGCCATCAGGTTGTAGGCACCGCGGATCTTGTAGGACCGGACGATCTGCTGATCCTCGCGCTTGAGGTAGACGACGGCACCGGTCTCCCGGGACAGCCGCTCGCAGTACTGCAACGGCGTCGTGGCCACGACCTTCGCAATGCGCTGCGCAGCGATGTCGATGTCATCCGCAGTCACTGCGAACGAACCGGTGCTGGGCGCGAAGACGTCAGGCGAGTTGGACACCCACCTATGCTGCCACCAGCGGCGGGTGCTCGACCAATCGGGACTAGCCTCGCGGCGAGAACTGAGACGGCAACGGCACGTTCCGGAGATTCGACTTCGCCATCTGCACGGCTTCCCCGACGCCTCCGTTCATCACCATCCTCGACATCGCGAGAGCGAACCCCTTGACCTGTTGGCCGGTGATGGTCGGGGGCAGAGACAACGCATTCGGGTCGGTGACGATGTCCACCAGGGCGGGGCCGTCGTGTTCGAGCGCAGCGCGAAGGCCTGCTTCCAGATCACCCGGCTCGACGATCCTCTTGGAGAAGATCCCCAGCGCTGCCGCGACCGCTGCGTAGTCGACCGCAGGCACGTCGACGCCGAAGTCCGGGATACCGTCGACGAGCATCTCGAGCTTCACCATGCCGAGCGTCGAGTTGTCGAACACGACGATCTTGACCGGCAACTTGTACATCGCCACCGTCACCAGTTCGCCCAGCAACATCGACAATCCGCCGTCGCCCGACACCGACACGACCTGGCGCGTCGGGAACGCCACCTGCGCACCGATCGCGTGCGGTAGAGCGTTGGCCATCGATCCGTGCAACGCCGAAGAGATGAAGCGCCGCTGACCGTTCGGGTTCAGGTAGCGGGCGGTCCAGACGTTGCACATGCCGGTGTCGGCGGTGAAGATCGCGTCGGCCGCCGCGAGGTCGTCGAGGATGGACGCCGCGTATTCCGGGTGTATGGGAGTGCGTTGCCCCACCGGCTTGGTGTACGCGCCCACGACCTTCGTCATCAGCTTGCGGTGACGCTCCAGCGTACGGTCCAGGAACCCACGGTCGTCCTTGCGCTGCACCAGCGGAAGCAACGCGGCCAACGTGCTCTTCGCGTCGCCGTGCACGGCCAGATCCACGCTGGTTCGGCGTCCGAGGTTCTCGGCGGCGCTGTCGATCTGGGCGGTGCGTACCTCGTCCGGCAGGAACTGGTCGTACGGGAAGTCGGTGCCGATCAGGATCAGCAGATCCGCGTCGTGAATACCGTCGTGAGCAGCCCCGTACCCCAGAAGTCCGGTCATCCCGATGTCGAAGGGGTTGTCGTACTGAACGAACTCCTTACCGCGCAACGAGTGCCCCATCGGAGCACCCACCTTCTCGGCGAGTTCGAGCAACTCGGGCCGCGCGTCCGGACACCCGCTCCGGCGAAGATCGCGACCGTGTCGGCTTCGTCGATGGCGCCGGCCAGCGCTCGAACATCCTCGTCCGCAGGCACCAGCGCTGGCCTGCCGGTGCGGACGTACGCGGGCGCCGAGCGCGCCGCAGGTTCGTCCGCGATGTCCCCGGGCAACGTCACCACCGCGACGCCCGACCTGCCGACGGCATGCTGCAGCGCCGAGTGGACCACTCGCGGAGCCTGTTCGGGCGTACTGACCAACTCCGCGTACACCGAACACTCCACGAACAACCGGTCCGGATGCGTCTCCTGGAAGAATCCGGAGCCGATCTGCACGCTGGGAATGTGCGACGCGATGGCCAGCACCGGCGCGCCCGATCGGTTCGCGTCGTACAAGCCGTTGATGAGGTGCAGGTTGCCCGGCCCGCACGAACCGGCACAGACTGCGAGCTTGCCGGTCAACTGCGCCTCGGCGGCAGCGGCGAAGGCGGCGGCTTCCTCGTGGCGAACGTGAATCCAGTCGATGCCCCCGGCCTTCGAACCGCCACTGCGTCGTACCGAGTCGACGATCGGGTTGAGACTGTCGCCGACAATTCCGTAGATGCGTTGGACACCGGCTTCGATCAGTTGGCCGACGATCTGATCGGCGACAGTCTCGGTACTCAATTTCTTCGGGCTCCTTCTATGCTCTCGACAGTACGAACACGGGAATCTCGCGGTCGGTCTTCGTCTGGTAATCCGCGTAATCGGGGTACGCCTGGACGGCGCGTTCCCACCACACGGCCTTCTCCTCCCCCGTCACTTCACGGGCGATGTAGTCGGCACGATCGGTTCCGTCCTGCAACTCCACGAGCGGCTCGGCCTTCACGTTGTAGTACCAGACCGGGTTCTTCGGCGCGCCGCCCAGCGAGGCGACGGCCGCGTACTCCCCGTTGTGCTCGACGCGCATAAGCGGCGTCTTTCTCAGCTTGCCGGACTTGTTGCCGCGCGTCGTCAGCAAGATGACTGGCATTCCGTTCATCGTGGTGCCCTCGGTACCGCCGGACCCTTCGAGCAGTTCGGCCTGCTCGCGTGCCCAATCGGATGTGCTGGGTTCGTACTCTCCTGTCAATGGCATGCACTCGAGTCAACACCTGTACCGCCCGGCGCGCCACCGACCGTGCACACGCACATCGAACAGAGAAGTTCGGTGGACCGAATCCTTCTGTGCGTATACCCTGACGTAGGAGAACAGCACTGCCGAAGGAGTCAGCGTCATGACCTACGCACTTCCCAGCACCACCCCGCGTCGGCGCACTCATGTCGGTACCGTCGACATCGCTGGGACCGCCTGGCCGGTCTACAAGGTCGAGGCGCTCGTGCTCGGAGCCCTCGTGTTTCTCGGCGCTCTGGCATTCACCACGTCGCTGCAGGTGGCAGTACTGACCAGTGCTGCGGCCACCGTCGTTACGTGGTGGACGCTGCTGTTCGCCGAACGCCGCGCGACCGTACGCCGATAGCGTTCACGCATCCTTTGCTAGCCGCACCTGCTGTGAACCGGTGATCACGCACGCTCGGTGACCGAATGTGACTCTCGGTCACCGAGCGTGCATCAGCCTGCCAAGCAGCCTGGTCCGAGCAGCGCCTTCAAGTCACCCATCAAAGCCGACGTGGGCGTGACCCGCAGACTGTCGTCCAGCTTCATCGCCGTCACCTTGTCCCCACTGACCAGCCGGAGATGCACGTCGGACGTGCCCGGGTGACTCTTCAGAATCCGCTTCAGTGCTCCGACCTTGTCGGCCGTGCACTGACGGGTCGGGAGGCTGACGGCGAGAGGCTTCGCGACACCGACCGCCGAGAGGTCCGGCACAGCAAGGTCGTTGGCGATCAGGGAGATTCGATCGTCACGTACCGACACGCGCCCCTTGACGAGAACCACCGAATCCTCGGTCACGTCGGCGCCGAACACCGAGTAGGACTGCGGGAAGAACAGAACCTCGATTCCGCCGACGAGGTCCTCGAGTTGAGCCGACGCCCACGTGAGACCGTTCTTGTTGATCCGGCGGTTCACCGACGCGAGGATGCCGCCGATGGTGACCTGCGTACCGTCCTTGACATCGCCTTCGAGAATGGCAGGAATGTTGGTGTCCGACTGGGCCGCGAGCATGTGCTCGACGCCGAGCAGCGGATGGCCGGACACGTACAGGCCGAGCATCTCGCGCTCGAGCGCCAATCGGTGCTTCGATTCCCACTCGTCCTCGGGGACACGAACATTGAACACCGCGGAAATCGACTCGTCGGCGTCCTCTCCGCCGAACAGATCGAACTGTCCGATTGCCTCGGCCTTCTTCGTGCCCATGACCGAATCGATGGCGTCGGCGTGAATGAGCATCAAGCCCTTGCGCGGATGATTCAGCGAATCGAACGCACCCGACTTGATGAGCGACTCGGTGACCTTCTTGCTGCAGGCCGTCGCATCGATCTTGTTCAGGTAGTCCGAGAAGTCGGTGTACTTGCTCTTCTCCTCGCGTGCCCTGATGATCGACGCCACCACGTTGGTGCCGACGTTGCGGACCGCGCCGAGACCGAACCGAATGTCCTTGCCCACGGACGCGAAGTTGAGTTCGGATTCGTTGACGTCCGGGGGCAGGACGGTGATCCCGAGCTTGCGGCAGTCCGCCAGGTAGATGGCGGACTTGTCCTTGTCGTCGGACACGCTGGTGAGCAGACCGGCCATGTATTCGCCGGGGTAGTTGGCCTTGAGATAGCCGGTCCAGTAGGACACCAGACCGTATCCGGCTGCGTGCGACTTGTTGAACGCATATCCGGCGAACGGAAGAATGGTGTCCCACAGGGCCTTGATCGCGGGCTCGGAGAAGTCGTTGGCCAGCATTCCCTCACGGAATCCTGCGTACGCCTCTTCCAGCACCGACAGTTTCTTCTTACCCATGGCGCGACGCAGAATGTCGGCCTGTCCGAGCGAATACCCGGCGACCTTCTGCGCGATCTGCATGATCTGCTCCTGGTACACGATGAGGCCGTACGTGTCCTTCAGGATCTCCGCGAGAGGCTCTTCCAACTCCGGGTGGATGGGCTTGACCTCTTGACGACCGTTCTTGCGGTCGGCGTAGTCGTTGTGGGCGTTCATGCCCATCGGTCCCGGCCGATACAGGGCCAGAACGGCGACGATGTCCTCGAAGCCGGTGGGCTGCATTCGTCGCAGAAGATCACGCATCGCGCTGCCGTCGAGCTGGAACACGCCGAGAGTGTCTCCGCGAGCAAGCAATTCGTACGTCGCGGGGTCATCGAGCCCCAGCGTGTCGAGGTCGAGTTCGATCCCGCGGTTGCTCTTGATGTTGTCGATGGCGTCACCGATGACGGTGAGGTTGCGTAGGCCGAGGAAGTCCATCTTGAGCAGGCCGATGGCCTCGCACGAGGGATAGTCCCAACCGGTGATGATCGCGCCGTCCTGCGCGCGCTTCCACACCGGGATCGCGTCGGTCAGCGGCTCCGAGGACATGATGACCGCGCAGGCATGGACGCCGGCGTTACGGATCAGCCCTTCCAGGCCACGCGCGGTCTTGTAGATCGTCGCGACATCGGGATTGGAATCGATGAGCGCACGAACCTCGGTCGCTTCCTTGTACCGCTCGTGCGCCGGATCGGTGATGCCAGCGACCGAGATGTCCTTGGCCATGATCGGCGGCGGCAACGCCTTGGTGATCTGATCGGCGATCGCGAATCCGGGCTGCCCGAACTGAACACGAGCCGAGTCCTTGATGGCGGCCTTGGTCTTGATGGTGCCGAACGTGATGACCTGAGCGACGCGGTCGCTTCCCCACTTCTCCGTCGCGTACCGAACCATCTCACCGCGGCGACGATCGTCGAAGTCGATATCGATATCCGGCATCGACACACGTTCGGGATTGAGGAACCGCTCGAACAGCAGACCGTGCGGCAGCGGATCGATGTTGGTGATACCCATCGCGTACGCGACGAGAGAACCCGCGGCCGAGCCTCGGCCGGGACCGACGCGAATACCCACGTCGCGGGCGTGTGCGATGAGGTCACCGACGACGAGGAAGTACGCCGGGAAGCCCATCTCCAGAATCACGCTGATCTCGTACTTGGCACGATCGCGGTATTCCTGGGGCACACCGCCGGGGAACCGCCATTCCAGACCCTTGTCGACCTCTTTGGCCAACCACGTACCCTGCGTCTCGCCTTCCGGCACAGGGAAGATCGGCATCCTGTCACGGTGGGCCCACACATCGTCGTACGGCTGGACGCGCTCGGCGATGAGCAACGTACTGTCGCACGCACCCGGCACCTGATCGTCCCAGAGGGCCCGCATCTCGGCGGCGGATTTGAGGTAGTAACCGTCGCCGTCGAACTTGAAACGGGTGGGATCGCTGAGTGTCTTACCGGTCTGGATGCACAGCAACGCCTCGTGGTTCTCCGCGGCGTCCTTGGTCACGTAATGGCAGTCGTTGGTGGCGAGCGGCGGAATCTGCAGCTTCTTGCCGATCTCGAGCAAACCCTCACGGACCCGACGCTCGATCGACAGACCGTGGTCCATGAGCTCGAGGAAGAAGTTCTCCGGACCCCAGATCTCACGCCACTTCGCTGCCGCTTCGAGCGCCTCACGGTCCTGACCGAGACGCAGACGCGTCTGCACCTCACCCGACGGGCACCCCGTCGTCGCGATGATCCCCTCCGCATGCGCGGCGATGATCTCCTCGTCCATCCGGGCCCACTTGCCCAACTGCCCTTCGATGGACGCCAGAGAGGACAGCTTGAACAGGTTGCGCACACCCGTCGCGTTCTCCGCGACCATCGTCATGTGCGTGTACGCGCCACTACCGGACACATCGTCGGACTTCTGGCTGCGGTCACCCCACAGCACACGCTTCTTGTTGAACCGAGACTCCGGCGCGATGTACGCCTCGATACCGATGATCGGCTTGATGCCGGCCTTCTTCGCCTCGTTGTAGAACTCACTCGCGCCGTACATGTTGCCGTGGTCGGTCATACCGACCGCCGTCATCTCCAACCGACTCGCCTCTGCGAACAACGGCGCAATCTTGGCCGCTCCGTCGAGCATCGAATACTCGGTGTGGTTGTGCAGATGTACGAACGAGTCAGTCACGAAGATGTCTCCTACTGGGTCGAGCTAGATCGAGCCGGGTCGTACGGGCCGAGATGTCCGCGCGCGAAGTGCACCTGATTCTAAGCGCTCGAACCGACAGAGCATTCCTGGCTCTCGGTGTGTCCGGCCCCCGCGCGTGTCGGCCCTGGCCCGGCGCGCCGACGGTCTCGCCGCGCCTGTAACCGCCGCCGAACGGGCGTACGTCACGGAGTAGGAACGGGCCCGTCGTCCGGCAGCGGGCCGACGACGTCCGCATAGTCGGGAAGTAGGGCGCGCACGGCGAATCGGCCTGCGATAGCGTCCGCGGGCAAGGCCTCGACCGCCCGAACCCCGTCCCCGGCGTCGACGGTTCCGAGTTGCTCCGAAGAGCCGCGGACGATCAGTCCGACGACACATTCGCACCCCTCGAGCAAGCGTGCGGAAGACACTGCATCGATCTGCGATTGGCGATCCCACTGCCCGGTCGAACCATGAAGTCTCGATCCCGCAACGGCCGCCGAGCCCAGCACCGACGCCTCGGTTCCCGGCACTCCGACGGAGATGACCTGGGTCTGGACGCGCTCTAAGGGAACTCGGAGCAGAACCTGCGCGATCCGTACGTCCTGCACCGCGTCGTACGCGCGCGCGGGTGCAACCTCGGCGTCGAACGACACCAACGCCCACTGCATCTCGGAATTGCTCCCCGCCGAGTCCTGGTCGGCGGAGTCCTCCGCGAGCGTCTCCTCCGCCCACGCCAGGTACTCGGACACTGCTTCTCCGGTGTCCGGACCGAGGGTGTCGGTGTTCACCCCTGGCCGGGGCACCGGATTCGCGGTTCCGAGGGCGAACAGCAGAACCACCGCGGCCAGGACCGTCGCCGCGGCCGTTGCCGCACCCGACATCCGCGTCATGCCGCGCGCAGCACCTCGAGTGCGTGCTCGAGGTCAGCTGGATACTTGCTCTCGATCTCGACCCACCGACCGTCCGACGGATGCGCGAATCCGAGTGTCTTGGCGTGCAGCCATTGACGTTCCAGGCCGAGACGGTCGGCGAGCTTCGGGTCGGCGCCGTAGGTGAGGTCTCCGCAACACGGGTGCCGCAATGCGGAGAAGTGAACGCGAATCTGATGAGTCCGACCGGTTTCGAGGTGCACGTCGAGCAGGCTGGCCGCCTGGAACGCCTCGATGGTGTCGTAGTGCGTGATGCTCGCTTTACCGTCGGCCCGCACCGCGAACTTCCAGTCGTTGCTGCCGTGCCTACCGATCGGTGCGTCGATGGTGCCACTGCTCGGATCCGGATGGCCCTGCACGAGCGCGTGATAACGCTTCTCGATCGTGCGCTGCTTGAACGCCCGCTTCAACACCGTGTACGCGCGCTCGCTCGTGGCGACGACCATCACGCCCGACGTCCCGACGTCGAGGCGATGCACGATGCCCTGCCGCTCATGGGCACCGGACGTGGAAATTCGGAACCCCGCTGCAGCAAGCCCACCGATCACCGTCGGTCCCGTCCACCCGACGCTCGCGTGCGCCGCGACCCCGACCGGCTTGTCGACCGCGACGATGTCGTCGTCCGCATAGAGAATCTCCATGCCCTCGACCGGCTCCGCTTCGATGGTCAGCGCGCGAGCAGGTTCGGGAAGCAGCACCTCCAAGTACGCACCCGCCGACAACCGATCCGACTTCCCCAGTGCCGACCCGTCGACGGAGACGGACCCTTCCTCGGCGAGAGTCGCCGCGACCGTCCTGGACAGACCGAGCAGCCGCGAGACGCCCGCATCGACCCGCATGCCGTCCAAGCCGTCGGGAATCGGCATGGAACGCGATTCCCTCATTTCTGTCCCGCCGTTCCCGAGTCGGTGCTCGCTGCGGCATTCTTCTTCGACGTGGTGGCCCGCTCACCGTTCGGTTCGAATCCGAACAGGCTCAGCGCGACGAGGAGTATCGCCCCACAGACGATCGACGAGTCCGCGACGTTGAACACCGGCCACCATCCGATGGACACGAAATCGACCACGTGTCCCTGCAGCGGTCCGGGCGATCGGAAGAACCGGTCGATGAGATTTCCGAGAGCCCCGCCGAGCACGAGTCCGAGGCCGAGAGCCCACCACGGAGAGCGAAGGGTACGGCCGATCCGGATCACCCCGATGACGACGCATACCGCGACGATCGTCAGAAGCCAGGTCATGCCGGTGGCCATCGAGAACGCTGCGCCGGGATTACGCACCATCCGAAGTGTGACGACGTCGCCGATGATCTCCACCGGGTTGCCCGGCTTGATCCAGTGCACGGCCGCGATCTTGGTGATCAGGTCGAACGCGAGGACGACAACGGCGATCAGGACCAGCATCCTGGTACGCAGCGGCTTCGGTGCCACACCGGTGGCAGGGTCTGCGTCGGTGCCGGACACCACGGTGTCGTCGGGTTCGGCCTTCTGATCGCGGTGCGGGTCGGAGCTCGTCGAATCGGTCGGGCGGTCGTCACTCACCCCCCTATCATGTCGCATCGCCCCGGCACAGCCGAATCCCGGATCGACACCGAGGGGTCCGCGGGCGGGCCGCACGCGCACGGCTTCGCCGACGGTGTCCGGTGAAGTGGCCGGAGCGTGTCCGTAGCCTGGTCCCGTGATCTCGCGTTCCCGAAACCCGATTCGACGTATCCGAGTTCTCGCCGTGGCCGTCGCCGCCACCACACTGTTGGCGGGGTGCGGGTCGTCCGACGACGAGGCATCGTCGGAGACGGACACCTCCGCCACGACGTCGAGTGTGTCGCTGCCGGTGACTCCGGTGACGACCACCCTCGTCGACCCCGGCGCCGAGCCCAGGACCGCGGTGACGCGGAACATCTCCGGCGAACAGTCGGTACGGCTGACGACGCGGTCGACCGTCACCCAGCAGATCGACGACCAGGCAGTACAGGACTTCTCGACGCCGAATCTGACGGTCCCGCTGACGGCACGTGCGTCGGGGGCCAGCGGTGACGAGGTCGATCTCACGATCGGGGTCGCGACGTCGGCGGATCAGCGTCTGACGGACCAGCTCGCCGCGGCCGACGGTTCCGGCGCCGGGTTGACCGTGACCGACGGCGGGGCCGTCACCGCGCTGTCCATCACGCCTGCGGACGCGGCACAGGACGCAGCACGTGCGGCAATAGAACAAGCGTTGAACCAGGCGGTGTACCGGTCGATTTCCTTTCCCGAGGAAGATCTGGGAATCGGCGCGGTCTGGACGGCTCAACAGCAAGTCATCAGCGGTCTGACGCTCAATCAGACGACCACCGCAACCCTGCGCGCGCGGGAGGGTGACGTGCTGACGATCGACCTGCGAATCGATCAGACGCCGGAGTCCACGACCCTGGAACTGCCCGACGACGCCGGCCAACTCGCGATCGACAACTACACGATGTCCGGCACCGGAACTCTGCGCATCGACCTGACGAAACCGCTTCCGGTATGGGGAGAGGTGACCGTCGGTGGCAGTCAGCAATACAGCGACACCGACGGCACGACGGTTCTGCGTCAGGACATCAGTGACACCCTGGAATGGGCGTCGGAGTGAGGTCCGCAGCTGGATCGGTACGTACTGCCGCAGTGTGCGCGGGGGCTCTTCTGGTCCTCGGCGCCTGCGGTGGGACGGACGACGCGGGTGCCGCCGGTGCCGACACCGACACTTCCCCGGCTGCTCCGGTCACGGTCGTCGACGCCCCTGACGTTCTCTCCGGGTCCGTCGTCACCGACTCCGTAGATCTGCAATCCCGCATGCTGACGCCCAGCGACCTTCCCGACGGGTATGCGGTGGTTCCGGATCCGGTGCGTGATCTCGGGCTGGACCCGGCTCCGGAGTACGACTCGCCTGATCGGTCCGGCACCGAGCCGCAGGAGTGCGCCGACGTTCTCGCGGCTGTGGGGACGCAGTCGGCGGGCGCATCGGCGGTGGCGGACGTCAGGTACTCGGGACCGAATTTCTCGTCCATCGACGAAGACGCCGCCAGTTACGCAGGCGGCGAGGACGGTGCCGGAGGCGCTGGAGAGGCGTTCCGCACCGTGCAGGACACGCTCGTCGGCTGCGCCGAGTACACGGGCACGGACGCCGACGGGATCGACGTCGACTTCTCGCTGTCGGCTCGGGACCAGTCCCCGGTAGGTGACGCGTCGACGTCGTTTCGGCTCGCGACCACCAGCGAAGGGTTCACGCTGGTGTCCGACGTAGTGATCGCAGTAGTCGACCACACCGTGTTCCAGCTGTCCGTCACCAGTCAGGAAGGCGTCGACGCGGCATCGTTCACCGCACTCGCCGATGCAGCAGCCGAGCGTATACGTGGTGACCTCGGGTCCTGACCGAGACGAAGGCACACGAAAGCCGGTGCCGCACTCCGAACGAGGAGTACGGCACCGGCTTCGAGGTACCGCGAAAAGCTAGGTGACTACGCGCACGCAGGCGAGGTCAGCTGCGCCAGCTGGACGAGACCACATGCGTTCTCCTTGGACAGCTTCCATGCGCCGTCCTCGGCAACGAAGATGAAGTTGCCCGGGTTCGCCTGACCGTTGATGGTCAAGGTCGCGCCCGTGTTCAGGGTGCCGTCGCCGAGGTCGTCGACACTGGTGATCTCGACGGTGGCGCCGTTCTGCACAGCAGCGGCCGCGACCTGCTCGATGAGGCCCGGATCTTCCTCGGCGCCCTGGATGAGGGCCGCCTTCTCCTCGACCGGGACAGCCGGGTCGAGACCGCGAGCGAGTTCGGCGTTGAGCTCTTCAGCCGTGGGCACAGGTGGGTAATCGCCCGATGCCTCCGGTGCCGCCGACGCCGAGGACGTCGTGGAAGCTGCCGACGTCGTGGTCGTCGTGTCGCCACCGTCGTCCGAGCTACATGCGGTCATCGTCAGCGCAGCAGCGATCGCCACGCCGGCGACTACGGCCTTTCGGGTGTTACGGAGCTTCAAGTGCTTATCCCTTCGGTTGTACTGCTCAGTCGTTCACGTGAACCGGACATAGAGGCCGGTCTCGGCTGTTCCACTATGCCATTGGAGGCCTCGGGCGGAAAGAAGCGTCGCTACTCGCCGGTAGCCGAGAGCGTCATTTCAGGACGAGTCACTGTCATTTCAAACTGTCCAGTGGATCCGCCACAACGAGCTGCTCGTCCCCCTCTGCGAAAGTACGGGCTCGACCCGGTCCGGTGGACCGTGTCTCGAACCGAACCGTCACCACGGAGTGGCCTGCCCCTTGCACCCATCCGTGTCCGTGTTCAGGATGCCTCACGTCCATGCCCGGATGCCACCTCTGCTGCGGTTCTCTTACCGAAGGCACAATTTCGCCCGTGGTCGTGGGCGACGTGGACGTGTCCTCCGGTTCGTGATCGAGTTCGGGAAACAGCGACCCTTGCTGCACGGTGGACAGCCCGGCGAGGCCGACACCGACCAGCCGGATCGGACCGAGTTCCACCGGGTCCAGCACCTGACGCTGTGCCGTCGCGACGATGGTCTGCTTGTCCACGGTCGCGTACGGCAACGTCGCCGACCGAGTCACGATGCTCATGTCCGATTTCCGCAGCTTCAGCACCACCGTGCGTGCGCCGCGCCCGTCCTTCACCAGGCGTCGGTGCGCGGCTTCCGCGCTCCGTTCCACCGCAGACCTCAACTGCGCCAAGGTCACCAGATCGTGTGCGAACGTCGTCTCGGCGCTGACCTGCTTCGCTTCGGCGCGCTCGGCGACGGCTCGATCGTCGATCCCACGCGCCAGCCTGTGCAGCCCCGGACCCACCGTCGCACCGAGGATCGACGCCACTTCCGACTCCGGCGTCGCGACGAACTTACCGATCGTGTCGATGCCGAGCTTTCGAAGTTTCTCGTCGGCGACCGGCCCGATTCCCCACAACTTCCGCACCGGCAACGCAGCCATGAGAGCACTTTGTTCGGCCGGCGCGACCACAGTCACGCCGTCCGGCTTCGCCAGACCGGACGCGATCTTCGCGATCTGTTTACCGGAACCGGCGCCCAACGACGCCACGAGGCCCGTCCGTTCCATGACGAGTGCCCGCAGCATCTCGCAGAACTCCGCCACCTCGGCCGCGGTGGCGCCGACGAGTTCGACTGGCTCGCCGAACGCCTCGTCCATCGACAGCTGCTCGAGAACAGGCATCCTCGTGCGCAGACCGTCGAACACCGTCCGACTGACGCTCTGGTACAGCGCGCCGCGCGGCGGCAGCACGATCGCGCCGCCGCCCACCAATCTGCGAGCCTGATGCATCGGCATGGCGGAGCGCGCGCCGAAGACACGCGCCTCGTAGCTGCAGCCGGCGACGACACCGCGACCGCCTGCTCCGCCGACCAGAACGGGGCGTCCGCGCAAGGTGGGCCGGGTGAGCTGCTCGACCGACGCGAAGAACGCGTCCATGTCGAGATGCAGCACCCATCGCCTACTGCGAGCGTCGGTCACGACCGAAAGATACTCCGGAACGCAGACATCACAGTCCGTGCCTCATGGGATGCCGACACGACGGTCGAAGGCCATGTCACGACGCGTCGCCTCGGCCGGTACCGAGGTCGAAGCCGAGCGCTGCAGCCGCGTGCTCGGGAGTCGGATCGGCCCACAGGTCGGCGTACACGTCGTTCGCGGACAGCGACCGCGTCACCGCTCTGTCGATGTACACCGTCCCGTCGAGGTGATCGGTCTCGTGCGCCACGATCCGCGCGGGCCATCCACCGAACTCCTCGTCGACCACGGCGCCGTGCAGGTCGGTGCACCGAAGCCGCACCGACGCCGCCCGAGGGACGACCGCCTGGTAGCCGGGCATGCTCAGGCATCCCTCGTAGAAGCTTCGCCGAGCCGACCCGACGTCGTCGTAGCGCGGGTTGACGATCACTCGGAACGGAAACGGCGTGCGCTCCCGCTGCGTCGCGACCTCCTCGGACACCGGGTACATGTCCTCGATCACCGCGATTCGCAGCGGGACGCCGATCTGCGGCGCAGCGAGACCGACACCGGGCGCGTCGTGCATCGTGGCCCGCATGACCTCGACGAGGTGTTCGAGCGTGCGCGGCTCGAGCTGATCGGTCAACGCGGCTGCCGCTGTGCGCAGCACCGGATCACCGACCGTGACGATCGGAAGGACGCCGTCGTGCGCGTTTGACAGCAGCTCACGGACGGCGCCTTCCATCACCGCGTCGCGGGTCATCGCGAACGGGTGACCGATACGCGGGTACCTTCCCCGAGTTCGACGGCGTCGTCGCCCGGATCACCGTCGACCAAGCTCAGGGCCAGAACCTCGCCGGCGATCAACGAGCGGTGCGTGTCGAGCCATTCGCGGCGTTCGGCCGGAACCTCGATGACGATGTCGATCCGATCGGACACCTCGAGGCCCAGTGTTCGGCGGGCCTCCTGGAGCTCACGGATTCGGTCTTTCGCCCACCCCTCGGCCTCCAGCTCCGCGGTCACCTTGGAATCGAGCACGACCAGACCGGCGTTGCCCGGCAGAGCGGCAGTGGAGTCCGGTTCGGCCGCAACCAGCTTGCGGGTGTACTCCGTCGGGAGCAGTTCGATGCCTGCGGCACTGACCGTGCCCGATGCATCCTCGCTCCACTCCCCTGCTTTGACCGCCTTGATGACCTTCTGGACGTCCTTGCCGATCCGAGGACCTGCCGCACGCGCGTTGACGACCAGTTCGAATTTGCCGTGCACGGCAACATCGTCGGTGAGGTCGACCTTCTTGACGTTGACCTCGTCGGCGATGATGTCGGCGTACGGACGCAGTCGTTCCGCGTCCTCGGCGGCGACGGTCACCTCGGGGAGCGGCAACCGCACCCGAAGGTTCTGGGCCTTCCGAAGTCCGAGTACCGCGCCGCACACCGAACGCACCTCGTCCATCGACTCGACCAACTCCGGATCGGCAGGCAAGTCTGCTGTCGCCGGCCAGTCCGCGAGGTGGACCGACCGTCCACCGGTCACACCGCGCCATACCACTTCGCTGACCAACGGCAACAGCGGCGCAGCAAGTCGCGTCACGACCTCGAGCACCGTGTGCAACGTGTCGATCGCGTCGGAGTCCTCGCTCCAGAACCGCGAACGTGACCGTCGCACATACCAGTTGGTGAGCGCGTCGCAGAACGTACGCAGCTCGTCGCACGCCCCTGCGATGTCGTGGACCTTGAGCGCTTCGGTGATCGCGTCCCGCGTCGCCGCCAGCTTGGCCAGAACGTACCTGTCCAGCACGTTCGGCGAATCCGTTCGCCACGTACCCGGCTTGCCTGCGTACAACTGCAGGAAACTCCACGCATTCCAGATCGGCAGCAACGCCTGGCGGACGCCCTCACGGATGCCTTGCTCGGTGACGATCAGGTTGCCACCGCGCAGGATCGGCGACGACATCAGGAACCAGCGCATCGCATCGCTGCCGTCTCGGTCGAACACCTCCTTGACGTCCGGGTAGTTGCCCTTGGACTTGCTCATCTTGAGACCGTCGTCGCCCAGCACGATGCCGTGCGCCGCAACGGTCTTGAACGCAGGACGATCGAACAACGCGGTCGCGAGCACGTGCAACGTGTAGAACCAGCCACGAGTCTGGCCGTTGTACTCGACGATGAAATCGCCCGGGTTGTGTGCTGTGGCATCCCCCGTCGTTCCGCTCGCCCCGGAAAACCACTCTGCATTCTCGAACGGGAAATGCACCTGCGCGTACGGCATCGACCCGGACTCGAACCAGCAGTCCAGGACCTCGGGAACCCGTCGCATCGTGGACTTGCCCGTCGGATCGTCCGGGTTGGGACGCGTCAGATCGTCGATGTACGGACGGTGGAGATCGTCCGGACGCACGCCGAAGTCACGCTCGAGCTCGTCGAGGCTGCCGTACACGTCGATACGTGGGTACTCGGGATCGTCGGACGTCCACACCGGGATCGGGCTGCCCCAGTACCGGTTTCGACTGATGTTCCAGTCGCGTGCGCCTTCGAGCCACTTGCCGAACTGCCCGTCCTTGATGTGCTCGGGCACCCAGGTGATCTCTTGGTTGAGCTCCACCATGCGATCGCGGAACTTCGTCACCGCCACGAACCACGACGGGACCGCCATGTAGATCAGCGGCTGCCCGCTGCGCCAACTGTGCGGGTAGGAGTGCTCGATGGTCTCGTGACGCAGCAACCGACCGGACGCCTTCAGATCCTTGATGATGACGGGGTTGGCGTCGAACACCATCAGGCCCTGGTACGGCGGCACAAGTGCCGTGAACTTGCCACCGGGGTCGAGCGGCTGAACGACCTCGATGCCGTTCGCCGTCGCGACGTCCATGTCCTCTTCACCGAATGCCGGTGCGAGGTGCACGATTCCGGTACCCGAGTCGGTGGTGACGTAGTCCGCCTGCAGAAGACGATGCGAATTGGCGTGCCCCAGAAAGAAATCGAACGGCGGAGTGTAAGTGAGGCCGACGAGTTCCGCGCCGGTGTGCTCGGACAACACCTCGGGCTCGTCGCCGAGTTCGCGGGCGTAGTGCGTGAGACGTTCCGCGGCCAACACGTAGCGTTCGCCGTCGGTTCCGCGGACCTGCACATATCGAACATCGGGATGCACTGCGATCGCCAGGTTCGACGGCAGAGTCCAGGGCGTCGTCGTCCAGATCAGTGCACCCGCACCGTCGAGAGGCGACCCGGGTGCCGTCAGCGGCATCGTAACGGTGACCGCCGGGTCCTGACGCATCTTGTAGGCGTCGTCGAGCCGAGTTTCCTGGTTGGACAACGGGGTCTGCTCGTACCAGGAATACGGAAGGACTCGATAACCCTGATAGATCAGGCCCTTGTCGTACAACTCCTTGAACGCCCACATGACCGACTCCATGAAGTCGACGTCGAGCGTCTTGTAGTCGTTGTCGAAATCCACCCAGCGGGCTTGACGGGTGACGTAGTCGCGCCACTCGTCCGTGTACCGCAGAACCGACTGCCTGCAGTAGTCGTTGAACTTGGCGAGACCCATCTCGTCGATCTCGGATTTGTCCTTGATCCCCAACTGCTTCTCGGCTTCGAGCTCCGCGGGCAATCCGTGGCAGTCCCACCCGAACCGACGCTCCACCTTCTTACCGCGCATCGTCTGAAAGCGCGGAACGAGGTCTTTGACGTACCCGGTCAGCAGGTGACCGTAATGGGGAAGACCGTTGGCGAACGGCGGGCCGTCGTAGAAGACGAACTCGTCCGCACCCTCGCGACGGTCGACGCTGGCACGGAACGTTCCGTCCTCGGCCCAGAAATCGAGCACTCTGCGCTCGAGGTCTGGAAACGACACACCCGCGGCTTTCGGACCAACCATGTCGACCAACGGGTACTTGTCACCGTCGGTCCCCGCGACATCGCCGCTCTTCGAATCTTCGGTACTCATGACGGACGCTCCTGCCGTGCCGACGCCGTCGCTTCTGCGACGGCGATAGTTTCCTCGGCACGGGGACGACGATCGACGTGTGGGACGTCGACTACCGCGGTACCACCCCGCTTGCTTCATCGACGCCGGAAAACGATCCCTCGTCGACGAAGCCTCTCGCACTGCTGTGACGGGCTTACCCGTTCGGTTCTACTGAGCCGACCCGACCTCGACGGTCGATTCGGCCGTTCTTCCGAATGCTCCCCGGGGATGACCGGATCATCGCGTTCTTCTCGACAGTCGTTGTTCTCGACAGTCGTTGTTCTGTTCTCGATGTTCGTGATGACGACTTCGGACACCTCGAGGGTAACCGAAACGTCCACACAATCGATTCTCGGGTGGCGACTACTTCTCGGGTGGCGACCTGCGGCCGGTCAGCGCGCCTGCCAGCAACAGAATCGCGCCGACTATGCAGACACCGATGCACCCGTACGCCCAGACGACCGATCCGGTCGTCAGGGCGATGACCAGCAGCGCGAACCCGACACCCGCTGCGCACAGCGTCAAGACGAGCACTGTGCGCCTCGTTCCGCACGAGCCGGCTCACGCCGGGCGGGTTTCACGTCCGCAGCCATGCCGAACAGGCTGGGCGAGAATGCGTCAGTTGTTGCCCTTGGCATACGACTGGCTGTAGCCCGACGACTGCTCGTTCTGGTTGAAGCTGTCCGACCCGTTGTCCACCGGCAGAGCCGAGGAACGGTTCTCGAGCTCTTCGAGCTGGGATTCCAGGTAGGACTTGAGACGGACACGGTACTCGCGCTCGAACGTCTTGAGCTGCTCGATACGACCCTCGAGCACCGAACGCTGCTCGTTGATCGTCGCCATGATCTCGGTGTGCTTGCGCTCGGCGTCCGCCTGAAGAGCATCGGCCTTCTCCTTGGCCTGACGAAGCTGTGTCTCGGACCTCGTCTGAGCGTCGGACAACAGCGATTCCGACTTCTGACGAGCGTCGGTGACCATCGCCTCGGAGCGGGTCCGTGCGTCGGTGACGAGACGCTCTGCATTGGTGCGAGCGTTCCCCAGGAGCTGCTCGGACTCGGTCTTGGCGTCGCTGGTGAGCCTGTCGGCCATCTCCTGCGCGAGTCCGAGAATCTTCGCGGCTTGCATGTTGGAGTCGCCACCCTGCGCCGGCGCAGCCGCAGCCACGGGAGCAGGCGCCACCACCGGGGCGGGCTTGGGTGGCTCGACGGGGCGCTGAGGCTCCGGAGCCTTCTGCTGAACCGGAGCGGGCTGAGCCGGACCGGACTGTCGAGCCGACTTGGCATCCGACAGTTCCTGATCGAGCTCGCCCACGCGCTGGCGCAGGTCTGCATTCTCCTCGATCAGTCGCGACAGCTCTTGCTCGACGAGATCGAGGAAAGCATCCACCTCGTCTTCGTTGTAACCGCGCTTACCGATAGGCGGCTTGCTGAAAGCGACATTGTGCACATCAGCTGGAGTCAGCGGCATGGAAGGATCCCTTCACGCGTCTTGAGGCGGTAGAGCAAGCATTCAGTTATATCCCATTCCGCACTTGCCGGAACAATCAAACTGTAACTGGCGTCCATTCTGTCACATCGGTTGCGCAGGTCGCGCCTGTCCCCGATGTCTTTCATCAAAGTTCGATCAGTTCACGATCCCAGACTCCGCACGACGGACATCAGGATGAAAACGCCGAACAACAACACCATGATCGACAAGTCCAGTCGAACTCCCCCGAGATTCACGGGGGGAATCACTCTTCTCAGCAGCTTGACCGGTGGATCGGTCACGGTGAATATCGCCTCGAGCAAGACAACGACGATTCCCGACGGCCGCCAATCCCTGGCGAACGTCCTGATGAATTCGACGATGATGCGGCCGATGAGAAGAAGCCAGAAAATGAACAGTATGAAGTAGATCACCGCGAACAAGGCCACAGGTCATACTCTGCCCGAAAAGGTCGGCTCGATCAAAGCGAGCAGGTCAGAGACCTGTTCGAATCGATCGAGCCGAAGGAACGCACCAGTGCTGTCGATTGTCATTGCTGACTGTAGAAGCCCGTCTCGGCGATGCGACGCCGTTCCTGGGGGGACACGTCGATATCTGCCGGCGAGAGAAGAAATACTTTCGTTGCGACCTTGTCGAACGAGCCGCGAAGGGCGAAGGCGAGCCCGGCGGCGAAATCGACCAGACGCTTGGCGTCGGCATTGCTCATCTCGACGAGATCCATGATGACCGGAGTTCCGTCACGGAAACGCTCGCCGATCGTCCTGGCTTCGCTGTAATCGCGGGGACGCAGGGTGGTGATCTTCGACAACGCGCTGCCGTCGTCCGCCACCGGGCTACGGCGGGTCTCCGCGCGCGTCATCGGCTCACTGCGCAGGCTGCGCTCCTGCGCGTCCATACGGGTGTCCACCGCGAGGTTGCCGCGAGTGGACACGCCTCGTCCGGCCCCGGCCGACCGCGACGAGCGACCGCCGATGGGGGCAAGTGTCGGCGCGGAGCGAGGTGCCTCGTACTCGTCGTAGTCGTCGTCGAGGTCCTCGATCTCGGCACGGGACGAGCGCCGCGAGGAGAACGACGGCTTCGCGAACTCCCGGTCGTCGTCCGCGTAGGGATCGCGGCCGCGGACGGAGTGCCGCGATTCCGGCTCGTCGAGGTAGTCGTCTTCGTAGTCCGCAAGAGGAACCATGCCGAAGTACGCCTTGAACTTGTGCAGGGTACTCATTGATGCAGCCTTCCGTGCCGGGTACTTCGTTGCCGGTCTCCAGGTTCGCAAGTGTCAGGTGTGACTGATGTGATCCGTGGACTGTACTGGCGAGGTTATCGGCCGAGGGCCGAGTATTGCGGTACCGACACGCACGCACGTCGATCCGTGTAGAACAGCAGCCTCCAGATCGCCCGTCATCCCCGCGGACAGCTCGACTGCATCCGGGTGCTGCTCGAGCAACTGCTGGTGTACGGCCGACAGATCGGCGAATGCGTGATCCGGATCCGAGTCCAACGGCGGAACGGCCATCACTCCGGACAGGGTGAGCCCGTCGGTGTCGGCCACCTGATCGGCCAGCTCGAGTAGATGCTCTCGCTCGACTCCACCGCGATGGACGTCTCCGTCCAGACTCACCTGAATCAGGACCTCGAGCGGAGTGGACCTGGCCCCGTCGGACTGTGCTGCGTCCACCGCCTTGCCGAGAGCGGACACCAAGCGATCACTGTCGACCGAGTGGATCGACGTGGCCCATCTCGCGACGGATTTGGCCTTGTTACGTTGCAGATGCCCGATCATGTGCCACCGGGCCGGTTCGGTACCGAACGCTCCGGCCAATTCGTCGACCTTCGCCGACGCGTCCTGCTCGCGTGACTCGCCGAAGTCGCGGCATCCGAGACCGTGGAGAATCTCGATGTCCGACGCCGGGAAGAACTTGGTGACCGGAAGCAACATCACGTCGTCCACGGAACGGCCGGCTGCGGCGCACGCGGCGGCGAGCCGAGCCTCCACCGAGCGAAGTGCCTCCGAGATCTCGGATTCTCTGGTCGTCGTCATATCGACAGTCAAGCAGGACCGTCGGTGCGGCCGGCCGAGGTGTCCATCCAGATCACGCTTGCCGATCGTCCCGTCGGCGACCCGCGCCGATGGCTGAACAGGGTTCGGTCTTCGATGGTGCACCGAGGATCGACGGCGATCGACGTCACGCCGAGTCCGTGAAGTTGCCGTCTGATTCCGTCGCGGATGTCGAGGCCGGGCGTCTTTCTGACGGTGGTCGTGGCGCTACCGGGAAGGTGCTTCTCCACATCGGCCTGCATGTGCGCGGGCACCTCGTACTGACGCCCGCTCGCGGCCGGACCGAGGAAGGCACCGATTCGACGTGTGTCGGCTCCGAGCGCCACCATCGCCTCGACCACACGGGGAACGATGCCGATGCGCGCTCCGACCCTTCCGGCGTGTACAGCCGCGATCACACCGGCCTCGTCGTCGGAGAGCAGGACCGGCACGCAGTCCGCGGTGAGGACGACGAGTGCTAGATCACGGCTGGTCGTGACCAACGCGTCGGTGACCGGAACGGGCTCGGGGGTCGGACCGTCGACAACAGTGACGGTCCGACCGTGGACCTGTTCCATCCACACCAGTCGACCAGCGCCCATGCCGAGCTCACTACCGAGCCGCTCGCGGTTGGCGGCCACGGCCGACGGTTCGTCGCCGACGTGGTCGCCGAGGTTGAAGCTGTCGTACGGCGGCGCCGACACCCCGCCTGCCCGCGAGGTGGTGACCCTACGAACCTTGAAGTCGTTCTCCGCCATCTGCGATCAACGACGCATGAACGACGGCACGTCCACATCGTCTTCGCCGTCGTCCTCGGTGACGGGCATACGCCGACCCGAGTTGTTCGACCCTGACGATCCCGAGTTCGAGGACTGAAGCGGAGGCAGGCTGCTGCCGTTACCTGCACTGCCTGCACCGACCGGGTCACGGAACACGGCACCGGATTCGGTGGAGTCGGACCGAGACGACACCTCGCCGGATCGTGCGGATCCGATGGTGCTGCGTGAGGCGCCCGGAGCTGCTTCGACGGGACGTCTCGTCGGCGTCCCTCCATCGAAACCGGCTGCGATGACGGTGACGCGCACCTCGTCGCCGAGGGAATCGTCGATGACGGTTCCGAAGATGATGTTGGCGTCGATGTGTGCCGCTTCCTGGACGAGCGACGCAGCTTCGTTGATCTCGAAGAGTCCGAGGTCCGAGCCTCCCGCGATCGACAGCAGCACGCCGCGCGCACCTTCCATCGACGCTTCGAGCAACGGCGAGTTGATGGCGGACTCGGCTGCCTTGATGGCGCGACCCTCGCCGCGCGACGAACCGATTCCCATCAGCGCGCTACCTGCCCCCGACATGACGCCCTTGACGTCGGCGAAGTCGACGTTGATCAGGCCAGGCGTGGTGATGAGGTCGGTGATGCCCTGAACGCCGTTCAGGAGCACCTCGTCGGCGCTGCGGAACGCGTCCATCAGGCTGACGGCTGCGTCACCGAGCTGGAGCAGTCGGTCGTTGGGGATGACGATGAGGGTGTCGCAGGACTCGCGCAGTTGCTGGATCCCGGTATCGGCCTGCCCTCCGCGCCGCTTGCCCTCGAAGGAGAACGGGCGCGTGACGACGCCGACGGTGAGAGCGCCGAGCTTGCGAGCGATGTTGGCGACGACGGGTGCGCCACCGGTACCGGTGCCACCTCCCTCGCCTGCGGTGACGAAGACCATGTCGGCGCCCTTGAGCACCTCTTCGATCTCGTCCTTGTGATCGTCGGCTGCCTTGCGGCCGACTTCGGGATCGGCGCCTGCGCCGAGACCACGGGTGAGCTCACGGCCGACATCGAGCTTGACGTCGGCGTCGCTCATCAGCAGCGCTTGAGCATCGGTGTTGACCGCGATGAACTCGACTCCCTTGAGTCCCTGTTCGATCATGCGGTTGACCGCGTTAACGCCGCCGCCGCCGATGCCGACGACCTTGATTACGGCGAGGTAGTTGTGCGGGGGCGTCATTGGCTCTCGCCTTCCGTGGTTGTGTACTGGTCCGTCTTCGTACTCGGCTGATGCGCTTCGACAAAACCCTCAACCTAAACCATAGGCTTAAGGTTATGTCAAGTACTCGACGCTCGGAACGCTATTCACCGCAACGGAGATACGCCATTAGGCGCGCCGAGAAGTCGAGAAAAGAATTTGGGTTTCGTGAAAGTCACTTGGTGGTGGGCAGGTCCGGACTCGACACATCCAGGATCTGCCCCGGTTGAGACAATAGCGCAAGAGCCACAGCGGATTTCCGCTCGGATCTGTCGCGGTCTCCCCACACCACCGTCCTACCGTCGAACAGAATCACGGACACGTCCGACGCCGAACCCGCCCGAATCTCCCCGACCTGCACCCGCAGCGGTTCGGGCAACGAATCGAGCACTGCGAGAGCACTTTCCGTCGGTGGATCGCCTGTCACCGGGTTGTCGGTGACCAGACGAATCACTCCGGGAGGCGGCGGGGCGACGGCGAAATCCACGGCATCGGCGTCGAGCAGGTGGGTTCCGTCCGGTCGGTCGACGAACACGACCGGTATCCGCTCGGTGACGGTGACCCGGATGGTCGACGGGTACATCCGTTGCACCCGAACCGAAGCCAACGACGGAATCGACGCGACGCGCCGAGCGGCCGCGCCGGTGTCGACTCGAACGAGCTTCTCCCCCATCGGCACCGCCAGATCGGCGATCACCTCGTCCTCGGAGACCGACACCGCACCGCGTACGTCGATGGTCCGCACCGTCAGCACAGGTGAGAAGTACACGACGGCAAACCCCGCGAGTACGACGGCGACCACGGCGGCCGCGATCGTTCCAGCGCGTCGACGCGATCGCGACACCTTCGCGCGTTCGTCCTCGCGAGCCCGACGACGATCCGCTCGTTCCTGGGATTCGGCGCTCGGACGGGTGGTGTCGCGGTTGTCCCGGCGTGCGTACGCGCCCCGGTCCCGAGCTCCGCCCTTCGATGCACTGCCCGTGTCGACCTTGCCCGTGCCGACCTTGCCTGTGTCGACCTTGCCCGGGCCGCTCGGCGTTCCGGTGTCGGTCCGAGCGGCGTCCTCGCCGGAGGACGTGTCCTCGGTCGGACGCTTCGGACGAGACGTCACTGCGACGCCCGGCCGTGCCCGATCCGGAAACTCGTCCTCGAACGCAGCGCGTCGAGGATCGGCCCGGCCAGCATGGTGACGTCCCCGGCACCCATGGTGATGACGACGTCGCCGGGCTCGGCAAGAGACGCCACCTGCTTCGCCACCAGCGACAGGTCCGGTTGATAGATGACGGGCTTGGTCACTGCAGACGCGACGAGAGCTCCCGTCACGCCGGGAAGCGGTTCCTCACGGGCACCGTAGACGTCGAGGACGACCACCTCGTCGGCGATGGACAGAGCCTCACCGAACTCCGCTGCGAACGTCTCCGTACGGGAGTACAGGTGCGGTTGGAACACGACGACGACCCGGCCGCGTTCGCCCGCCCCTGCGGCGCTCGTGACGAGTTGCTGAGCTGCGCCCAGCACGGCACGCACCTCGGTGGGATGGTGCGCATAGTCGTCGAACACGCGGATGCCGTGTTCGCGCCCGCGAATCTGAAAACGTCGGTGCACACCGCCGAAGCCCGCAAGACCTTCCAGCAGATCCGTCGCTGCGGCGCCTGCCTGGGTTCCGGCTGTGAACGCGGCCAGTGCGTTCAGTGCCGTGTGTCGTCCGGGAACGCCGAGTCTCAACGTCCGCGGGCTCTCCTCCCCCGCGATCAACAGTTGGGCGACGCCTCCGACGTCCTCGGGTTCCCACTTCAGCAACCGAACCGCCATGTCCACGTCGCCCGCGTCGGTGTCCTCGGATCCGTATCCCAGCACGCGTACGCCCGGGAGCGCTCGTTCGTGGACGCGCCGAGCCAGAGCGGCCGATCCTGGATCGTCCATGCAGGCAACGAGCACTCCACCCGGTCCGAGCAACGCCGCGAAATCGTCGAAGACCTGCGTGTACGCCTCGGGAGTACCGAAGTAGTCGAGGTGATCGGCCTCGATGTTGGTGACGATGACGACGTTCGGGCTGTACTGCAGGAGCGAACCGTCGCTCTCGTCTGCCTCGGCGACGAACACGTCACCACTGCCGTGGTGCGCGTTGGTGCCGGCCTCGTTCAGTTCTCCACCCACCGCGAACGACGGATCGAAGCCACAGTGCTGCAGCGCGACGATCAACATCGACGTGGTCGAGGTCTTGCCGTGCGTGCCGGACACCAGCAGTGCCCGATAACCCTCCATCAGCGATGCCAACACCGTCGGCCGGAGCACGACGGGAATTCCTCGGCGCCCGGCTTCGACCAGTTCGGGGTTGGTCTTGGGTATCGCGGCGTGCGTGGTGACCACCACCGTCGGACCACCGGAGATCAAGTCGAGAGCCGAGGCATCATGACCGACACGAACCTGTGCACCACGAGCGCGCAGTGCCAGAACCCCTCGGCTTTCCTTCGCATCGGAGCCGGAGACTTCGCCGCCACGAGCGAGCAGAATCCTGGCGATGCCGGACATGCCGGCACCCCCGATTCCGACCATGTGAACCCGTCGGAGATCCTCCGGCAGTTCAGCGGGTAGCTCGGGCATGTCCGTCCTTTCGGTACCACCTTGTCGTGCCACGACCGTCACACGCCTCGTCTACGCTGCGAGGCGACGTCGAGCACGATTTTCGCCACGGTCGCCGCGGCGTCGCGGTGGCCCGCGCTCGCGGCGCTCTTCGACATCGCTTCCACTCGTGCAGAGTCTGTGATCAGGTCGATCACCTCAGCGGCGATGTATTCCGGAGTCACCGATCCGTCGGCCACGAGTATGCCTCCCCCGGCGTCGACGACGGGGCGTGCGTTGAGTTCCTGTTCACCGTTCCCGTGCGGCAACGGAACGTACACCGCGGGCAGACCCGTCGCCGACACTTCGGCAACCGTCATGGCGCCCGATCGACAGATGGCCAGATCCGCAGCGGCGTACGCCAGGTCCATGCGGTCGATGTACGGAACGGCGACGTACGGTGCTGGCGCATCGGCCGTCGGTACCTCGATCGAATTCTTGGGTCCGACGGCATGCAGTACCGACACTCCGGCTTCGGCCAATCGGTCCGCGGCGCCCGACACGGCGTCGTTGAGCGACCTGGCACCCTGCGATCCGCCGAACACCAGCAGTACGGGGCCGCTCCCCGGCAACCCGAAGTACTCGCGAGCCTCGGCGCGCATCGCCGCTCGGTCCAGCCCGGTGATGGTCGGTCGCACTGGAATTCCGACGATGTCCGCGTCCGAGCGGCCACGAGCGGACACGCCGGATCCGGCCACCGCGGCGAGGACACAGGTCGCGACCTTCGCACCGACCTTGTTCGCGATCCCGGCACTGGCATTGGCCTCGTGGACGATGACCGGAATCGACCGGCTGCGTCCGAAGGTTCGCCGTGCAGCAAGGTAGGCGGGCAGGGCCACGTAGCCACCGAACCCGATCAGTACGTCGGCGTCGACGGCCGCGAAGACCGCCCGGGTGGCCCGTACCGACCGAATCACACGCCCCGGCAGCCGGACCAGATCCAGGGTGGGCTTACGCGGAAGCGGGACCGGAGGAATCAACTCGAGCTGGTAGCCCCGCGCCGGTACGAGCGTGGTCTCGAGTCCACGCTCGGTTCCCAGAGCGGTGATCCGTACCGAGTCGTCGAGCGCGCGCAGTGCGTCCGCGACAGCCAATGCCGGCTCGATGTGTCCCGCGGTCCCACCGCCCGCGACGACGACGGACAAGTGTGTGGGAGATGCATTCACCGTCGATATCCTCGCGTATCCGAGTGTCCGTACGCACCGCGGGGTTGAGCGCCTGCGCGCGGTGCTGCGCTGCGGCCTCCAACTGCACCGCTGCGGCCTCCAACTGCACCGCCACGGGGAAGTGCCGCGCCGGTTCTGCGTGGTTCGGAACGACGAGGGGGCTCGCCCCCTCGAACTCGACCCGCCCTGCCACCGGCGTCCGGTGCACGACGCTGCGACGAACCGCTCTCGATCCGACGGCGATCCTCGCGATCGAGCGCAGGCCGGGTCGACTTGGATCTGGCCGCGGCGGCACGCAACGGAGAGAACGATGCGGGCATCGGGAGTCGCAGCACACGGTCCAACCGCGAGTCCTGCCCGGAGTGCAGAGCCGCGATGGCTTCCGGTTCGTGCCGGGCGGCGTTGGCGATGATGCCGAACATCATCAGCGTGATCGCCGTCGACGAGCCGCCGTAGGACACGAGCGGAAGCTGAAGCCCGGTGACCGGAAGCAGCCCGACCACGTACCCGATGTTGATCATCGCCTGCGCGAAGATCCAGGTCGTCGAACCCGCCGCGAGCAGACGCAGGAACGGATCCACCGAACGCATCGCGATGCGCAGACCGGTGTAGACGAACAACGCGAACAGGCCCAGTACCGCGAGGCAACCGATGAAACCCAGTTCCTCGCCGATGATCGCGAAGATGAAGTCGTTGTGCGCGTTGGGCAGGTAGCTCCACTTGGCGCGACTCTGCCCGAGACCGACACCGAACGGCCCACCGTCGGCGAGCGAGAACTTGGCCTGGTTCGACTGGTAACCAAGACCCTGCGGATCGTCGCCGGGGTTCAGCCAGGCCTTGATTCGGTTCGAGCGATATCCCGCGGTGAACGCGAGCACCGTCGCCGCGGCGATACCGCCGCCGACGATAATCGCGAAGAGCCTGGCGTCGAGACCGGCGAACCACAGCAGCGACACGAGAATGATGCCAATCGCGATGGCGGTACTGAGATTCGGCTGCAGAACGACTAGTCCCGCCATCAGCAGCGCTGCGGGCACGAGCGGAATGAGAAGTGATTTGAGGCTGGCGTGCTCGCTGCGGCGCGATGCCAGCAGATGAGCACCCCACAGAACGAGCGTGACTTTCGCCAGCTCCGACGGCTGGAACGAGACGCCGGCGACATTGAACCATCGGCGCGCGCCGTCGGCGCCCTCCGATCCGATACCGGGAATGAGCACCATCATGAGCATGACGACGGAAAGGCAGAACAGCGGGAACGAGACCTTCCGCAGCACGCGCACGGACGTACGCAGCGCGACGTAGAACGCCACGACGCCGAGACCGACACCGATCAGCTGCTGTGTGAACAGGGTGTACGCCGATCCGTCGGTGGCGTACGCCTCGGCTGCCGACGACGACAGCACCATCACCAGGCCGAGAATCGTGAGCAGAGCGGCAACGGTGACGATCAGGTGGAACGACGCCAGAGGACGGCCGAGCCACAATCCGATCCTGGTGCGCGGCGAGTTCGCCGGGGCATTCTCAGGCCGGGCCATCAGGATTGCCCGCCCGACCGTGTAGTGCCGAGCGCGTGCACGGCGTCCGCGAAGCTGCGGCCACGGTGGCCGTAGTCGACGAACATGTCGAGCGACGCGGCGGCGGGGGCGAGAAGCACCGTGTCTCCCGGTCCGGCTCGCCGGGCGGCCTCGTCGACCGCGGCGCGCATCACGACTTCAGCATCTTCCGCCACATGAGTCACACCAGCATCGTCTCTCAGCGGGAACTCGACAACGGGAACATCCGGTGCGTGTCGCGCCAAAGCCTCTGCGATCTGCGTCCCATCACGCCCGATCAGCACCGCAGCGACGAGTCTGGGCGCCACTTCGGCCACGAGCTCGTCGACCGATGCTCCCTTGAGGAGACCACCGGCGATCCAGACGACGTGCTCGTGCGCGAGCAACGACGACCTTGCTGCGTGCGGGTTGGTCGCCTTGGAATCGTCGACGAACGTCACACCCCCCACGGTGCGGACGACCGACGCACGGTGTGGCCCCACGTCGTAGGTGCGAATCCCCTCCGCCACGGCCTCTGCCGGGGCGCCGATCGCGCGGGCGAGCGCCGACGCCGCCAACGCGTCCATCGTCCCGGCCGGACCGGACGGGCTTACATCGTCCACCGACATCAAGTGCAGACGCTCGCCGAAAGCGTTGTCCACCAACTGCCCGTCGATCACGCCGAGTTCCCCGGGCGCGGGGTCTCCGAGGCGGAATCCGACCACTCGATCGGCGCGAGCCGAGCCTGCCAGGGCCGCTGCCCGCGCATCGTCGAGACCCACCACCCCGACATCGCCGACGAGCGCTCGTGCTTTGGCGTCGACGTAGCCGTCCATACCACCGTGCCAGTCCAGATGATCCTCGGCGATGTTGAGGACGACACCCGCCGCGGGCCGGACGGACGGAGCCCAGAACAACTGGAACGACGACAACTCGACGGCGAGGACCTCCGGATGCGGGTCCGACTGCAGAGCGTCGAGCACCGGCAGACCGATGTTTCCGCACGCCGCACTCGCCATACCGGCCGATTCGAGGATGGACGCCAACATCGAGGTGGTCGTGGTCTTCCCGTTCGTTCCCGTGACCACCAGCCATGTCGTCGGCGGGCCGTACACACCCGCGCGGTCGACGTGCCAGGACAGCTCGATGTCTCCCCAGATCGGAATACCGAGTGCGGCGGCACGCGCGAGCACCGGCGCGTCCGGGCGAAAGCCCGGACTGGTGACGACGAGCGCGATCGAATCGAATGCGCAACCGTCCGCGAGAAGGTCGTCCTGCAGGATGCCGTCGGCACCGGCTGCATGCGCCTTGTCCACCGCGGCCGGGTCGGTATCGGTGACGAGTACTCGCGCACCGAGGGCGCGGAGCGGCCCGACGGTCGCCAACCCGGATACCCGTCCCCCGGCGACCAGCACGGTCTTGTCCCTCAGCCACGCCACGTCGTCGGACATCGCACTCCCCTTCACCGGATTCGAGCTCTATCCACCGACAGCGGCGAGGTACTCGCTGTAGAACAAGGCAAGGCCGACGGCCGACGCGATGGCCGCCAGTAGCCAGAACCTGATGATCACCGTGGTTTCTGCCCAGCCTGCGAGCTCGAAGTGGTGATGGAACGGCGCCATACGGAACACACGCCGTCGACTCGATCGGAACACCGCGACCTGGATCACGACGGAGGCTGCCTCGGCGACGAACAGTGCCGCGATGACGACCATGATCAGTTCGGTACGCGTCACGATGGACAAGCCGGCGATGAGTCCACCGAGGGCCAACGACCCGGTGTCGCCCATGAAGATCTTTGCTGGAGCTGCGTTCCACCACAGGAAACCGATGCAGGCACCGGCAGCGGCCGCGCAGATGAGCGCCAGGTCCAGAGGGTCACGCACGTCGTAGCATCCGGGGCCCGGATTGGTGGAGCAGGACTGGCGGTACTGCCAGAAGGTGATGACGGTGTAGGCGCCGAGGACGAGCGTCATCGAACCGGCCGCAAGACCGTCGAGTCCGTCCGTGAGGTTCACGGCATTGGACCATGCCGTGACGAGGAAGTAGCACCACACGATGAACACGAGTGGGCCCAGGCTGACCGTCGCGATATCGCGCACGTAGGAGAGCTGCATGCTAGCTGGAGTGAGCCCGTTCTCTCCCTTGAACTGCAGTGCGAGGATGCCGAACAGAACTGCGGCGAACAGCTGGCCGACCAGTTTCGCTGTCTTGTTCAGACCCAGATTGCGCTGCTTGCGAATCTTGATGAAGTCGTCGAGGAAACCGACGAGACCCAGGACCGTGGTCAACCCGAGAACCAGCAACGCGGACGCCGACGGCCCGTCGGCGTCGTAGCCGATTCCGATCAGGTGCGAGCCCCAGTAACCAGCCCAGAGACCGGCGAGAATCGCGACTCCGCCCATCGTCGGCGTGCCGCGTTTGGATTGATGACTTGCCGGGCCTTCGACGCGGATCTCCTGGCCGAAGCCTTGTTTGGAGAACGCCTTGATCAGCACCGGTGTCAGCAGAATCGCCACAGCGAGCGCGATGCCTCCGGCGAAGAGGATCTGTCTCACTGCGGTGCCTCCCCGTTGGTTGTCGTGTTCTCCCCGGCGTCCTTGCCGTCCTGCAGCAGTGTGTCGGCGACGGTCCACAGTGCGACGGACTGCGATGCCTTCACCAGCACGATGTCATCCGGTCGAAGTTCTTCCCTCAACACCGCGACGGCAGATTCCCGGTCGGGAACCAACATCGATTCGTCGCCCCAGGAGCCTTCCATGACTGCGCCCTGGTGCATGGCTCTGGTCGGGCGGCCCGACTCGACGATGATCAACCTGGACACGTCGAGCCGTACCGCAAGGCGTCCGATCGCGTCGTGTTCGACGACGGAATCCGGCCCCAGCTCGCCCATCTCCCCCAGAACCGCCCATGTTCGACGCGGTGGCCCGGTTCCCGACCTCGACATCGTGACGAGAGCCTTGAGCGCTGCGCGCATGGAGTCGGGGTTGGCGTTGTAGGAGTCGTTGACGACGGTGACGCCGTCCGGTCTCGTCCGAACGTCCATGCGCCGGACGGAAGCCGCGGTGGAACCGGCGAGTGCATCGGCGATCCCGGTGAGGGTGCCGCCGCATTCGAGAGCGACGGCGGCGGCTGCGAGGGCGTTGCCGACCTGGTGCTCACCGTGGACGGCCAATGCCACGTCGACGGTTCCGGCCGGGGTGACCATGGTGAAACGGGCTCGCGCTTCGGCGTCGAGTGTGACGTTCTCGGCCCTGATGTCCGCGTCCGGAGACATCCCGACGGTCACCACCCGAGCCGACGTGCGCGTGCGCATGGCCGACACGAGTCGGTCGTCGGCGTTGAGGATGGCCACGCCGCCGTCCGCGGCACTCGGAAGCGCTTCGACCAGTTCACCTTTGGCGACGGCGATGATGTCTCGGGAACCGAATTCACCGAGGTGGGCTGTGCCTACGTTGAGTACGACGCCGATGCGAGGAGGGGCAGCGTGGGCAAGGGCGGCAATATGTCCGACACCCCGCGCGGACAGTTCGAGCACGAGGAAGTCCGAGGACTCGTCGGCGCGCAGGACTGTCCAGGGATGGCCCAGTTCGTTGTTGAACGAGCCCGGCGGCGCGACGACGGATCCGAGTGGTCGCAGCACCGCGGCCAGCAAGTCCTTCGTCGAGGTCTTTCCGGACGAACCCGTCACTCCGACGATCGTCAGCCCGGTATCAGCGGTCAGTTCCACCGCCGAGGCGCGGGCGAGCGCGCTGAGCGCCGCCAGAACCGCGGCACCGGACCCGTCGGAGTCGTGTTCCAGTGCCATCGCCTTGCCATCGTGCGGCTTCGGTGCGACGACGACGGCCGGGACGCCGACCGGCCGCGCCGCCAGCACCACGGCAGCGCCTGCCGCGACTGCTGCAGCCGCGTGGTCGTGGCCGTCGACACGCGCACCGGGGAGCGCCAGGAACAGCCCGCCTGGGCCGATCTTGCGTGAATCGAACTCGACCGAACCGGTGACCAGCACGGACGGGTCTTCCACGTCGTGCATGTCACCCCCGACGATGTCGGCGATCTGTGCGATGGTCAGGTCTTTCACGAACTGGCTCCTGCGTGTTCATCGGTCGCGCGATCGAGGGCATCGGCGAGCACGACGCGGTCGTCGAACGGATACTTCACCCCATCGATCTCCTGACCTGTTTCGTGGCCCTTACCCGCGATCAGCACGACGTCGCCTTCACGCGCCCAGTTCACCGCGTCGGCGATCGCAGCGCCGCGGCCGGCAATGTTCCTGACCTCACCCCGGGCCGACTCGTCGACCGAGAGGGCACCCGCCATCACCTCATCACGAATGAGTGCAGGATCTTCGGATCGCGGATTGTCGTCGGTGACGACGAGAAGATCGGCGCCTCGGGCACCCGCGGCACCCATCAACGGACGTTTGGCGGTGTCACGGTCGCCGCCTGCACCGAGGACAACCGCGATTCTGCCCTGAGTCTGTTCGCGCAGTGTCTCGATCACGGCTTCGACGGCAGCAGGCTTGTGTGCGTAGTCGACGACGGCGAGGAACTTCTGGCCGCGGGAGATGCGCTGCACTCTGCCCGGGACGTCGACGTCGGCCATTCCGGCGACAGCCCGACGCACGTCGACGCCGGCAGCCGCACAGACCGCGGCCGCCAGTGCGGCGTTGGCGACGTTGTATCTGCCCGGTAGTCGGATCGATGCAGCGTGTCGGTCGCCGGCAGTGTCGACGAGGGTGAATCGTTGAGTTCCCGTCGGTTCCTTCGACCACCCGTCGACACTCCAGTCGGCGTCGCCGAGGACGGACACGGTGAGCAGGGTCGAGCCCGCCGATCGCGCGATGTCGGCCATGCGCTGGCCCCAAGCGTCGTCGACGCACACGGCAGCCGACCGCGTGTGGACGCGCGACTCGGCGGCGAACAGTCTGCTCTTGGCGAGGAAGTACTCCTCCAGCGTGTCGTGGAAGTCGAGGTGATCCTGCGAGAGGTTGGTGAACGCCCCGACGGAGAAGACCGTGCCGTCGACCCGCCCGAGAGACAGTGCGTGGCTGGACACTTCCATGACCACGGTGTCGAGACCTTGCTCGACCATCGCCGCGAACAGCGCGTGCAGATGCGGCGCCTCCGGTGTGGTGAGGGCACTCGGCACTCGGGTGCCGGCGATCTTGGTCTCGATGGTGCCGATCAGGCCGGTTCGCCGGCCTGCGGCCGACAGTGCCGCTTCCAACAGATACGACGTGGTCGTCTTACCGGACGTCCCGGTGATGCCGATGACGGTCATCTTCTCCGACGGATTGCCGTAGACGAGCGCCGACACGTGTCCCAGCACCTCCCTCGGCCGGTCGCGCACGAGGACGGGCACCGGTAGCTGCGGATACTGCGCCGAGACGAGCGCCAGACCTTCGGAGTCGGTGAGGATCGCGGCTGCTCCCCTGTCGATCGCTGTCGCGACGAAGGAGGCGCCGTGCGCGGCCGATCCGGGCAGTGCCGCGAAGAGATCGCCTGCGACGACTCCCTGCGCTCGAAGATCGACTCCCGTGACGAACGGCGACGGCAGCTCGGAGCCGTCCGCTGTGGCCGCGTGAACCAGCCTGGCTTCCGCCGCGGCTGCGATGTCCTCGACCGCGGTACGCGGTGGGTTCGACGGTCTGAGCGACGACGGAGCATCGGTCGACTCTGCTGGCACGGACACTGCGCTCCTTTCTGCTCGACGTACTACTTCAGGCCCACCCGCAGGCCGTGGTGCTGCGCCGAGCGCTGCAGGACGGACTTTCGGTTTCGGGCCGACGAGTCAGGTTACCGGCGCGGCTCGGCCACGCTGACCCCCGACCCTTTCAGCCGAACCACACGCGAGGTGCGCGTCACTGTCAGTCGGCTTGCAGCACCAATTTCGGTCCGGAAGCAGACAGTGGAACGCTGTCGCGCTGGAGCATCCAACTGGCGATGTTGTGGAACAGCGGCGCTGCAGACTGTCCGCCTGATCCGTCTGCACTCCTGGTCGGGGCGTCCAGCATGATGCCGATGACGTACCGGGGGTCGTCGGCCGGGGCGATGCCGGCGAACGTGATCCAGTAGTTCGAGTTGGAGTAGCAGCCGCATTCCGGATCGACCTGCTGCGCAGTGCCGGTCTTCCCGCTGATCTGGTACCCGGGGATCCCCGCTGCGACACCGGTTCCTCGTTGGTTCCCGGTGTCGTCCTGCGTGACGGAACGGAACATGTCGCGAACGGTCGTCGCGGTCTGTGGGCTCACCACATAGACGCCTTCGGGCCTGTCGGTCTCCGTACGATTTCCGTCCGGGTCGACCGTCGACTTGACGATCCGGGGTGGAATCCGCATCCCGTCGTTGGCGATCGCCTGGTACATAGCCGTCATCTGCAGCAACGACATGGACAGACCCTGACCGATGGGGAGGTTGGCGAACGTGCCGCCGGACCACTGATCTCGACTCGGCACGCTGCCTGCACTCTCTCCTGGAAGCCCGACATCGGTGCGTTGACCTAGCCCGAACCTGGAGAGCATGTCTGCGAAGCGATCTTCGCCGACGCGCTGAGCGAGCATGAGTGTGCCGACGTTCGAGGACTTTCCGAACACACCGGTCGACGTGTAGGGAACCACGCCGTGATCCCACGCGTCCTTCACCGACACACCGGACATGAAGATGTCGCCGGGAACTTGCAACACCTCGTCGGGCGTCGTGAGGCCGTATTCGATTGCGGCGGCGGCAGTGATGATCTTGTTGACCGAACCGGGCTCGAACGGAGTGGAGACGGCGAGGTTGCCCATCTCCTTGTTGCGGTCGTTGTTGCCGACGCCGATACCCGGGTTGAACGTGTTGTCGTTGGACATCGCCAGAACCTCGCCGGTGTGTGCGTCCTGCACGACTGCGGACGCATTCTTCGCACCGGACAGGTCTTTTGCGAGCTGCACCTGTTGTTGGACGTAGTACTGCAGATCCGCGTCGATGGTCAGCTCCACTCCCGAGCCGTTCACCGCGGTCTGCTTGTCGCGCCAGCTGCCGGGTATGACGGCGCCGTCCGACCCGCGGTCGTAGGTCTGCGATCCGTCGGTTCCGGCCAGCGTCGCGTCGAGCGAATCCTCCAGTCCCAGAAGGCCGTGGCCGTCCCATCCTGTCGCGCCCACCATGTTGGCGGCGAGTGATCCACCCGGGTACTCGCGAATGTCCTGCCGCTCGAGGCCGACTTCTTCGAATTCTTCGCTGATCCGTGTCGCCACGGTCGAGTCGACTCCCCGGACTAGGTAGGCGAACGTGTCGTTGCTCTTCAGCTTGGCGAGAATGTCCTTCTCGTTCGCGATGTCACCCAGTTCGTCGTGGATGCCTGCGGCGATCTCGGCCAGCCTGTCGTCGGTTTGGGGCGCAGAGGGATCCTTGGCGCGTGTCTCGTCCAACTCCTGCCGGACGCGCACGGGTTGGAACGTCAGGGCCTTGGCCTCCATCGTGAATGCGATGGGCTTGCCGTTCCTGTCCGTGATGGAGCCTCGTGCTGCTGCGTCCACCAGGGTGGTGGTGCGCTGCGACGCGGCTTCGACGGACAGGCGAGTTCCGTTGACCCCCATGATCCAGACCAACTGCAGTACGACGACACCGAGAATGCCGAACATGACGATGCGGCCGAAGCCGTTGCGGAAGGTGAAGGACGAGGCGTCGAAGCGACTGCCCGCTCTGGGATGCGGGCGACGTGGAGGCACCCCGCCTCGCGCCGGGGCGGGCCTTCGGTCGGACGCAGTGCCGCCGGATGCGTTCCGCCTGGAATCATTCCGCCGGCTCCGCTCGTGCGGCGCTGGTGTACGACGAGTGTTCCCGGATGTCGGCCTGGTCACTGCCGACTACCCGAAGGACTCGCCGACGGGATGCTCATAGGAACCAATTGTTCACCCATGGCTTCGGTTCCCGCGCCATTCGACGTGTTCGGCGTGGCGGATGTGGCTGATGGTGCGACGCCGGACGGTGTACCTGCGCCGTCGGATGCCGCCCGCGTGCCCGACGGGTCGGAGGCCGAGCGTGGAGCAGTCGAGTCCGATGCCGATCGCGGCGCGGTCGTCTGCGGCTGATTGCGCACCTGCAACGGGTTGCGGGCCTCGGAATCGGCCGATTGCGACGTGCCTTGCGAGGTGGGTGGATCGAGTGGTGCAACCGGGTTGCCCTGTGCGGGAGCGGGAGTGCCGACGACTTGAACCGAACCGTCTTCCGCCACCACGATGCGCGCAGCGCCCGCGGCAGGGACCATCCCCAACTCCGCGGCTTTGCGCGCGAGTTCCGGTGCGGAATCCGCCAATTCGACATCACGCTGCAGCGACGCACGTTCCTGAACGAGACGCTCGTTGTGAGCCTTCGCATCGCTCAGTACATAGGAGTCACCGGCAGATCTCGTCGTCAACAGCAGCGTCAAACCGAGACCGAGGGACAGGAGTCCGATCACCAACGCGACGAACGGAACTCGCGCACCGATGGACGCGGACATCGTCCTCGCTGCCGCATGTCCGCTCGATGCAAGCTCCACCCCGCGCGAGGACGCGCGTTGTTGACGACGCTCGTACGCCCGCGATGCCGCGCCGGAGCGACCCGAGCCGGCGCCGCGGCGCTGGCGCCGTGTGGTCGGTGACGAAGTCGAGGTAATGGTCATCTACGATCTCCTCGCAATTCGCTCGGCCGCGCGCAGGCGCACCGGGGCCGAGCGCGGGTTCTCCTCGATTTCTTCTTCCGACGCGCGTTCCGCTCCCTTGGTCAGGAGACGAAACTCGGGTCCCATCCCGGGTAGCTCGACGGGAAGCCCCTCGGGGCTTCGTGATTTCACGCGGGGCGTGAGCTCTTTCTTCACCACGCGATCCTCGAGCGACTGGTAGGACATGAACACGACACGTCCTCCGACGGCCAATGCATCGAGTCCGGCGGGTACGGCAGTCTCGAGCGAATCCAACTCGCCGTTCACCTCGACCCGTAGCGCCTGGAAGGTGCGCTTGGCGGGATGACCTCCAGTTCGCCGCGTCGCGGCCGGAATTGCCGAGTAGAGCAGTTCGACGAGGGCCGCGCTCGTGGTGAACGGGGTGGTTTCGCGACGTTTGACGACAGCCGACGCGATGCGTCCGGCAAATCGTTCTTCACCGTACGTGCTGAGCACGCGGGCGATGTCACCGTGCGAGTAGGTGTTCAAAACGTCCGCCGCAGTCAGCCCGACCGTCGGATCCATCCGCATGTCGAGTGGGGCGTCCACCGAGTAGGCGAATCCGCGGTCCGCTTCGTCGAGCTGCATCGACGACACTCCGAGGTCGAACAGAATGGCGTGGACCGAGTCCTGCGGCGCGAAGCCGGACTGCTCGAGGGCGTCGGCAATTCCGTCGTATGTGGTGTGCACGAACGATGTTCGATCCGAGAACTCCTCCAGCCGCCGGCCGGCACGCGCGAGCGCGTCCGGGTCTCGGTCGAGGCCGATCAGATGCAGCGTCGGATAAGTACGCAGGAAGTGTTCGGAATGTCCGCCGAGGCCGAGCGTCGCATCGATCATCACAGGTGTGAGACCTGACGCGTGAGCTGCGGTGAGGGCGGGTCCCAGAAGTTCGTCCGCGCGTTCGAGGCGAACGGGGATGTGTTTCGGCTGAGGTCGGTCGACGGATTCGTCGCCCTCGGGAGCGCTGTCAGTGGCGGCTGACGATTCGCCTTCCACGATGATTCCTCCCGGTTCGTGCGTCTGCGCGGTGGTGCGTCGAGATCGCGCATCGATCGATGGTGTGGACGAATGCCTCGAGGTCCCTGTCCGATAGGAACCTGACGTCGGGGAAGTACGTCAGGGTCCTGATCTTCGAAACCTGGCGTTGGGGAAGAACGTCAGGGTTCTGATCGGGCAGAGGCCTCGCGGCACTCGGCGGTTGATCCGGGCGGTTACAAGATTCCTGCGGTTACAAGATTCCTGCGGTTACAAGATTCCTGCGGTTACAAGATTCCTGCGGTTACAAGATTCCTGCGGTTACAAGATTCCTTCCAGGGAAGCATCCACTGCATCCGAGAAACTCTGCTCACCCTCGGACGAGTAGCGAGCCCAGGCTTCTTCGTTCCAGATCTCGATGAACTCGATGGATCCGTTCACGACGACATTGCGTTCCAGACTCGCGTAACGCCTGTGGTCCGAGCTGAGCATGATGCGGCCCTGACCATCGAGCTTCTGCTCGTCCGTGCCCGCACCGAGCTGCCTGATGTACGAGCGGGCAACCGGATTGGAACGAGATGCTTCGGTGAGCTTTCTTACCTTTTCCGCGAACGCCTCCTGGGTGTAGATCGCAAGGCTGTGGTCTTGACCTTTGCTCACCATCACACCCTCCTTCAGCGCATCCCGGAACTTCGCCGGCAACGTGAGCCGGCCCTTCTCGTCGAGCTTGGGCGTGTAGGTACCGAGGAACACTCGACACCTCCCGCTCTCGCTGCTGCCACCACATTACCCCACTTTCCTCCACTTTCAATCCATCGGGAGGAATATTTTTGGGATGTACCCCAATTACCGCAGGTCAACTTGGTGGTTGATTGTGGGGAAGCGTATCGGCACCGATCGACGATTGTCGACCTACACAGAGCCCCGAACGAGACGATCGAACAAAAGTCCAGGTCAGAAGGTCGCACCCGACAATGGATCGGTCATCGACGATGGTGGTGGTTGAAAGTGGGGATTGCGCAGTTCGCTCCCCCACGCGGTGGGGGGAAGTGGGTGACGAGGTTCTGGTTCGTCCTCGACAGGGCCGGATCGCACCCCCATGCGGGGTGCGGGCCATACACAACCGGGACATACGAAAGCGGTGCCCACCCATTCGGGTGAGCACCGCTTCTGTGGTGTTCCGTTGTCTCTGAATCTATGGCTTTTCCGGCTTCACTGCATCCGACTCCACTGCGTCCGGCTTCACTGCATCCGGCTCAGTGGCGCAGCGCCTGCGACATGGAGACGGAGAGAACTAGTCCTGTTCGAATCGCTTCCGGAACCGATCTTCCATACGGGAAGTGAAACCGCCGCCGCTCTTGCGGCCGGACTTGGGTTTCGGCCCCGAACTCTTGGGTCCGCCCGAGCCAGTCGCTTCGGACTCCTCCTGTGACGCAGCAGCGCCCTTACGAGACCCACCGAGTAGGAACAGCACACCGGCGCCGAACATGAAGACGAAGCCGACGAGACTGATCACCGGGAAACCACCGGGCTTGAACGGCAGCGCCAGCCCGGCGATGAGCAAAACAAGCCCCAAGACGAACAAAGCGGCCGCTTGGAAGCGACGTTTGCTCGAAGCCGTACGCATACGGCCGCTTCTCACGTGAGAAGCGAACTTGGGATCCTCGGCGTAGAGAGCGCTCTCGATCTGATCGAGCATGCGCTGCTCGTGCTCGGAGAGTGGCACGGTACCTCCCCCTGCACAGATATTAGAAGTCATTTCGGGTGCGAAACGACGGGAAGCTGACTCTGGCGGCTACCTGCTATTGATAATACGAGGTGAATCGACTGCTTACCACCTACTCGGTCCATGTGTTCCTGAGAATGTCCGAAGTTTCCCTGCGCAGACCCCTGACAAGTCGCATGCGGACTCGGCAACTCGACTCCTCCGGCGCACCGAACTCCGGCGAACGACACCACGACCGCAACAGAATCAGCCTTCACGCCGACATCGATCGGGGCGGGAGGAGTGCACGATCGAGACGTGAATCCGCACCGATGAAATCCTCCACCACATGCAGGAAACGGCCGACTTCGCGATAGAACGTGTCCGCAGCGTCCTGGTCGATGGAGCGAGACACACCGGCCTGGAGAGCGGCCCGCAACGATGAGTAGCTCGCGAAGTACTCCGCCCAGGCTTCGAGCTCCGGCTCGGCTTTTGCCAGCAGCACCCATGCGCTGCGTGATCTTGCTCGCGTCGCGGGCGCGACTTCCAGGATGGCAGCCGCTCCACGGAGGGCTGCCATGTAGCAGTCCAGAAATTGGTCGGCGACCGACTCGGCGCCGAGGGAACCCGACAGCAAGGCATCTGCCCGGCCCAGTAGTACACGAGCACGCGGCGACACCGGCGGACGCACATCACCACGGAGAACCTTCGTAGCCATACTCGAACACCTCCCGATTTCGTTCGCCGTTCGTGACCGCAATTTCCGAAACGACCGGACGTCGACGACGATCTAAGGTCAGGGATCCAGCGAGCCCCGCTTCCCTCGGGGTCATCGCCGGATCACCGACATCGAACATCCGTTCGACATATTCAATATAGCTGTGCCCACCGACAAGTCGTCAAGGAAAGGTTGAGAACAGTCGCTACCGACGCGGAACCGACCCCGTACCTGGTCGATCTGTCCGCCCGAGAACTCCGTCGTCGCCTTCCCGAAGCGCTGGCGATCTACGTCGAGGCAATGGGTTACCCGCAAGGCACGGAGTATCACCGCGCCCCGATGTGGTCCGAGCACGTCCTCCGACCCGGATGGTGCGCTGTCGGTGCAGTCCTGCCCACGCCCGACTCCCCTCTCGTCGCCGTCGCGTACGGGTACAGGGGTGCTCGGCATCAGTGGTGGCACCAGCAGGTCAGGGACGGTCTGCGCAGATCCGGCGCCGATGACGAGTACGTCGACTCGGTCCTCTCGGACTACTTCGAACTGACCGAGCTGCACGTGTCCCCGCGTGCGCAGGGTCACGGACTGGGCCGTGCCCTGACACGCAGACTCCTTCGCGACCGCCCCGAGCGCACCGTGCTGCTGTCCACTCCGGAAGTGGAGAACGAGAACAACCGCGCATGGCGCCTGTACCGAAGCCTCGGCTTCGGAGACGTACTCCGCGATTTCACCTTCGCGGGCGACCGTCGACCGTTCGCAGTTCTCGGTCACGCACTGCCGTTCGAAACGGACGAACCGCCCAATCGGTGACGATCTATACGCTGGTGCCGTGATCGATGTTCTCGTAGTGGGCTCAGGCCACAATGCCTTGACTTCCGCGTGTTACCTGGCCGACGCCGGCCTGTCCGTCGAAGTCGTGGAGAAGGACACGATCGCAGGTGGTGGTGTGTCGTCCGCCGAGCGCTTTCCCGGACACCGAGTCGACCGTGGCTCGTCTGCTCACATCATGGTTCGGCATACCGGCATCGTCGAGGAACTCGGTCTGGCCGACCATGGTCTCGCCTACGTCGATTGCGATCCGTGGGCGATCGCTCCCGGCGCACCCGGTACCGACGACGAGGCCATTGTGTTTCGTCGCGACCTCGACGCCACCTGTGACTCCATCGCGCGGTCGTGCGGTGCTGCGGATGCGAAAGCGTATCGGACGTTCGTCGCGTCCTGGGGGCCGCGCAGCGCACGCACCATGAAAGCGTTCTCGGCGGCGCCGACGGGAGCCAATCTGGTGCGCTCCTTCTGGGGACTCGATGCGCCGGACGGCGGGAGTGCTCTCTCCCGCGAGTTCCTCACGACCGGCGACGCGCTGCTCGACGCCACGTTCTCGTCGGAGAGGCTGAAAGCTGCCCTCGCATGGTTCGGTGCGCAGTCCGGCCCGCCGATGTCGGAACCGGGCACCGCCCCCATGGTTGGCTTCGCCGCGCTGATGCACACACTTCCACCCGGTCGCGCCGTCGGCGGAAGCGGCGCGTTGACCGAGGCAATGATCTCGAAGCTCGTCGCCACGGGGGGTCGGCTCACCGTCGGTGACGGCGCCGTATCAGTGGCGCGGTCCGGCGACGGGTGGACGACGCACACGGAATCGGGTCGGTCGATTCGCAGTCGCACGGTCGTCGCCGGCTGCCATGTTCTGACGACTCTGGACCTGCTCGACGCCGGAGGATTCGATCGTCGACGAACGGAGGCGTGGCGCCGAGGAATCCGCGTCGGGCCCGGCCTGGGAATGGCGGTCCGACTCGCGACCTCCGCCGTGCCGCAGTATTCCAGTGCACCATCGGTGCAGGACGGTACCTCCGGTCTGCAGTTGCTCGTGCACGATCGTCGGCAACTGCGCCGTGCGCACGGTCACGCCTTGGCAGGAGATCTGCCGCCCGAGCCTGCCGTCCTCGGGATGTCGTTCACTGCAATCGAACCGAGCGTGGCACCGGAGGGTGAACACCAGGTGTCCCTCTGGTCGCAGTGGCATCCGCACACCCTGTCCGACGGACGGCGATGGCGTGCGTCGGACACCGAGCGCGTGGCGACGGATCTTGCGGAGACCGAAGCCGACCGCATCGTGGACTCGCTCGAGTTGTACGCGCCCGGCTTCCGCGACACGATCCTGCACCGTTACGTCCAGTCCCCCACCGACATCGAGCGCGAACTGGGAATGATCGGCGGGAACATCATGCACGTGGAGATGTCCTTGGACCAGATGATGATCTGGCGTCCCGTCCCCGAACTCGCGGGCCATCGTGTGCCCGGTGCGCAGGGGTTGTACCTGACGGGCGCATCCACCCATCCCGGCGGCGGCGTGTCCGCGGCCAGCGGACGGACGGCGGCGAAGATCGCGTTGTCCGACCACGGCGGCGGCCGTGTCCGAGCGTGGCTGGGACGGAAGCGGCGATGAACAGATTCGTGTGGATCCTCGCCGGAAGTGCAGTGACGGCGCAGATCGTCTATCCGCTCGTGAGCGGCTCGAACCGCGATGTCGTGACTGTCGCCGTCGTCGCGCTCCTCGCGGCGTCCGCTCTCGCGCACGCCGCGATCACCCGGGGCGTCAAGTGGGCGGCAGTACTGTTCGTCACCACGGCCGGGCTCGGTATCGCTGCCGAGATCGTCGGCACCGCAACCGGGTTCCCGTTCGGCTCGTACTTCTACGCCACGAGTCGACTCGGCCCGGACATCCTCGGTGTTCCCGCGGTGGTGCCGTTGGCCTGGACGGCCGGCTTCTACCCCATCTGGTGCGCGGTCTCGCTTCTGCTGCACCGTGTCGGTCCGGATCAGCGAGCGCCGCTGCACCGGATCGTCATGACGGCGGTCGCAATGGTCGGTTGGGACCTCTACCTCGACACCCAGATGGTCACGGACGGGCAGTGGACATGGACCTCGCCCATCGCCGGACTCCCCGGGATCCCGTCGATTCCGGTGACGAATTATCTGGGCTGGTTCGTCGTGGCACTGTCGATGGCCGTGATCGTGGAGTTCGCCGGAAAGTCGGTGATCCGGACGGATCCGCCTCGTCTCACAGATTCCGCACCCATCGTCCTGTTCATGTGGACGTGGCTGGGCTCCGCCTTCGCGCACGCAGTCTTCCTCTCCGGTCCCGAATTTCGATTCTCCGCGATCTACGGGTTCGTCGTCATGGGGACCGTCGGCGTTCCCCTCGCGTGGACGTGGACCACCCGATCGAGGCGAAGGACGATCGACACGGCGCGGTGATCGTCACCGTGCGTCGTCGACCGGTCTGGTTCTCTGGCACGATGTCGCTGTGCAGTCGACATCACGCGAACGTAGTACTCGTAGACGGAACCGCATCGCGAAGGTGCTCGCGCTCACCCTGTTGCTCGCGCCGCTACTGACCGGGTGCCTCCGCGCCCAGGTGTCGATCGGTGTGTCCGCGGACGATCGGGTGTCCGGTCAGATCGTGGCCGCGACGATTCCCACGTCGGACGCCGACACCGGCCCCCAGTTGGTCGCACCGTCGACTCTTGCCAGCAAGATCCGCATCCAGGAGTACCGCCAGGACGGATACGTGGGCACCGAAGCTCGATTCAACGATCTGTCCTTCGGAGACGTGCAGACCCTCGGCCAGATGTCCGAACAGGCAACGGGCAGCTATCAACTGGTGCTCCAGCGCGCTGGGGACACCGTCACTCTGGACGGCAAGGCCGATCTGCAGAACGTTCCCGCTCAGGGCACGGACGTGCAGTTCACCATCGCGTTCCCGGCTCGAATCGGTACCACCAACGGAACCCGTGAGGGCGACAACATCATCACCTGGAAGTTGCCGGCGGGTGAGGTCACGTCGATGCGCGCCGAGGTCAACTACCCCGACCCGAACACACGCAGTTTCGCAGGATGGGCAGGAATCGTCGGGGGCGTCACCGTCGGCATCGCAGCGATCGTCGGCGCCATGGCGTGGGTGACACGCAATCCTCCCGTGCGACGCACACCGTCGTCCGTGTGACCGATTTCCGCGACGCGGTCAGGCGGGCGACGGCGGCCGGTGCGGCTCTCGCTGGTGTCGGTGCGGCGACGACGCTCGTCAATGCGCTGTCGATGAGGTCGCTGCGGCGGCCCACATCCGATGTTCCCGGCTCGGTCGCCGTCTGCATACCGGCAAGGAACGAGGTCGATCTGGTCTCGGCGGTCGTCACCGATCTACGGCAGCAGGTTCACTGCCCCACCCTCGAGGTGTTCGTTCTCGACGACGGGTCGACCGACGGCACGTTCGGCGCTGCCGTCGCCGCGGCTGATTCCGATCCACGGTTCGACGTACGCCGCTCGACGACGGAACCGCCACCGGGATGGACGGGCAAAGCGGCTGCCTGCCGCACGCTGGCGGCGCGAGCTCTGGCGGGCGAGCCCGACTGGATAGCGTTCGTCGACGCCGACGTGCGCCTGTCGGCCGGGGCGATAGCTGCGGCCGTGACGGAGCTCCGACGCGGGCGTAGCGCCCTCGTCAGTCCGTGGCCACGGCAACGGGCGGACAGCGTCGCCGAGCGTCTCGTGCAACCACTCCTGAGTTTCTCCTGGTTGTCGACGCTGCCGGTACGGGTCGCCAACACCTCGACCAGGCCGTCGACCGTCGTCGCGTGCGGTCAGTTCCTGATGTTCGACGCCGCCGCGTATCGAGATGTCGGGGGGCACGAGTCGGTCGCGAGCAGCGCCACGGAGGATCTGGACATCGCCCGGGCGCTACGCAGGGCCGGGCACCGTACGGCCGTGGTGTTGGGTGGTGAGCTGGCCCGGTGCCGGATGTACGACGGTTGGTCCGATCTCCGCGCGGGATACAGCCGCTGGCTGTGGAGTGCGTTCGGCGGTCCGGTCGGTTCGACCGCGGTTCTCGGCGCGGCTGCGCTCGCCTACGTGCTTCCGCCCGTCGCTGCAGTGTTCGGCTCGGGCCGTACTCGTCGGTGGGGGCTCGTGGGGTACGGCGCGGCGGTGGCAGCACGTGTCGTGGCCGCCCGAGCCGAGTCGGGGGTCGTCGGTCCAGGAGCTGTTGCTGCAGCGTCGGTTCACCCGGTGTCCGTGCTGCTGTACGGCGCACTGACGGTCGACTCGTTTCTCAGATCGAGGACCGGCTCGATCACCTGGAAGGGTCGTCCGCTCTGACGAGTTCTCCGGGCACGTGCTACCGACAACCGTTGGGTCCTAGACCCTGGCGGCGCACAATCCGAGGTTGGTGAGCACTTCGCGCGTCGCCTTCGCGAAGTTCAGGGTGATGAAGTGCAACGCCGGTGCGCCTTCGGCGATCAGCCGCTCACCGATCTGCGTCGCGAGTTCGATACCCACTTCGCGCACCGCTGCCCTGTCCTCTTCTCGGCCGGTCCCGGCTGCGGCGGTGAAGCGGTCGTCCAACGCTTTCGGCAGCGCAGACCCGGACAGCGCCAGGGCCCGTCGCACCGTGCGAAGCGACGTGATCGGCATGATCTCCGGGACGATGGGCTTTGCCCCCTGCTCGGGGTCGAACGCGGCCACCCGATCTCGCAGACGGAGGTAGTCGTCGACGTCGAAGAACATCTGGGTGATGGAGTACTCGGCTCCTGCACGGAGCTTGTTCACCAGAACCTGGGTGTCCTGTTCCAGATTCAGCGCACGGTAGTGGCCTTCGGGGAACGACGCGACACCGACGTGGAAGTCGCCCAGCTCCCGCACGAGCGTGACCAGCTCGTCCGCGTATTCGACACCGTCCGGATGCTTTTCCCAGTCGCCGAGCGGATCACCGGGAGGGTCACCACGAAGGACCAGGATGTTGGAGATTCCGCGGTCCGCATAGGAACCGACCATGGATCGCAGCTCGTCCACACTGTGCGAGACGGCGGTCAGGTGCGCCACGGGCAGCAGCGTCGTTTCCTCGGCTATCTGGCCGGTGACACGCACCGTCCGATCCCTGGTGGACCCACCCGCCCCGTAGGTCATGGACACGAACGCAGGCTGCAGCTGCTCGAATTCCCGCACCGCGCGCCACAAACGAGCTTCACCGGCCTCGTCGCGAGGAGGTGAGAACTCGACAGAGAACGGAATCCGTGCCGCGCCGTCACTGCGCAGCCGGTCCACTATCGACGGCGTCCTCGTCACGAATCCGTCGCTCGACCGCCCCCTGACGGAATCAAATGTCACCGAGACATCATAGATTCTCGCCTGAGGTGGTGCGAGGGAAGGTCGCGGAGCGTGCGAATCGGACGCGGACCGCTACTGTTGAAACCGCAGCCTGCACGTTCGGATCGACTGGAGGATCTTCTGTCCGGGAAAACGACCACGCCCAGCACCGTCGACCTGACGACCGTCGACACCTCCATCGGCGCACCGGTCGACTCGGCCGGTGCCACCGCACCTCGCGAGTTGGTCGAGACCGCTCTCGCGGAGTTCTTCGAATCCCGTCGTGAACAGGTCGCCGCCGTGGGCGGTGGGTACGCCTCCGCCGTGCGCGACCTGACCGAATTCGTTCTCCGGGGCGGCAAGCGCGTCCGCCCGTCGTTCGCGTGGAGTGCCTGGCTCGGCGCAGGCGGGCAGCCGTCGGGCGATGCGGCTGCGGCGGTGATCAAAGCCTGCTCGTCGCTCGAGCTGGTTCAGGCCTGCGCACTGATCCACGACGACATCATCGACTCCTCCACGACGCGTCGCGGTTTCCCGACGGTGCACGTTGCTCTCGCCGATCGCCACCGGTCCGCCGGCTGGGCAGGCTCGTCGGCCAGGTTCGGTGAATCGGCCGCGATTCTGCTGGGAGATCTCGCCCTGTGCTGGGCGGACGACATGCTGCGCGAGTCCGGAATCGATGCGGACGCCTCCGCGCGCGTGTCGCCGGTGTGGTCGTCGATGCGACTCGAAGTGCTCGGTGGACAACTTCTGGACATCGAAGCCGAGGCCGGGTTGGACGAGTCCGTCGAGGCAGCGATGCGCGTCAACCGCTACAAGACCGCGGCGTACACCGTCGAACGTCCTCTGCACCTGGGCGCCGCCCTGGCCGATGCGTCACCCGAGCTGATTGCGGCGTTCCGCTCCTTCGGCACCGACATCGGACTGGCGTTCCAACTCCGCGACGATCTGCTCGGCGTGTTCGGCGATCCGGCGATCACCGGGAAACCGTCGGGCGACGACATCCGCGAGGGTAAGAGGACCGTGCTGATGGCCGTTGCGTTGGCCGATGCGGATGGGCCGTCCGCCGCGTTGATCCGCGAGTCGCTCGGCGATCACGAACTGTCCGAGGAGCGTATCGGCGACGTCCGAACGGCGTTGACCGAGCTGGGTGCCGTCGACGATGTCGAACGCAGGATCTCGGATCTCACCGAACGAGCCTTCGTGGCGCTCGACAACAGCGAGTGCGAGCCAGGTGCGGCCGAACAACTGCGGCGCATGGGCACAGCAGCAACACAGCGCAAGTACTGACGTACACGCTCCGAACACCTGACGAAAGGCTCACGTGCGCGCCATCAATGGACCCACGAACTCGGTGGTCGTCGTAGGAGCCGGATTGGCCGGTCTCTCGGCAGCACTGCGTCTCCTCGGTGCGGGACGGTCGGTGACGGTGCTCGAACGCGAGCAGTCCGTCGGCGGCCGGGTCGGCATCTATCCCGTACAGGACGAGGACGGATCGCACCTGTACGACATCGACAACGGGGCCAGTGTGCTCACGATGCCCGACCTGATCGAATCCGCCCTCGCCGCCGTGGGTGAGACGTTCCAGTCCGTCACCCCGGCGATCGAACTCGAATCGTTGGCGCCGAGCTATCACACGCGCTACGCCGACGGCACGTCCATCGACGTCTTCGCGGACCCGGAGGTGATGGCCGCGGAGGTGGAGAAGAAGTGCGGCGCTGCCGAGGCCGAGGGGTATCGATCGCTGCGCCGCTGGCTCGCTGCGATCTTCGACTCGGAGTTCGATCGGTACATCGACTCCAACTTCGACTCGCCTCTCGATCTCGTGTCGACTCCGGCGGCCTTGCGCGACACCCTCACCCTTGCCCGTCTGGGCGGGTTCGGCAAGCTCGGACCCAAGGTGGATCGCTTCCTGAAGGACGATCGCTTGCGTCGAGTGTTCACTTTCCAAGCCCTGTACGCGGGGATGGCGCCTGCGCGGGCACTCGCGGTCTACGGCGCGATCGCTCACATGGACACTTCGCTCGGGGTGTACTTCCCCGTGGGCGGAATGGCGACGATCGCGGCGGGAATGGCCGATGCAGTCCGCAAGCACGGCGGTTCCGTCGTCACCGGCACCGAGGTCGCGGACATCGTGGTCACCGTCGGCCGGGCGACGTCGGTGGTCACGTCCGACGGCACCGAGTTTCCGTGTGACGCACTTGTCCTGACGCCGGATCTCCCCGTCGTCGACGCGCTGTTGGACCGAGCGGACGTCACTTCCGCGGGCCGACGCCGTGGCTACGGCCGGGTGTCGCCGTCGGCGGTGGTCTTCCACGGCACCGTGCCCACGTCCGTGACCGCGACGTGGCCGAGCGAGTCGCACCACACCATCGACTTCGGGGCGGACTGGGCGGCAACTTTCCGCCGTATCACCGCTCGTTCCGGGCGTGGCTCCCTCATGAGCGATCCGTCGCTACTGATCACGCGTCCCTCGGTGTCCGATCGGTCGTTGCTGGTTCAGCGGGGTGGAACGGCGTGTGAGCCGGTGTCCGTGCTCGCCCCGTGCCCCAATCTGGACAGCGCACCACTGGACTGGGCGCGGCTGCGCGACCCTTACGTCCAGGAGCTGGGGATCGAGCTGGAGCGCCGCGGGTACCACGGGATACGGTCGATGACGATCGATCACATCGACACGCCGCAGACGTGGGCCGATCGCGGGATGGTGGAAGGTTCGCCGTTCTCCTCGGCTCATGTCTTCCGTCAGACCGGCCCGTTCCGACGCCGGAATCTCGTGGCCGGGCTCTCGAACGTCGTGTTGGCGGGTTCGGCGACCACGCCGGGTGTCGGCGTGCCGACAGTACTGGTGTCCGGCAAACTGGCCGCCGAGAGAATCGTCGGCGCACCGTGACATCCGCCCGAGTCGCGGGATGGTTCGGATCGTGCGAAATCACCAACTAAACTGACTGCGGCCATCGGCGCGGTGCTTCGTGTTCACCGTCCGGACCACACGCACTTCAAGTCCGCGACACCGAGAGGAGGATGACAGCAACGATGTCCCCGGTTCAGGGTTCGGCCCCATCCGAGAAACCCGGCGACAGCACCGTTTCGAGCACTGCTTCCTCCTCGGGTGCGGCGGGTGATTCCCGGGTTCGACACCTCGCTTCGTTTCTTCGTAGTCCGGAAGGCCACGCTGCCGTCCTCGGCGTCGTGGGCGCGGCGCTCATCACGTTCGGTGGCTTCGGCGCAGGCAGTGTCCGGCGCCGCGATCCGTTGCTCGAAGCCATGCACCTGTCGTGGCTACGGTTCGGCCACGGTCTGATTCTCTCCAGCATCCTCGTGTGGGTCGGTGTCCTTCTGATGATCGTCGCCTGGGTCCGGCTGGGCCGCGCGACGCTCGGTGGCCGCACCTCGCTGCGAGAGTTGCGTTGGGTGGTCCCGGCGTGGACGGCGCCGTTGTTGCTGGCCGTCCCGATGTTCAGCCGGGATGCATACTCGTACTTGGCGCAGGGGGCGTTGCTACGTGACGGCTTCGACCCGTACGCCGTCGGTCCGGTGGCCAATCCCGGAATGCTGTTGGACAACGTGAGCAATGTCTGGACCACGACGACGGCACCGTACGGGCCGCTGTTCCTCCTGCTGGGTCAAGCCATCACGAGTATCACCGGCGACAACGTCGTGGCGGGGACGATGCTGCTGCGGATCACGATGCTGCCGGGCCTCGTGTTGATGATGTGGGCCGTCCCACGTCTGGCGTCGCACCTCGGCGGCAAGCCCGCTATCGCGCTGTGGCTCGCCGTCCTCAACCCACTCGTACTCATCCATCTGATCGGCGGCGTTCACAACGAGCTCCTGATGGTCGGTCTGATGACCGCTGGAATCGTCCTGGTTCTCGAACGCAAGCACGTTGCGGGCGTCGCGCTGGTCGCGGTGGCGGTCGCGATCAAGGCAACGGCCGGGCTGGCGTTGCCGTTCATGGTGTGGATCTGGATGATTCACGAACGGGAGAAAGCCGTCGCGGAGAATCGTGCACCGTCCTCCCCCATCGTGTCGTTCGCCAAGACAGCGGGAACCGGCGCAGGAGTGTTCGCCGCGGTGTTCGCGATCGCGTCCGTCGTGGCCGGTGTCGGAATCGGGTGGCTGACGGCGTTGTCCGGCTCGGCCAAGATCATCAACTGGCTGTCCCTGCCCACGATCCTCGCGCACCTCGTCACCGTCAGCACGTCGTGGTTCCTGGATCTCCGTCTCGGCCCTGTACTCGAAGTGACACGGATGCTGTGTGCGCTCGCGTTGGCGGTCATCATCGTCGGTACCTGGTGGTTGTTCCGCAGAACCGAACGGGACGCGGTGAAGGGCATCGTCATCGCGCTCGTCGCTATCGTCGTTCTCTCCCCCGCCGCTCTGCCGTGGTACTACTCGTGGCCGCTGGCGCTCGCGGCCGGTTTCGCGTTGTCGACCAGGACGTTGATGGTTCTCGTGGGGCTGTCCACCTGGTTGATGCTCGTGTTCCGGCCCGACGGATCGATCGGGCTGTACACGGTTGCGCATGTCGCGCTCGCAACGTTCGCGGCCGTGGTCGCTGCGGTGTCGTTGACTCGGGTGGATCCGCTCCGCCTACGCGGACACCCCGAGAAGAGAAGTCCGAGGAAGACTTCCGAGCTCGACACGACGGACCGCACGAGTACGGCCGACCATGGGTGAACTCGACGCGATCGACCCAGCGCTGCACGACGCATACCGCCTGTGCCGGGATCTCAATGCCCGCCACGGTAAGACGTACTTCCTCGCGACGAGGCTTCTTCCGGTCGAGAAGCGCGCTGCCGTGCATGCTCTCTACGGGTTCGCGCGCATGGTGGACGACATCATCGACGTCGACGTCGACGGGTCTCTGACCGAAACAGACACGGCTGCAACGTCTCTGGCACCCGCGGACGAACGTGCGGCCGCCTCCGTCGACGAGCTCGAACTGCGAGTGACGGCGGCTCTGAACGGCGAGCAACTCGGCACCGGTCCGTCGGACATGGTCCTTCGCGCCTTCGTGGACACCGTGAACCGGTACCACATCGATCATGAGTACTTCCGTGCGTTCTTCCATTCGATGCGCATGGACATCCCGGGCACCGAGTTCTTCAAGGCCCGCTACCGGACCATGCCCGAACTTCGTGAATACATGTACGGGTCCGCGGCCGTCATCGGCCTCGAGATGCTGCCTATTCTGGGCACTGCCGTCGACGGTGCGGAGGAGCCTGCCGCTGCCCTCGGCGAAGCCTTCCAGCTGACCAACTTCATTCGGGACATAGGCGAGGACCTCGACCGAGACCGGATCTACCTGCCCACCGACGAGCTCGCGGCGTTCGGCGTGGACGAGGATCTTCTTCGGTACTGCCGTCGGGAGAAACGAACCGATCCGCGGGTGGACCGCGCGCTTGCCCACTTGATCGTGCACACCCGCGCGATCTACCGGGTCGCGGATCCAGGGATCGATTTTCTCGATCCTCGGGTGCGCCCAGGTATGCGGACCGCGTCGCTCCTCTACAGCGGAATTCTGCGCGAGGTCGAGGAGAACGGCTACCGAGTGCTGTTCGAGCGAGCGCGGGTGTCGCGCGGACGGAGGCTGTCGGTGGCGGCGCCGAGGCTGCTCGCCACCGGGTGGATCAACCTCAGAACGCCATCGCCTGCGCGCGCCTGATCACCTCGCGCATGAGGTGACCGTGCATCGCGTCGATGGGCCGACCGGGGAGGCTGTCGTCGGCCTCGAACAGCCACTTCAGAATCTCCTCGTCCTCGAATCCGCCGTCGTGGAGAACGGCGAGCAGTCCGGGAAGTCCTTTGACGATCTCGCGGCGTTCGGCGTCGAGAAAGACCTCGGGTACGCCGGGGACGCGTTCACGCTTGACTGCCAGGAGCTGGCGGTCGCGAAGCATCTGCTCGACCCTCGACTTCGGAACCTCGAGGATTTTGCTCACGTCCGTCAGCTGTAGCAGCGATTCGGACGGATCGAGGACGTCGCCTGAGTAAGGGATTGTGCTCACTGCAGTAACGTTAACTGCTTCGGTCTCGTATACGAAAAACGCCCGTACCGCGCACGAACGCGGGCCGAGACGACGTCGGTGCTCGGTGCGGCCGAGACGAAGTCGATACCAACCCTGGCTACCATCACGTAGGCAGCGCCCACTTTTTCCACAGGAGGTAGACGAGGTGATGTGGAAAGATCTGCATGGATCCGTTTCGACGGGTTCGTTGCTGGATCGGCGCTACCGGATCGACGCGCCCATCGCACGTGGCGGAATGTCGACCGTGTACCGCGCACTCGACACCCGGCTGGACCGACCGGTCGCAGTCAAGATCATGGACCCCAAGTTCGCCGAGGATCCGCAGTTCGTCGCCCGGTTCGAGTTCGAGGCGAGGGCCGTGGCCAGGCTCAACAATCCGGGCCTCGTCGCTGTGTACGACCACGGCCGAGACGGAGAGTTCGCGTTTCTGGTCATGGAGTTGGTGGAGGGCGGAACCCTGCGCGAACTTCTCCGTGAGCGTGGGCCGATGCCGCCGCACGCGGCTGCCGCAGTGGTCCGACCGGTTCTCGACGCCCTGGGTACCGCTCACCGTGCAGGCCTCGTTCACCGCGACATCAAACCCGAGAACATTCTCATCTCCGACGCCGGGGACGTGAAGATCGCCGATTTCGGCCTCGTTCGAGCCGTGGCGGCCTCGAATGCCACGTCGAGTTCCGTCATTCTGGGCACAGCCGCCTATCTCTCGCCCGAACAGGTGACGACCGGGTCCGCCAATGCGGGCAGCGACGTGTACGGCGTGGGTGTCGTCCTGTTCGAGTTGCTGACCGGGCGTACCCCCTTCAACGGTGACACGTCCCTCTCGATCGCGTACCAGCGGATCGACAACGATGTTCCCCATCCCAGCGCGTACATCGCTGGTGTACCGCCGGAATTCGACGAGCTGGTGGCCCGCGCCACCGATCGAGACCCGGCCTCCAGGTTCCAGAACGCCGACGAGATGGCACGTGCGCTCCGCGTGGTGTGTGGACGGTTGGAACTGCCCCCGTACCGCGTGCCTGCGCCGCGGCGTTCGGCCGAACATCGCAGTGCTGCAGCGTTGGGTGCGCCCACCACGTTCGCCGGCGAGCGGCCCGCCGCCGAACCACCCACCCAGGTGGTGTCGTCCACGCCCCCACCGGATGCTGTGGTGCATCACACCCGCGTTCAGACTGCACCGACGTATCGCGGCGACGCTTCGGGACCGACCGTCGACGACGACTCGGCCGATGCCGCATCGTCGCGCGCACCGGGTCGCCGCGAGTACCAGTTCCCCGACTTCGATGCCGACCGGCAGCGTTCGCGCCGAGCCATCGTCATCTGGCTGACCATCGTCGCGCTACTGGCGGTCGCCGTGGGAATCGGAGGTTGGTGGATGGGATCGGGCAGATACACCTCCGTCCCCGAAATCGGCGGATTGGATCTGCAGAGCGCACAGAGCACGCTCGCGGCCGCGGACCTGGAGAACACCGTCCAGGGCACCTACTCGGACACCATGCCGGTCGATGCTCTGATCGGCACCGACCCGGCCTCCGGTTCACGGGTGGCGAAGGGCGACACCGTCGACGTGCTCGTGTCGCTGGGCAAGCCGACCGTTCCGGACATCACGTCGAACATCTCGATCGGTGACATGCAGGATCTGTTGCGTGAGCGAACTTTCGAACCGGTCGACGGCGGTGAGGCTTTCAGCACCACCGCACCCGTCGGCGGGGTCGCGGCATTGGATCCGGCGCCGGGAACCACACTCGCCGTCGGCGACACCGTCAAGATCCTGCGTTCCAAAGGCGCACCGCCGGTGGATGTTCCGGACGTGAACGGCTTGACGGCCGAGGAGGCGACGGCAGCGCTCGCCGCCGTCGACATCTCGGTGTCAGGCACCCAGGAGCAGTTCGACAAGGACGTCGACGGCGGCCGCGTCGCGGGTACGTCACCGGAGATCGGCACGTCCGTCACCGCGGGAAGCAGTGTGGAACTGCAGATCTCGAACGCGGTGTCGGTGCCGTCACTGCTCGGCCGGTCCGTCGGCTCGGCACGAGAGACGGTTCAGCGGTTGGGCTTGGACGTACAGGTCCGTCAGGTCTTCGACACCGACGGCTCACTCGTGGTGTCGCAGACCCCGGGACCTGGATCCAGAGTGGCCCCGGGGTCGACGGTCACCGTCGTGTCGTTGCCCTGATGCGGCAGTACTTCAGCCGCGCAGCATCTCCGCGACCAGGAAGGCGAGTTCGAGCGACTGCTGAGTGTTGAGCCTGGGGTCGCACGCTGTCTCGTAGCGCCCGGCCAGATCCAGATCCGAGATCTCCTGAGCGCCACCGAGGCACTCGGTGACGTTGTCCCCGGTCAACTCGACGTGCAGTCCACCCGGATGCGTTCCGAGCGCGCGGTGGATCTCGAAGAAGCCCTGAACCTCGTCGACGATTCGGTCGAAGTGTCGCGTCTTGTATCCCGTCGACGCCTCGTGCGTGTTCCCGTGCATGGGGTCGCACTGCCAGATGACCTGGTGTCCGGTGGCCTGCACCTTCTCGATGATGGGCGGCAGTAGCTCACGGACCTTGCCGTTGCCCATCCGCGAGATGAGGGTGAGCCGGCCAGGCTTGTTCGTCGGGTCGAGGCGTTCGACGTATTCCACGGCCATGTCCGGCGTGGTGGACGGCCCGATCTTCAGCCCGATGGGATTGTTGATCAACTCTGCGAGCGCGATGTGCGCCCCGTCGAGCTGACGGGTCCGGTCGCCGATCCACAGGAAGTGCGCGGACAGATCGTACAGCTTGGGATGCTCGGCGTCAGCGTTGTCCAGCCGCAGCATCGCGCGCTCGTAATCCAGTACCAGTGCCTCGTGACTGGCGAAGATCTGCGCGGTTTCAAGGTTGGGATCCTTGACACCACAGGCGTCCATGAACCGCAGACCACGATCGATCTCCCCCGCCAACGCCTCGTACCGGGCACCGGCAGGCGAGTTCTGGACGAACTCACGGTTCCAATCGTGCACCTTGTGCAGATCTGCCATACCTGCGCCGGTCAGGGCGCGCACGAGGTTCATCGCAGCGCTCGCGTTGGCGTACGCGCGCACCAGGCGAGACGGATCGTGCTGGCGGACAGACTCGTCCGCGACGAGGGAGTTGACCATGTCACCGCGGTAGGACTTGAGGCCCAGCGCGTCGACATCGGCCGACCTGGGCTTGGCGTACTGGCCGGCGATCCTGCCTACCTTGACCACCGGCAGGCTCGCGCCGTACGTCAGAACGACCGCCATCTGCAGCAAGGTGCGGATGTTGCCCTTGATGTGCGGCTCCGTGTTGTCGACGAACGTCTCCGCACAATCACCACCCTGGAGCAGGAAGGCCTCACCCCGCGCGACCGCGGCCAGCTGGTCCGACAAGGACTCGACCTCGCCTGCGACGGTGATCGGGGGAACGCTCTCGAGCACTTTCCGCATGTCGGCTGCCTGGGCCGAATCCCACGACGGCTGCTGCGCCGCCGGCCGTGCGAGCGCGTCGTCGAGTTGCTGGCGCAATGTCGACGGCAAGGGCGGCAGGTCGGGCAAGCGGTCGATGGGTACGTCGACAGTCCAGTTCACCGCTACAGGATATTCGCACCGATACCGGTGCCGGCGTCGGGCTCCCCTGTCTGTCGCCGTGTCAGCTCGAGGCGTCCTCGACGGCCCTGTATTTGGCGAGATTGTGCCGGGCGTCGGCCAATGCGTCGTGTGCATCGTCGGGAGCGGGAGGCAGATATGGACTACCTCGGTCCTCCCAGTGTTGACGAAGCTCGCGAGTGAACCGCGGCAGCGATCGAGGCAGCTCGGTCATCGACCCCCAGAGCTGGCAGAGCGCGACATGGTCGTATGCGGCGACCCAGGCCCACAGCTCCACTTCGGCACCCGGGTACGGCACCAGGAACTCCAGCAGCTCGTCGCGGATTCTCGCGCGGCTCTTCCACAGCGGCGACGAGTACGGTGGCAGCTTGGGAAGGACGTTCCGGCGGACCCACTTGCCCGCCCGCTCGGGATCGAACTCGGAGGACACGGCGTAGAACTCACGTCCGTCCTCGGAGACCACAGCGATCGAGACCAGCTCGATTGTGCGACCATCCTCGATGAACTCGGTGTCGTAGAAGTAGCGCACGCTTCGAAGACTATCGGGCAGCCACAGGGTCGGCGTGAGTGGAGCCTGCGGAACGAATCAGGCTCAGCAGTGAGTGGAGCCTGCGGAATGAATCAGGCTCAGCAGTGAGTGGAGCCTGCGGAAGAATCGGGGTGGGTGGTGCCACACCGTCGTCAATCGCTATCGAGCACGCAGAAGGAACACGATGCTGGGAACACCCGAGATCGCCGCGGATCCGTCGGCGGGATCGACGCGACGTCGCACGTCGCCGTCGCTCGTCGCCGTGTGCGTGATCATCGCGGCCGCAGCGTTGGCGGGCATCGCGTACAACATTCTCGGCTTGCCCGGTTTACGTGGGCTGACACCTCTCGGGAACTACTACCGGATCGACCTGGACGTCTACCGAATCGGCGGTGGCGTGTTCGCGTCCGGTTCGCCTTTGTACGGGCAGATGCCTCCGACTGCGCTGGGCAACACTCTTCCCTTCACGTACCCGCCCATTGCCGCTGTTCTGTTCAGTCCGTTGTCCGCGGTGAGCCTGTACTGGGCGAACATCATCGTGACGAGTGTGTCGCTGGTGTTGCTGTTCGCCACCATCGTGCTGACGTTGAGGTCGCTCGGCGTGGCGTCTTCCCTCGGCGCCTCGGTGTCCGCATGGAGGGAACAGCACCTACCCGGTCCTGTTCTGTTGTGGTCCGCGGCCGGGATCTTCGCCGCTGCGCTTCTGCTCGAGCCCGTGTTCTCGACTCTCGACTACGGGCAGATCAACATCGTGCTGATGGCGTTCGTCGCCGCCGACTGCCTGCTTCGTAAGACTCCGTGGCCGCGCGGACTCCTCATCGGTTTCGTTGCCGCGGTGAAGCTGACACCTGCCGTTTTCGTCCTGTACTTCCTGCTTCGCAAGGACTTTCGTGCTGCCGTCGTGGCCGGTATCAGCTTTGCTGCGTTCACCGCACTCGGATTCCTGATCACGTTCTCGGACTCGGTGACCTACTGGACCGACACATTGATCGATTCCGACCGAATCGGTAGGCCCGCGTACCCCGCGAATCAGAGCATCACCGGTGTGCTCGCGCGATTCGGACTCGACGATTCGCTTCGCTCGGTTCTCTGGATCGCCCTGTCGTGCTGCGTCCTCGCGGTGGCGGCGCTTGCGATGCGCCGAGCTTTCTCGGCCGGGCAAGGCGCCCTGGCCCTGGGAGTGAACGCGATCTTCGGTTTGCTGGTGTCTCCGGTGTCCTGGTCTCACCACTGGGTATGGGTGGTTCCGTTCATGGTGGCACTTACTGCACTCGCCTACCGCAGGCGTAGCTACCTGACGCTGGCGTTCGTCGGCGTCGGCGTCGTCCTGATGCACTTCGCGCCGCACTGGCGGCTGGCACCCGGCCGCTACTCGGGACTCGGGTGGCCGCTGTGGGACCAGGTAGCGGCGTCGTCGTACGTTCTCTGGGGCGCCGCTGCTCTCGTCGTCGTCATCGCGCTGCTTCGCTCGCCCGGAGTCGGTCGAACCCCGTCTTCGTCCTGACGACCCCGCAGAACACTCAGCTCGCGCGGGTGTCCGGGATTCGCTCGGAACCTGCGACGGCGGAGTCCTCGGGCTTCTTCTTCATCGACGCCGCGTACACGTCCACGTACTCCTGACCGGACAGCAACATCAGGTCGTACATGACTTCGTCGGTGACTGCGCGCTCGACGAAGCGGTTGCCCGCCATGCCGTCGAAGCGCGAGAAGTCGATGGGCTTACCGATCTTGATGGTGATCTTCGCCGGACGCCACATCTTGGAACCGATGGGGTTCATCTTGTCGGTGCCGATCATCGCGACGGGAACCACCTGAACACCGGTCTGCAGAGCAAGCCGCGCCATGCCCGTCTTGCCCTTGTACAACCGACCGTCGGGCGAACGGGTGCCCTCGGGATAGATACCGAGGAGCTTGCCCTTGCCGATGACTCGCGCGCCTGCATTCAACGCGTCCTGCGCCGCATCCGCTCCGGTCCGGTCGATGGGGACCTGACCGACCGCGGTGAAGAACCACTTCTGGAATGCGCCCTTGAGCCCGGGGCCGGTGAAGTACTCGCTCTTCGCGAGGAACGTGATGCGCCGCTGCACTTTCAGCGGCAGGTAGAACGAGTCGAGAACCGCCTGATGGTTGCTGGCGAGGATCATCGGTCCTCGCGCAGGAATGTTCTCGAGGCCCTCTATCGTCGGCCTACCCAGTGCAACCAGGAGCGGACCGATGAGGACGTACTTGAACAGCCAGTACCACATGGCGTCCTTCCTGGTGAGACCAACGATGTCGAGTATCGGGTGCAGAGGAAACTGTACCTACCGTTTATGACGCCAGCCACAGATAGTGCGCACACGGGAGAAGCATCACAGAACCGGACCGTGAGGTCGCGTCCGGACCGTCGGCGCGAGGCCTCGCCTGCGTCAGTGCGACGCCGTCGAGAACGCGCTTCGTGCAAGGTCGGCCGCACCGATCATTCCGGCGGCTTCGCCTAGCTGGGTGGCGCGGATGGTCGCGAGTGGGCGGTGCCCCGCACCCGTCACCAGGCGTGCACAGTGCTCGGTCGCTTCGTTGAGAAATTGACTGGACGACGTCGCCACTCCGCCGGCGATCACGATCAGATCGGGATCGTAGACATCGCTCACCATGGACAGCCCGACACCGAGCCACCGAGAGAACTCGTGCATGGTGCGGATACCGATCTCGTCGCCGTCCTGAGCCGCCGAGGCGATCCTCCGTCCCGTCAGCGAACCGGGATCGAGAAAGACCTCACGGGCCAGAATTGTCGACGAACCCTGATCTGCGGCAAGAAATTCGACCGCAGTGTCCACCAATGCCGTTCCGCTGCAGTACCGTTCCCAGCAACCTCGCTTGCCACAGGGGCAGGCACGACCGTCGGGGACAACTTGGATATGCCCGAGTTCCGGTGCAACACCGTAACTTCCGCGGTAGATCTTGCCGTCGATCAGAAGCGCGGCACCGATACCCGTTCCGATGGCGACCATCACGACGTTGCGCCCGTCGGCTGCAGCACCGAATCGGTACTCGGCCCACGCCGCCGAGTTCGCGTCGTGCTCCAGCACGACGGGCAACCCGATACGATCGCTCATCCGTTTGGCTACCGGGCTACCCACCCATGGGAGATGCGGGGCGAATCGGACCGACGTTCGATCGGAATCGAGGAAACCTGCGACCGCCAGACCGACTGCCTCCACGGGGTGCCGAGTCGCGAGTTCGCGGACGACACGCTCCAACCCGCGCTCGAGGGCCGCAGCGGTGTGCGGCGTCGGCGACTGGGTGGAATCGATGACCTGACCGGACGCGTCGACTACGGACGCACGCAAACTGGTGCCTCCGACATCGATACCGATCGTGAGTGATTGACGCTGCCGTTTCATTGTCCGACCTTTCTCGGCCGCCCCCAACGGCTATCTCGAGCTTTCGTGCTTCGGCCACCCCAGGAACGGCTGTCCGTCAGTTCCCGGGCTTCTCGGTGGCCGCATCTTTCACGGTAACCGTAATCGGAACGAACTTCGCTCGTCGAACTATCGGGTCTTCCGTGTCGTGCCCGACAGTGCTGTCCCCGCCGTGAGGCATGTCACCGGAGGTGTCTTCCACCGACGACGACGCTGCGGTGTCGCGTGCACCGGCGTAGCCCTCACCAGGAGCAGGGCGGCCCGCGTGCTCGGCCATGATCTGCCTCAGCAACGCCAGAACCGTCGCACCCTCGGAGGCGAGCAGTGTCAACAGGTCGTGCTGCTCCCCGCGCAGCAAGGCAGCCAGCGCGCAGACCGGGCACCAACTGCACCCCTGCTTCGGTCGTTCGCTCTGCTCCTCGACAGCTTGACGGAGAACAGGTTCCAACCTCGTCAGCACCGTCTCCGCGAGCGACCACAATTCAGCCGCGACATCCGAATGGCGCTCGTTCACGTCGAACTCACGCCCCGACGAGCGTCCCGCGCACTGACCTTCATGCCGGCCACACCGCCGGGTCGGGACGGAAACGGATGACGAGGCGCCCGGCGTCGAACTCCGCACCGAGCACGATGCATCGCCTCAAGACGGAAGCGAGCCGAACGCGCCTGCGAACGCCGTCGGCCCCGATGATCACGTCGTCGTCCACGCGTCCGAGAGTGAGGGTCGACGGATCGACGAGCGGCAGAACCATCGTCATCGCGTAGATCGACTCCAACCCTGTTCCTGACTCGTGCGCGACGGTCGGCGTGTCCGTTCCCGGTCGCTCGTCCGTCGTGTCGGTGGTCCGTTGCGTGTTCAGTGCAGCAAGAGAGACCAACCCTACCGGCTCCTGGGACGCCTGTTCCACGACGACGACGGCCGTACCTGCCGCCAGGTCGGACACCTCTCCGAGCACCTCCTGTTGAGCGGACCGCCACCCTTCGAACCAGAAGACGGCGGGGTGCGCTCCGACCAAGCCGATCGACGACGAATTGAGCAGCGGCAGAACTTTGTTGACGACGATCGTGTCCACGGCCAGACCCGTCAGCGCAGCCGCGGACAACGTCCGCCTGGCTTCGGCGACGCCGACTCGGTCCGGGGTGAGCACCACCGTCATCGATGTTCGAGAGTGGTCGAGGAACAGTTCCCTGATACGTTCCGCCGCGGTGACGATGTTCTCCAGCATCGCGACGACGAGGGTCAGTCTCGGGTCCGTGCCGGTTCCGGCGACGATCCGGTCGTGGCGCGGCCAGAGCCGTTCGAGATACCCGGCAACGAGGTCCGGCAGTTGAAGAATGCGCAGTGCGTCCGCGGTGGCCGGAAGGTCGACGAACACAGTGTCCCAACGGGATTGGTCTATGAGATCGACCAACCGATCGAGACCGACGAGTTCCTGCACCCCTGGAGCGCCGATGATCTCCTCGGGATCGACCGCACCGAACCGGACTCCGTGTTCGTGGCCGGCGCCGGCCATGGACAGGATGGAGGTCAACGCGGCGTATTTCGTCGCCACCAGGGCCAGAGTGTCCAGTTCGAGAACGTCCAATCCGGGCTCGACCGCCGCGGGCTCGGCGCCGCCCGCTCGGCCGTTGTTCACGCCGAGCACGTCGGTCACCGAGTGCGCTTGATCGAACGAGACGACGAGAGCTCGCGATCCCGCCCGGACGTCGTCGATAGCCGACTTCAGCGCAAACGTCGTTTTGCCCGCACCGCCTTTGCCGACGAACAGCCGGACTGCAGTGCGGGCATCGGAACGGGCCTCGGTCAGCCTTCGACTCGCTTCTTCAGTTCTTTGAGTGCAGTGTCGGTGATGACCTTCTCTGCCTTCCGCTTGAACAGACCGATCATCGGAATGTTCAGGTCCACGGCGAGTTCGTACGTGACCTCGGTACCGCCGGCTGCGTTGTCCTTCAACGTGTACGAGCCGTTCTGCGATTTCTGCATCTCACCCGACACCAGTTCCCAGGACACGGACTTTCCATCCGCCGCCCACTGGTAACTCAGCTCGTAGGTGTCCTTGACCATGCCCGCGTCCAGTACGAACTTCACCCGCTCCGCGCGACCGTCGGATCCGGCCGCGACGACCTCGACGGACTTCGCCGCCGACACCCAGGACGGGTAGGCATCGAAGTCCGCGATCACGTCCATCACCTGCGCGGACGGAGCATCGACTGTGATCGACCTCTGAGTTCTCTCGGCCATCGTGGTTACTCGGTGTCCCTTCTGTTCTCACGCCGCACTTGTTCATGTCATCGGCAGGTACGTACGTCACCCGTGCCGGGAGCACTGCCGTCCTTCATCTCACACGATGGCAGGCGGGTCGCACAACGGCCGCTCACCTGCCGCGCGTCCCGCCTCGAGCTCCCGTTTCACTTCGAACGCCATTGCCTTGCCTGCTACCCGTCGTCGTCGATTCTCCGCGGCGAGGTCGATGGACGTCCGGACGGCCGGCTCCGCGTGCAGAAAGTAATGGAGTACGACGCCGTCGAGCTTCGGAACGGGCTCGAGCCAGACCTCCATCGTTCCCGTGAGGGCGCCTTCGACAGACCACCTGAAGCCTTTGTCGGCGCGATCGTCGGTGACGTCGACGCGGAGGTCCGGCCACCATCGGCGCCAACGCCTCGGATGCCCCAGCGACTCCGCCACGGCGGAACCCGGCGCAGCGACGAACGTCTGATCGGCTACTTGGACACTGCTCATGAGATGAGCTTCACACATCGGGACTTCAGCGCGCGCACGAGGCGGTCGAACCGGCCTCGCAACCGGGTCTACAGTGAGACGAATCCGACTACTCGTGAGTAGAGCTAACGTTCATTGGAGGTCACCGTGCGCGAGTTCACATCTCCCGCCGCTTTTGTCGTCGAAGAATCTGCGTCGGTCGTGGACACCGTGTTCGCTCGGGCAGCCTCCGAACCTCGGTCGGTCGCATTTCGCCGGTCCGTCGACGGTTCCTGGTCCGATGTCACCGCCGAGCAGTTCGCCACGGAAGTGAACGCCGTCGCGAAGGGCTTGATCGCCGCGGGAGTCGAACAGGGCGATCGCGTCGGGCTCATGTCGTCGACTCGGTACGAATGGACGGTCGTGGACTACGCGATCTGGGCCTCGGGCGGCGTCACGGTCCCGATCTACGAAACCTCGTCGGCGGGTCAGGTGGAATGGATCCTGTCCGACGCCCGACCTGTTCTGCTGATCCTCGAGACCGAGAAGCACGTCACCGACACAGCGGACGTGGTCGCCGCCGCAGAATCGGTTCGGACGACGTTCCGGATCGACGCAGGCAACGACGAGGACGGAGCCGTTGCTCGGTTGACCGAGCTCGGAGCAACCGTCGAGGACAACGCCGTACGCTTGCGTGTCGACGCTCTGCGCTCCTCGGATCCAGCGACGCTCATCTACACCTCCGGCACCACCGGGCGACCCAAAGGTGTGCAGTTGACGCACGCGAACCTCGTCGCCGAGTCGCGTGGAATTCGCGAGACGTCGCTGAAGGAGTTGCTGCGTCCCGGCAGCCGGACGTTGATGTTCCTGCCGTTGGCGCACGTTCTCGCTCGCGCGGTCACGATCGCCGCGTTCGACGCCGGCACAGCCGTCGGACACACGAGCGACATCCCCAATCTCGTCGCGACGTTCGGTTCCTTCCGCCCGGACTTCATACTCTCGGTGCCCCGCGTGTTCGAGAAGGTCTACAACACTGCCAAGCAGAAAGCACACGCGGACGGCAAGGGCAAGGTCTTCGATGCAGCCGCGGACACTGCCGTGGCGTGGAGCGAAGCCCAGGACACAGGCGCCGGTCTGGTTCTGAGGGTCAAGCACGCTGTGTTCGACAAACTCGTCTACTCGAAGTTGCGGGCCGCGCTGGGCGGACAGTGCCAACTCGCGATCTCCGGTGGCGCGCCGCTCGGTGCACGCCTCGGCCACTTCTACCGAGGTATCGGCATACCGATCTTCGAAGGCTACGGACTCACCGAGACCAGCGCAGCATTCGCGGTCAACACGATCGGCCACCAACGCGTCGGCAGCGTCGGACGACCGCTCCCCGGCAACACGGTCCGTATCGCCGAGGACGGTGAGATCCAACTCCGCGGCCCGGTGGTGTTCGACGGCTATTGGCGCAACGACGAGGCATCGGCCGAGTCCTTGGACGAAGGGTGGTTCCGCACAGGAGATCTGGGTTCGGTGGACGGCGACGGATACATCACGATCACCGGCCGCAAGAAGGAACTCATCGTCACAGCAGGCGGAAAGAACGTGTCGCCGGCAGGGCTCGAGGACCGGTTGCGCGCGCACCCACTCGTCAGTCAGGCCATCGTCGTCGGCGATCAGAAGCCGTTCATCGGCGCCCTCATCACGCTCGACGAGGACGCACTGTCGGGATGGAAGGACGCACACGGCAAGTCCGCCGACGCGAAGGCTGCGGATCTCGCGACCGACCCCGATCTCATCGCCGACCTCGATGCGGCTGTGGCGGACGCGAACACCACCGTCTCGCACGCCGAAGCGATCAAGAAGTACCGAGTACTCCCAGGCGATTTCACCGAGGACGCCGGTGAGATGACACCGACCATGAAGCTCAAGCGCAACGTCATCACGGCGTCGTACGCCAAGGACATCGAGGCCATCTACTCCAAGTGAACGTCGCCTGTGATGGAAGCCTGGACTTTCCCGGCTTCCATCACAGCAAGCGTCGAAGCTTCGCTGCCAATGCGTCCCACTGCCACTCGGCTCGGACCCAGGAGCGACCTGCGTTTCCCATCGACGTCGCGAGCGCTCGATCGGAGAGTATCCGTACGACGGCGTCGGTGATCGCATCGACCGACGTGCCGTCGACCACCAAGCCGGTCTTGCCTTCGAGGACGGTTTCCGGTGCGCCACCGGACATTCCGGCGACGACGGGGACTCCGGTCGCGGACGCTTCGAGGTAGACGATGCCGAGACCTTCGACGTCGAGACCGGCGCCTCGCGTCCGGCTGGGCATCGCGAACACGTCGGCGATCGTGTGATGAGCCGCCAGCTCGGCGGAAGGGACGGTCCCGGTGAAGATCACGTGCTCCTCGACACCGGCCTTGCGTGCCAACGTGCGCAGGGCTCCTTCGTAGGGACCGCCTCCGACGATCACCAGGACCGCGCCGTCCACCTTCGCCCGAATGCCCTCGATCGATCGGATCAGATAGTCCTGCCCCTTCCTCGGTACCAGCCGGGACAGGCACAGAACAGTCGGACGGTCTCCGAGTCCGTATCGAGCCCGCAGCTCGGCTCGCGCACCGGCGTCCGGTGCGAAACGGTCGGTGTCCACTCCGGACGGAACGTGTTCGAGGGCTGCACGTGGACCGAATGCCGCGGCGAATCTGCCTCGGGTGTATTTGCTGACGTAGGTCACCGTATCGACGGTGTTGCCGATGATGCGCAGGGTTCCCCGCCCACCGGGAACCATCGACCACCCCACCTCGTGACCGTGTGTACTAGCGACGACTGTCTCCGCTCCCGCGCGCCGCACCACCGGAGCCATCACCGCGAGCGGTGCCGCCGCGCCGAACCACACCGAATCACATCCGTGCGCCCGCACCAGCTGCGCCGCCCGCCGTGCCACCAACGGAGTGGGAAGCATCAGCGTTGTCGGGTGCCGAACCACCTCGAACGGCTGACGCTCGTCGAACTTCACATGGCTGTCTCCGCGCCACCGCGGCGCGTAGACCACCAGCTCGTCCGCAGGAAACCGTGTGGCAAAGCTGTGCAGGTAGGACTGGATGCCGCCCGGGCGTGGTGGAAAGTCGTTCGTCACCAGCAGAGTCCGAGGCATGTGTTCACCGTAGGTCAGCGGGACTGCTGGAGAACCCACGACCCCCACCGGCTCACGAACTCGTCCAAGCCTGTTCCCAGAGCGGAGGCGACGCCCGCCGCTGTCTCGACTGCAGTCTTGGGGCCGTCGGCGAGTTGCATGTACAACCGGCGCTGTGCCGGCTCGCCGAATTCCGCTGCCACGAAGGCGAAGACCGACCACGCGGACTCGTACGCGAGCGTGGTGCGCACTCCCCCCGCCGCGAAGTCGGAATCCTCCGGAAGCACCGTCGGTGGACCTCCCTGCATCACTACAGCACTCAAAGTCGGTGCGATACGGTCGAACTCGATATTCGATTCGCGGTAGCCCGAATAGTCGGCGAACCCCTCGAGGACCCACATGGGTGAGCCGTCGACGGTGTCGGATCTGGCCGCGACATGGGTGAGCTCGTGGCGCAGAACGGTTCGGGTCGTGACATCGGTGAGCCGAGCAGGGGCTGCGGGCCCGAACACGACTCGTTGCCCGGTCACCGGCCGGTCCTGGCGCACCGCATCCGAGACAGTCACGGCGGCGACGTCGGACTCCGCGGTGGCGTCTCCGGCCGATGCCGCGAATTCCGCTGCCGATCCGGAGGTGAAGATCAACGCCGACTGCGGCCAGTCGTCGCCGTAGAAACTCGTGACGGCATCGACGGCCGAGGGCAGCTCGGCAACGACCGCGTCGACGAGCGCGCTCTGGTCCGGATGGCCGAGCACGACGGAGGTACCACCCGCGGTGGCAACCGATCGGGCAATAACGGGCCCGAAGTCCCACGGCCCGCGCCACGTCGTCCGATCCGTTCCCGGCACCGGTGTGTCCGACACGATGCGCCACTCGTCACCACGCCGCGCCACCACCAGGGAAACCGGTCGCCGTGTCGATTCGGCGTCGGGTCCGGACACTGCGTAGCGCAGCACCACGGACGGCGCCCAGACGTCGGCGGCGTTCAGCGGCGACGCGATCGCCGAGGGAACCGGAACCTCCGGCTCGTCGACCAGTTCGTATCCCCAGTCCGAGAAGGGGACTGCGGACATGTCGTTCGCTCGACGGACCTGGGCCTGCAGAAACTCGGGATCCGCCGCGGGATCGACGACCTGCTCCAACGCGTCGACGTCGTTGGTGCGGAGTGCGTCCGCCCATTTCTGCAGCAGCGCCTCGACGCCGTTCCGCCGACCGTCCTCGTAAGGGTTCGAGACAGTCGTCGACTGCGGTGAGTTCGGCGGTGGCGTCGTGGTTGCTCCGGACGCGCAGGAACCGAGCACGACCACTGCACACAACGACGTGAACGCCGAACGAAGCGCCCGCGTTCGCACGACGAAGATCAGTAGCGACGTGCGCCGTAGTACGGGAACGACGCCATGGACTGCACCTTCACCGGGACGCCGAACGTCGAGGCGTGCAGAACGTTGCCGTTGCCCGCGTACAGGCCGACGTGAGACGCATCGGGGTAGAAGAGCACGACGTCTCCGGGCTGCAGGTCCTTCTGATCGACGGGAGCGCCGCCCGCGGCCTGAGCCTGACTGGACCGCGGCAGGGTCTTTCCCACCTGCTTGTAGGCCCACACGACCAAGCCCGAGCAGTCGAAGCCGTCCGGTCCGGTCGCGCCCCACACGTAGGGCTTACCGATCTGGGTGAGCCCAGCCTGCAGGGCACCGGAACCCGACCCGGGGATGAGGTTGGACAGAATCTTGGACAGATCGAACCCGGGCGGCAGAGGCGAACCCGCAAGCTCGGCCTGCTCCGCTCCGGACAGTGCGTTGAAGCTGGCGATGACCTCCGCCATCTGACTTTGGAGCTCGCTCTGCTTGGCCTGAAGATCGTCGCTGACGACCTTGGCCTGCTCCGCTGCTGCACGCGCGGCGTCGGCCGCGGCACGTGCTGCCTGATCCGCCGCCGCGGCATCGGCACCGGCCTGCTTGAACTGCTCCACCTGACGCGCCGTCTCGGCGGAGATCACGTCGAGTGCGGACATCTGATCGAGGAGCTGCTGTGGAGAGTCGCTGATCATCACGGCGAACAGGCGGTTGGTGCGGCCACCCTGGTAGTTGGCGTTGGCCACCTTGTCCACGGCCGGTTTCACCTGCGCCAGTGCCTCCTGGGCCCGATCCAGCTCGGCCTGGTGCGCACCTACGGCGGCTTCGGCGTCCTGCTGCACAGCCGTCTTCGCATCCAGGTCGATCTGGGCGTTGTGCAGAGCTTCCGTCGTCTGCTCGGACTCCCGGGACAGATCTGCGAGCCGCGTCTGGGCGTCGGACGCACTGTCGACACCCGGTTGCGCGCCGGCCACGGCTGTTGGGGAGACGACGAGGCAGGCCGCGAGAATGGCCGCCGCGAGAATGCCCTTCTTCGAGCGGGTGACGCGCTTGACAGTCGGTGTCGCCACGAAAGGTGACTCTCCGTTCTTGCAGTTCGTAGTCCAAAGGGGTGCGCCGAGATGAAACTTTCGGCGAAGAAACAAACCCTACCCATGAGTAGGTGCCCGCGAGCGTGGAACGAGACCGAATTTTCGGACTTTTTCCGGAACTCGATCCTGCTCCATCGAGGTCGACGGTCTCGAACAGGTTACGGTTCGGCAGCCGACGAGTCCATTCGGCGACCTGCCAGGCTCCACGCACCGGTGCCTGACGAAAAACAGCACCAGGCGAGCCCGTGAGGCTCACTCCTGGTGCTGTCCTTACACACGATCATCGAATCAGTAGCGACGTGCTCCGTCGAACGGCATCGACGAGACGGGCGCGACCTTGACGGGGACACCCGACGTCGACGCATGGATGACGTTGCCGTTGCCCGCGTAGATTCCGGAGTGCGATCCGCCGTAGAAGGAGACGACATCGCCCGGCTGCAGGTCGGACTGCGACACGGGGGTGCCTGCCGCGGCCTGGTCGTAGCTGGTGCGCGGCAGACTGATGCCGGCCTGCTTGTACGCCCACTGAACGAGTCCGGAGCAGTCGAACGAGTCGGGGCCCGAAGCGCCGTAGACGTACGGCGATCCGATCTTCGACTCGGCGGCCTGAACTGCCTTGGCAGCCGGGGTGACCTGTGGTGCGAGCGGTGCGGGAGCCGCAGGCAGACCGGGGATCTCGGTCGGCAGCGGCGGAAGACCTGGGATTTCCGGAATCTCGAAGGTACCGACTCCGGGGATGGTGATGGGGGCCGCCATTGCGGGGGCTGCGGGCAGAACGACCGCACCGGCAGTGATCGCGCCGGCTACGAGGATTCGACGCAATTGGCGGGTTGAAGTATGTGACGCCACGAGAAAGGGTTGCTCCGTTTCTTCCACTCATCCGCCGACCGAGTTAGCTGACGGGTTCGGGCTGGGAAGATCAGCCCTACCCACCCGGACGCTGGTAGCGGCCGAAGCAGGATTCACCCCAATGGAAATCGGGTTCCCGGTACGGGCGCTCTCGCGAGCATCCCGATTAGGCGGTGACTTGCGACGCCGCTCCGGTTTGGATTGGCGAGACTCCGCAAGGTCTCAGGAAGATTACGAAACGGCATACCCCTGTGTCGACCCCAACTCGCCGAAGCGACCCGAAGAAGTCGATTCGACCCTAGATCGCGCGTCGATCCCCGCTTGTGTCACGAGCCGGTAACGAACCCCCGGAAGGGTCCTGTTCCGGGCCGACGACGAGACGTAGTTTCGGCACGAGACCACTCTCGGCAAGAACATCCATGGCCCCCAGTTCTTCCTGGTCGAGCGCTATCCGAGGGCGCGGAATCCCGACGTCCACCGGACGCCCCTCGGCCGTACCGGGCGGTCCGAGCAACACCGTCACGACACAGTCTGCGCACGCGATGTCACGGACCTTGCAATCACTGCAATCGATGATCATGTGATCTCCATCTCTTTCCCGTTTGGTCGACCCTTCACGGCGAAACCTAGCGATCCACTCCGACACGTTCAGCGTCCCGAGCAAGATCGGCATTGCTGTCGGTGCCTGTCGCTACCGTCTGCACTCGTGAGCGTCCCGATTCAGCTGAGCTTCGACGAGCTCGACACTCCGTTGCACGACACGACGTTCGTCGTAGTCGACCTGGAGACCACAGGTGGCAGCCCGGACACCGAAGCGATCACCGAGATCGGGGCAGTGAAGATTCGGGGCGGCGAGGTCATCGCCGAGTTCGCGACGCTGGTGGACCCGGGCCGATCCATTCCGCCGTACATCGTCGAGCTCACCGGGATCACCACTGCCATGCTGATCGGCGCCCCTCGGATCGACCGAGTGCTGCCCAGCTTTCTCGAGTTCGCCCGCGGCTCGGTTCTCGTCGCACACAACGCCCGCTTCGACACTGCTTTCCTCAGGGCGGCCGCGTCACGGCTGGACATCGCCTGGCCCAAGTTCCAGGTGCTCTGCACGGTCAAACTCGCCCGGCGAGTACTCACCCGCGACGAGGCACCCTCGGTGAAACTGTCGGCACTGTCCTCGCTCTTCCAGGTCAGCACCGTACCCACCCACCGCGCCCTCGACGATGCACGAGCAACGGTCGACGTACTGCACGCATTGATCGAGCGAGTGGGCAATCAGGGTGTCCACAGCTATGCGGAACTCGTCGACTACCTGCCTGCTGTGTCGGCCGGGCAGAGAGCCAAACGCTCACTCGCCTCTCACCTACCCCGTACCCCGGGCGTCTATCTCTTCAAGGGACCGGGCAACGAGGTGCTGTACGTCGGCACGTCGAACAATCTGCAGCGGCGCGTGCGCAATTACTTCACCGGGTCCGAGACGCGTGGCCGCATGAAGGAAATGGTGGGCCTCGCCGTCGGCGTCGACCACGTCGAATGCGCCCATGCCCTCGAAGCCGGAGTGCGCGAGCTTCGACTTCTGTGCGCCCACATCCCCCCGTACAACCGCCGCTCCAAGTTCCCCAAGAAGGGTTGGTGGATCACGACGACCACGGAGGCGTTTCCACGCCTCTCCGTCGTCCGCTCACCGACGGAGAACTCGATCGGCCCCTTCGGCGCCCGCGGTGATGCCGCCGACGCCGCTGCGCTCGTCTCCGAGGTACTCGGTATCCGTACCTGCACTCGCCGCATCCCCCGCACCTCCCTGCACGCGTGTCCGGGCGAAGCTGTCGGCGGGTGCGCCGCGGGTGGCCCCACGCCACTCACGCCCGACGAGTACGCAATCCTGCCGGGCCGGTTCGTCGAGCTCGCACACGGACGCGACGACTGTGCGCTTCAGGCCGCCCGGGATCGAATCTCCGCGCTGTCCGATGCCGAGCTTTTCGAGTCCGCAGCCAGGCTTCGAGACAGGCTCGCTTCGCTTGCAGACGTTCTACGCCGGATGCACCGGCTCGCAGCCATCGCGGCGATCGCCGAGCTGATCGTCGCCCGACGTGCGCCGGACGGTGGGTGGGAACTGGCCGTGGTCCGCCACGGCCGCCTCGCTGCATCGGCCGTCACCGCGCGCCGAGTGCACCCGATGCCCGTCGTGGAAGCGATCGTGGCAGCCGCGGAAACCGTCGTGCCGGACTCCACGCCCTTTCGAGGCGCATCACCGGAGGAAGTAGCCCTCGTCGGCCGCTGGCTCGAATCCGACGGCGTCAGGATCGTCCGGACCACCGACGGATACGCAGAGCCCGTTCACGGAGCCGGAGGGTGGCGGCAGTGGTGCACCACCGCTCGCACCGTGTCCAGGCACGAACGCGCGATGGCCGTCACACCCGTGGAGGACACCGGCGTCGGCGCCCACCTTCGTGCGGCGCTCTAAACTCGGCAGCATGATCAACGCAATCGTCATGATCGATGCCGAGTCGCACGCCATCCCGGAGACCGCACAGGCGGTCGCGGACGTCGACGGCGTCACCGAGGTCTACTCGTGTGCAGGGGACGTGGACCTCATCGCGATCGTCAAGGTCAGGGACCACGCACAGATCGCCGACGTGATCACGCAGCACATCAACAAGGTGCCCGGTGTCGTGAACACCGCCACCCACATCGCGTTCCAGTCCTACTCCAGCGCGGACATAGAAGCGGGCTTCTCCATAGGCGAGTAGTCGGCCGGGCGCAGCGACCCCGTCAATCGAGTTCGTTGGACCGTGCGATCCATCGATCGAGCAGGCTTGCGGTTCCTCCGGAATCGACGGCGGCAGCAGCACGTTCGACACCACGCTTCAGCAGACCGGTCAAGTCGTCGGCGACGATCCCGGACGTTATCCCGTCGTGCGCCGTCAGTGCCGCAGCGGCGTTCAGCAGGACTGCGTCGCGCACCGCACCATGCTTGCCGGCGAACACCTCCCGAGCCACCTGCGCGTTGAAGGCAGCGTCGCCTCCGCGGAGCGCGTCGATGTCGACGAGATCGAACCCGAAGTCCCTCGGGTCGATCCTGGCCACCGTCACGTCGCCACCCGACACGATGTGCACTGTCGTCGTCGTGGACAGCGTTATCTCGTCGAGGCCGTCGTCACCACGCACGACCAATGCGCTGGTGCCACGACCGGCGAACACCCGGGCCACGACGGGAAGCAACGAGTCGAACGCACAGCCGATCAGACCCGCCCGCGGCCGCCCCGGGTTGGTCAGGGGACCGAGCACGTTGAAGACCGTCGGGATGCCGATCTCCTTCCGCGGAGGGCCCGCGAAACGCAGCGCTGGATGGTAGACAGGCGCGAAACAGAACCCGATTCCCACGTCTCGGACCGTGGTCGCGACACCGTCCGCTCCGAGCCCGAACTTCACTCCGAGGGCCTCGAGCACATCCGTCGTCCCACTTCGCGAAGACGCAGCACGGTTGCCGTGTTTGACCACCGGAGCTCCGGCCGACGCCACGACGAGGGCGGCCATCGTCGAGATGTTGACCGTGTCGGCGCCGTCGCCACCCGTACCGACGACGTCGACGGCATTCGGTTCGCTGTCGACCAAGGTCGCATGGCCCAGCATCGAGTTCGCCAGTCCGCTCACTTCCTCCGGAGTCGGACCCTTCATCTTCAGAGCGACACCGAAGGCCGCGATCTGAGCGGCAGTGGCGTTGTCGGACATGATCTCGTCCATCGCCCAGGCCGTGTCGTCGGCGGAGAGATCGACGTTCGACGTCAGCGCACCGAGTACGGCCTTCCAGGACCTGCTCGGCACACCGTTGCTCGCATCTGTCATCGACTACTCCCCATACCTTCCTCGGCCGTTCCAGAGCTCGACGCCCTCGATCGGCAGTCCGCGACGTGCGACCGAAAGCCTAGTCAGCACCGGACGGAGACGCCCCTCCAGGTTGCAGCGCATCCCACCCCTCGACCACACCACCTCGCCGCTGCGCGAGACCGGCCATTCGCGAGCGTTCCTGTGAGCAGTGCAACGCGTCGATCACCTGCACCCGCTGCAGCGTCAGGCCGACACCGCCCTCGACACTCGGGCGGTAACCGATGGTCGGAATCTCCGGGCGCGGGCGCGGATCCATCACCGGCTCGTACCCGTCCTGCGCGGCGACGGCCGTCGCGTCCTCGATCTGGTCCGGCGGCAACACCAGGTGATGACGGAACACCGCCTCCGCTGTGTCGACCCAACCCGCAGCCACTCCGCGACCGAGCGCCGTCGAACACGATTCGGCGTCGTCGAAGGAAAATGCCACTACCACCAAATCGTCCCTGGCGGGGTCGAGAGGAACAGTCTTCGCCCCTCCGAACAACCGCCGGAACCATGATGCGCCACCGTTCGTTGCCATGAGGCGAGCCTTGCACGACAACCTATGCGCAGCGTGGTCGATGCCCTTGACCTGGCCATACGCGGGAGCCGGCAATCACCCCTGCGTCGGCGACGCGCCAAGACCGGACCCGAGTATGCCTCCGGTACTACGAGCAGTCATACTTCTTTCTGTGACGAGCGCTGTAGGGACTCAAGGATCGGCAATCACCCAACGCGTGCACTCGCTGAACCGTCCCAATATGGTCAGCGTCGGCACCATCGTGTGGCTGTCGAGCGAACTCATGTTCTTCGCTGGACTTTTTGCGATGTACTTCGTCGCGAGGGCGCAGGCAAACGGAAACTGGCCACCGGAACCGACCGAGCTCAACCTCGCGCTCGCCGTTCCGGTCACCGCCGTGTTGATCGCGTCGTCGTTCACCTGCCAGCTCGGGGTCTTCGCCGCCGAGCGCGGTGACGTCTTCGGACTGCGACGCTGGTACGTCATCACCCTGGCGATGGGCATCTTCTTCGTGGCCGGACAGGGCTACGAGTACTACCACATGGTTCACGAAGGCACGACGCTCTCCTCGAGCGTCTACGGATCGGTCTTCTACATCACGACCGGATTCCACGGCCTGCACGTCATCGGCGGTCTGATCGCATTCGTCTTCCTCATCACTCGAACGCTTGTCAGTAAGTTCACGCCGGCACAGGCCACTGCCGCGATCGTCGTGTCCTACTACTGGCACTTCGTCGACATCGTGTGGATCGCGTTGTTCGCCACCATTTACTTCATCCGCTAGTAGACATAAAGCAGATCAAGTGTTTTCACTTCGCCAACCGCAGCGAACGACCTGTATCAGCCCCAGGCCGTTCGGTCCGTCCCGACACGACAAGGGATAGAAGATGAGTTCATCTCCCCCAGCAGCATCCGATGCCGCAGCCAAGAACAGGCGCAAGCGCAAGACTCGTCGCCGTGTGACCGGTGCGCTCGTGCTGATGATGGGACTCCTGAGTGCAGGATTTCTCGCATCGGCTCTGACCCCCACCCCGCAGGTCGCGACGGCCGATCAGGATTCGGCCGCTCTGATCCGCGAAGGCAAGCAGTTGTACGACACCTCGTGCGTCACGTGCCACGGCGTCAACCTGCAGGGTGTGCAGGACCGCGGCCCGAGCCTCATCGGCGTCGGCGAAGCTGCCGTCTACTTCCAGGTCTCCTCGGGACGTATGCCTGCCGTACGTAACGAAGCTCAGGCGATCCGTAAGCCACCGAAGTTCGACGACAAGCAGATCGACGCTCTCGGCGCGTACATCCAGGAGAACGGTGGAGGCCCCACGGTCATCCGCGACAGCAACGGCGAAATCGCGCAGTCCTCGCTCGCCAGCGGCGACGTCGCTCGCGGTAGCGAACTGTTCCGCTTGAACTGTGCGTCGTGCCACAACTTCACCGGTGAGGGCGGCGCACTGTCCTCCGGTAAGTTCGCTCCCCCGCTCGGACCTGCATCGGAGCAGGAGATCTACGCGGCCATGATCAGCGGCCCACAGAACATGCCGAAATTCTCCGACCGTCAGCTGACGCAGGAAGAGAAGATCGACATCATCTCCTACGTGAAGTCCGCTCAGGAGACCAAGGCTCCCGGTGGATGGGGACTCGGCGGCTTCGGACCCGGTACGGAAATGATTGCTGTCTGGGTTGTCGGAATCGCTGCCGTCGTCGGCGCGACGATGTGGATCGGATCACGGTCATGAGCGAAGCCGATCCCGAACGCACAAGCCATGGCCACGATGACAGCGCGAAGGTCGACAAGGTGGATCTGAACAAGAAGTACACCGACGAGGAACTCGCCGGTATGACACGTGAGCAGTTGGTCGAACTCGGCACCAACCTCGACCACGTGGACGTCGCGTACCGTCGCGACCGTTGGGCTGTGAAGGGCACCCGCGCAGAGAAGCGGGCCGAGCGCAGCGTTGCTGCCTGGTTCACTCTCGCCGGCGTGTCCGCGGTCGCGTTCATCGCGATCTACCTGTTCTGGCCCTGGCAGTACGCCGGCATGGGCGAAGAGAACTACGGCGCCTACTCGCTGTACACCCCGTTGATCGGCCTCACCATGGGTCTGGCGATCCTCGGTGTCGGCGTCGGCGCAGTCCAGTTCACCAAGAAGTTCATCCCCGAAGAGGTGTCCATCCAGGACCGCCACGACGGTGGTTCGTCCGAGGTCGACCGCAAGACCGTCGTCGCCGAGCTCGGCGATTCGCTGGAGACGTCGACGATCGGTCGTCGCAAGGTCATCAAGCGTTCACTGTTCTTCGGCGGTGGCGCACTCGGAATCATGGCGCTGATGCCGCTCGGTGGCCTGATCAAGAATCCATGGGCCGAAGGTGACAAGTCTCCGCTCTGGGTGTCCGGCTGGACGCCGCGCTACCCTGGAGAGACGATCTATCTCAGGCGCGATACCGGACGGCCACACGACGTCGTTCTGGTCCGCCCCGAGGATATGGATGCCGGAGCCATGGAGACTGTGTTCCCGTTCCGCGAGGCCGATCGCGACGACGACCACGCGCTTCTCATGTCGCTGCGTGGAATTCGTAACTCGGTGATGCTCATTCGTCTTCGTACCGAGGACGCGGAGACGGCCATCAAGCGCAAGGGTCAGGAAAGCTTCAACTACGGCGATTACTTCGCCTACTCCAAGATTTGCACGCATTTGGGTTGCCCGACTTCGTTGTTCGAGCAGCAGACGAACCGCATCCTGTGCCCGTGCCACCAGTCGCAGTTCAACGCGCTGGAATACGGCAAGCCGATCTTCGGCCCCGCCGCTCGCGCATTGCCACAGCTGCCGATCACCGTGAACGAAGAAGGCTTCCTCGTTGCCAACGGGGACTTCATAGAAGCCCTCGGACCTGCCTTCTGGGAGCGTCCGAACCGCGAAGCGGAGAGTGAATCATGAGTCCTTCACTGCAGACACTCGCAGCGAAGCAGGCGAACGACGTAGACAGTCGGTACCACCTCGCACCGGGTCTGCGCCGTCAGATCAACAAGGTGTTCCCGACGCACTGGTCGTTTCTTCTCGGCGAGATCGCGCTGTACAGCTTCATCATCCTGTTGCTGTCCGGTGTCTTCCTGACGCTGTTCTTCGACCCCTCGCTCAGCGAGGTCGAGTACAACGGCATCTACGAACCGCTTCGCGGTGTCACCATGTCTCGGGCGTACGCCACGACACTGGACATCTCGTTCGAGGTCCGCGGTGGTCTGTTCATGCGGCAGATCCACCACTGGGCAGCGCTGATGTTCGCCGCGTCGATCATCGTCCACATGATGCGCATTTTCTTCACCGGTGCGTTCCGTCGCCCCCGTGAGGCCAACTGGGTCATCGGCTGCCTGCTGCTGATCCTCGCGATGTTCGAAGGCTTCTTCGGATACTCCCTCCCCGACGACCTGCTCTCCGGCACCGGCCTCCGCGCCGCGTTCTCCGGCATCACGATGAGCGTCCCGATCGTCGGAACGTGGCTGCACTGGCTGATCTTCGACGGCGACTTCCCCGGCACGATCATCATCCCGCGCCTGTACGTCGCCCACGTTCTACTGCTGCCCGCTATCATCCTCGCGCTGATCGCGGCTCACCTGGCACTCGTCTGGTACCAGAAGCACACGCAGTTCCCCGGACCCGGCCGCACCGAGAAGAACGTCGTCGGCGTTCGCATTCTCCCGGTCTTCGCCGTCAAGTCCGGTGCGTTCTTCGCAGTCACGTTCGGTGTACTCGCACTCATGGGCGGTCTGCTGCAGATCAACCCGGTCTGGAACCTCGGCCCGTACAACCCGGCTCAGGTATCCGCCGGCTCGCAGCCCGACTTCTACATGATGTGGACAGACGGACTGGCCCGACTGTGGCCGGCATGGGACATCTACATCGCCAACCGCTACACGATCCCCGCAGTGTTCGCAGTCGCCCTGATCATGGGCCTCGTCTTCACCGTGATGATCGCGTACCCGTGGATCGAGAAGCGCCTCACCGGAGACACTGCTCATCACAACCTGCTGCAGCGTCCCCGCGACGTACCGGTCCGCACCGCGATCGGTGCCATGGCTCTGGCGTTCTACGTGGTGGCAACGCTCTCCTGCATCAACGACATCATTGCGTACAAGCTCGACATCTCCCTGAACGCAATGACGTGGATCGGCCGTATCGGCATACTGGTGTTGCCGCCCATCGCCTACTTCGTGGCCTACCGCTTCTGCATCGGCTTGCAGCGCAGTGACCGCGCAGTACTCGACCACGGAATCGAGACCGGCATCATCAAGCGTCTCCCCCACGGTCAGTACGTGGAGGTGCACCAGCCGCTCGGACCTGTCGACGACCACGGACACCCCATCGCTCTGCCTTACCAGGGCGCAGCTGTCCCGAAGAAGATGAGCAAGCTCGGCTCGGCCGGCAAGCCCGGATCCGGATCGCTCTTCCGTCCCGACCCTGTCTCCGAAAGCAAGGCACTCGAGGAAGCACTGCACCACGGCGAACTCGAGCAGCTGAAAATGCTGAAGGACTACCAGACGTCGCTGTACGGCAACGGTTCCAACGGCCACAACGGCAACGGCCACAACGGCAACGGCCACAATGGCAACGGCCACAACGGCAACGGCAACGGGGCCAACGGTCACAACGGCAACGGCTCGAACGGCCACGCTTCGAACGGCAACGGTGATCACTCACCCGCACGCCAGGAAAGCGACAGCGAGCACTAGCTACACGCAGAACCACGACGAGGGCGGCACCGATCCGGTGCCGCCCTCGTCGTGTGTCGTACCCCCTCCCCTCCCCCACCCTCCTGCATCCGGCACCCTTCACCCGTCTGCCTCCCGGCTCCCTCGCGGACCGAACGTGGCGTTCGGTCACTCCAAGTGACTGAACGTGACGTTCGGTCACCTCGGAAAGTCCACCTGTAGGACCGAATGTGGCGTTCGGTCACTCCAAGTGACTGAACGTGACGTTCGGTCACCTCGGAAAGTCCACCTTCAGGACCGAATGTGGCGTTCGGTCACTCAGAGTGACTGAACGTGACGTTCGGTGCGGCTACCCAGCGAGGCGGAGGTCTTGGACGGCGTGGGCCGGTATTACTATTGGTGACATGGTTCGTATTCCGTTGTCCCCCGAGGAGCTGTCGAGAGGTCTTCGCTTGGGTGAGTTGCTTCGCTCTACTCGCGGGCCGAGGACGATGACGGATGTTGCGGCGCAGGCGGGGATTTCGGTGGAGACGTTGCGCAAGATCGAGACGGGCCGGATTCCGACGCCTGCGTTCTTCACTGTTGCGGCGCTGTGCCGGACGCTGGGCTTGTCGCTCGATCAGGTTGCGGCCACCCTTGCCGACGCCGATCGTCAGGCCGACGCGTCCTGAGGGACTCACTGGACCCACCGTGCGGAGTCCGTCGGGCAAAGACTGTTACGTGGCCGCTGTACGACACGCAGAAACGACTGACGCCGACCCCCAATCGGGAGTCGGCGTCAGTCGTCGTGTGAGCTGTGTGAATTCAGTGCTTCTCTGGTCCGAGGTGGTACTCGAACACCAGTCCGGCGGCTGCCGACAGGACGAGCACGACACCGAAGGCGATGAGCCACCAGAGGAAGAACGCGAATCCGATGGCGGTGACCGATGCGGCGCCGGCGAGCAGGATCGGCCAGAAGCTTCCGGGGCTGAAGAAGCCCAGATCGCCTGCGCCGTCGCTGATCTCTGCATCGTCGAAGTCTTCGGGACGAGTGTCGAGACGACGGGCGACGAATCGGAAGTACGTTCCGATGATGAGTGTCAGACCGACCGACAGTGCGATGGCCGTGACACCTGCCCATTCGACGCCGGTCCGTGAGAATCCGGTGAAGAGGGCGTACACGATCCCGACGAGAAGAAAGAAGACAGTCAGGATCTCGAAGATCTTGGCTTCGATTTTCATTTCAGCATTCTTCCTGGGTCAGTTGCCTTCGGCGACGGATTCGGACTTCTGCGAGCGGTCCGTGGTGAACGGGATGGTGCTGGTGGCGATCGGGGACTGGCCGATTGCTTCCAGCGCCTGAGCGTTGGTGAGGCCTTCTCCGCCGTCGGATTCGGGCTTGCGAAGCTCGATGTATTCCTGGAAGTCGTCCGGGGATACTGCGCGCACCTCGAAGTTCATCATGGCGTGGAATGTGCCGCACATTTCGGTGCAGCGGCCGACGAAGGCGCCTTCGCGTTCGATCTCGGAGATCTGGAAGACGTTGTCCGAGTGGTTTTCCTTCGGGTTCGGGAGGACGTCTCGCTTGAAGAGGAACTCGGGAACCCAGAAACCGTGGATGACGTCCGAGGAGGCAAGAACGAACTCGATGCGCTTACCGGTCGGGAGGACCAGAACCGGAATCTCGTTGCTGGTGCCGACGGTCTCGATCTTGTTGTAGTGCAGGTAGGACAGATCCTGCGGGCTTGCACCGTGGATTGCGCCGGGAACGAATTCGCCGTCCTCGCTACCTTCGGCACCCTCACCTGGATCGGCGGCGGCTTCGGCTGCAGCCTGCGCTTCGAGGTCGGTGCCGTCGTACTTGACGACGCCGTCCTTCAGGTCCACCGTCTGGTAGCCGAACTTCCAGTTCCACTGGTACGCCGTCACGTCGACGGTCACATCCGGATTCGGTTCCTTCTCGTCGACGTAGTTCTGCACGACGACGGTGAAGTAGAACAGCACCGCGATGATGACGAAGGGAACTGCGGTGTAGAACAGCTCCAAGGGCACGTTGTATGCCGTCTGACGCGGGAACTCGGGCGAGTCCTTCTTCTTGCGGTGGAAGATGACCACCCAGAAGATCAGGGCCCACACGATGATGCCCATGATCAGGGCTGCCACCACGGACCAGGTCCACAATTCTCGAATCGACTTGCCCTGGGGAGTAATGCCCGACGGAAAGCCGAAGCGCAGAACATCGTTGTCGATGGAACAACCCGACAACAGCAACGCGGCCAAGCCGAGAAATACTGTTAGCCCAGCTCGCCGAAGGATCCGACTCTGCGCCACGTTCACGCCTTCCTGATCGCTCACCACTGAAGAATGAGGGCTTCCACATGCGGATGCCCTAGTACTACGCAGCGTAGACCAAAGCCGTCGCATCACCACTCTTGGGTCGCCCGCGTTGCGCGTACCGTGTCTGCGGCATACTCGAGGTTTCCGTGCCGCCTGGGGCGTCAGGATGCTGACGCCGTGGCAGCGGACCAATCCCCAACTGCGAAACGAGGTAGCAGACGCTGTGTGTGGACTACTCGGTGTACTGACGTCGACCGGCACCGATGCTGCGGGAGTCGACCTCGTGTCCTCCGCCATGCACTGCATGCGCCACCGCGGACCGGACGAACCGGGCACCTGGCACGACGACGACATCATCTATGGATTCAATCGTCTGTCGATCATCGACATCGCTCATTCACATCAGCCGCTTCGGTGGGGGCCGCCCGAGAACCCGACGCGTTACGCACTGACGTTCAACGGCGAAATCTACAACTACCTCGAACTGCGGGAGGAACTCTCTCGCGATCACGGCGCCGAGTTCTTCACCGAGGGCGACGGCGAGTCCATCGTGGCGGCTTTCCACTACTGGGGTCCGACGGCTGTGCGCCGGCTGCGTGGCATGTTCGGGTTCGCCATCTGGGACACGGAAACGCGCGAGCTGTTTCTGGCGCGTGACCCGTTCGGTATCAAGCCGCTGTTCATGGCGACCGGTCCGGGCGGCACCGCGTTCGGCAGCGAGAAGAAGAGCTTGCTGGAGCTGACGGACCTGGTGGGTATCGGCACTGACCTCGACGCGAGAGCAACCGAGCACTACACGGTGTTGCAGTACGTACCCGAGCCGGAGACGCTGCATCGTGAGATCCGACGCCTCGAGTCCGGTTGCTACGCGACCCTCTCCCCCGGTGGGACTCCGGTGGTCACTCGGTACTTCACGCCGAAGTTCCCGGTGAAGCCGTTCGCGGCGGGTTCCGAGGCGGCTCGCTACAAGGAGATCGCCGAGGCGCTGGAGGATTCGGTCGCCAAGCACATGCGGGCCGATGTCACCGTCGGATCGTTCCTGTCGGGCGGCATCGACTCGACCGCCATCGCGGCTCTGGCGATGCGCCACAATCCGAACCTGATCACGTTCACCACCGGCTTCGAGCGTGAGGGCTACTCGGAGGTCGATGTGGCCGCGGAGTCGGCCGCCGCGATCGGGGCTCGGCATGTCGTCAAGGTCGTCGGCCCCGAGGAGTTCGCAGCGTCGATTCCGGAGATCGTCTGGTACCTCGACGATCCGGTCGCGGATCCGGCTCTGGTGCCGCTCTACTTCGTGGCGAAGGAAGCACGCAAACACGTCAAAGTCGTGTTGTCGGGTGAAGGCGCCGACGAGCTTTTCGGTGGCTACACCATCTATCGGGAGCCGCTGTCGCTCAAACCTTTCGAGTACCTGCCGAGGGGTCTGCGTCGCGCGGCGGGCGCTCTGAGCGAGAGGATTCCCGACGGTACGCGGGGTAAAAGTTTGCTGCACCGCGGATCCATGTCGCTCGAGGAGCGCTATTACGGCAATGCGCGGAGTTTCGGGGACGCTCAGCTCAGGGCGGTACTGCGCGATTTCCGTCCGGAGTGGACGCACACGGACGTGACGGCGCCGATCTATGCACAGTCGCAGGGCTGGGATCCGGTGGCGAGAATGCAGCACCTCGATCTGTTCACGTGGTTGCGCGGCGACATTCTGGTCAAGGCAGACAAGATCACCATGGCGAATTCCCTCGAACTGCGTGTCCCGTTCCTCGACAACGAGGTGTTCGCGGTCGCCGAGAAGCTGCCGTTGGAGCAGAAGATCACGAAGGACACCACCAAGTACGCCCTGCGGCAGGCGCTCGAAGGAATCGTGCCCGGCCATGTTCTGCATCGCGCGAAACTGGGCTTCCCGGTCCCTCTTCGGCACTGGCTACGCGGAACCGAATTGTTCGATTGGGCGCACGAGCAGATCGCCGCGTCGGAGACCGATCACATCCTCAACAAGGCGGCCATCACCGCGATGCTGAACGAGCACCGCGACGGCAAGTCCGATCACAGCCGACGGCTGTGGACCGTGTTGATCTTCATGGTGTGGCACGGGATCTTCGTGGAGAAGCGGATCGTCCCGGAGATCGCGGAGCCGACATACCCGGTGGACCTCTGACGGCGCACAGGCTGGTTTGAATCTCTACCTGAACTTCGATGGCCCGCACGCAACGATCTCGACTGTTGCGTGCGGGCCATCGACGTGAGGACTGCGATACCGAGCGCCCTACGACGGCAGGAGTGCGCCGATCTCCTCGGCCGCGACGGAGCCGTAGGCCGCGCCGAGACGTTTCAGTGCGTCGTCGCGCACGAAGGTCCATTCCTGAGTACCGGTGGTCTCGAGCACGAGAACCGCGACGAGCGAGCCGAGCTGGGCGGCGCGCTCGACCGTCGCACCGGCGCGGTGCGCGAGCAGGAATCCAGCGCGGAATCCGTCACCGACGCCGGTCGGGTCGACCTTGCTTGTTTCCGGTACGACCTCGACATGCGTCCTCGTACCGTCGGCGGCGACGATCTCCACACCGGATTTGCCGAGCGTGGTGACTCGCAGTCCGACCTTCGCGGCGATTTCCGCCTCGGACAGTCCGGTCTTCTGACGCAGCAGTCCCCACTCGTATTCGTTCGTGAACAAGTAGGTCGCGCCGTCGACGAGGGCAATTGCCTGCTCGCCGGTCAGTCGCGCCAGCTGCTGCGACGGATCGGCTGCGAACGGAATTCCGCTCGCGCGGCATTGGTCGGTGTGCGCGATCATCGCGTCGGGATCGTTGGCACCGATGAGAACGAGTTCGATGGGACTCGAGGACACCAATCCGTCGATCGTGATGTCACGAGCTTCGCTCATCGCACCGGGGTAGAACGAGGCGATCTGAGCCATGTCCTCGTCGGTCGTGCACACGAATCGAGCGGTGTGCGCGGACTCCGAGACTCGCACGCCCCCGCAGTCGACGCCGTTGGCTTCCAACCACGCGCGGTACTCGCCGAAGTCCGGTCCGACGGCTCCCACGAGAAGCGGTGATCCGCCGAGGACACCGAGTGCGTATGCGATGTTCCCGCCGACTCCGCCTTTGCGGATCACCAGATCGTCGACGAGGAAGCTGAGCGAGATGTTCGACAGCTGATCGGCAACGATCTGCTCGGCGAACTTGCCCGGAAATCGCATGAGGTGATCGGTGGCTATCGATCCCGATACCGCGAGTGTCACGTGGGTGGGCCTTTCGGTTGGCGAGACGGGCTATGTGAGTGGAAATGTGCCCCCTGGGCTACATTTCCACTCACGTGGCGATTGGGTGTGAACAGACCTCTGACCGGTACCCGCGAGCGAGTACCGGTCAGAGGTTGTGCTGAAAACTCAGTTGAACGAATCACCGCAGGCGCACGAGCCTGTGGCATTCGGGTTGTCGATCGTGAAGCCCTGCTTCTCGATGGTGTCCACGAAATCGATGGACGCACCCTCGACGTACGGAGCACTCATCCGGTCCACGGCGAGCGTGACGCCGTTGAAGTCGACCGCGAGGTCGCCGTCGAGGCTTCGATCGTCGAAGAAGAGCTGATAGCGCAGACCCGCGCAACCACCGGGCTGCACAGCAATGCGCAGTGCGAGGTCGTCGCGGCCTTCTTGATCCAGCAACGCCTTGGCCTTCGACGACGCGGCTTCTGTCATCGTGACCTTGTGCGTGATGGTCTCGTTCGAGACGGTCATGGGCTCTCCCTGTCAGTCGTACCAAACCCGTGAACGCCTCAACCGTACTCCGCTCCCGCTTATTCCTCACGAGCCACGGGCGTCGAAGACCGATTCGATCGTATGAAACCCCGCACTTCGGACGTGTGCGACGCGGCCGGTGTTCAGGACTTCGTCGTCATCCCATAACCTGGGAGGGTGAAGTTGCTACGCCGCGGAAACTCTGACAATTCGGACGGGGACGATTCGAAGTCCGTCGAGTCCCCCGCCACGGACCAGACGGCTCCTGCCGTCGGCAAGGGTCGCCCGACGCCGAAGCGTCGGGAAGCCGAGGCGCGGCGCCGCGGTCCGGTCGCCCCACCGCCGATGACGAGCAAGGAAGCCCGCGAGCGCAGGAAAGCGAACCGCGGCTCCAAGGACGACCGGAAGAAAGCCGCAGCCGAGCGGCGTGCTGCCTCTGCCGAGCGTCGTGAACGGATGCTGGCCGGTGAGGACAAGTACCTGCTCCCCCGCGACAAGGGTCCGGTTCGGGCCTTTGCGCGCGATCTGGTGGATGCACGACGCAACCTCGTCGGCTTGTTCATGCCGTTGGCGTTACTCCTGATCTTCGCGTTGTTTCTCAGCCCGGCCGTTCAGGCGTTCGTGACTCTCGCGATGTTCGTCATGATGCTGTTCATGGTGATCGAGGGCATCTTCATCGGCCGTCAGATCAACAATCGGGTGCGTGAGCGTTTCCCGGACACCACCGACGGTGGTTTCCGCCTCGGTTGGTACGCGTTCGTCCGCGCGTCGCAGTTGCGCAAGATGCGCGCGCCGAAGCCACGCGTCGAGCGCGGCGCAGCAGTCTGACCGCTGCGGCCCACGTGAGTACCGTGCGGCGCACGCTCGTCCTCGGGGGTACGCGGTCGGGTAAGTCTGCGTACGCGGAATCTCTTGCCGCCGAGGCGCCTGTTGTTCGATATGTCGCGACGGGACGCCGCATCGCCGGCGACGCGGATTGGGATGCTCGTCTGGACGCGCACCGCGCGCGTCGTCCATCGGAGTGGTCCACCGTGGAGTCGTCGGACGGGTTGGTGGAGACGCTGCGCGAAGCACATCCGGGTACGACGATCGTCGACGATCTCGGCACCTGGTTGACCGGCGCCCTCGACGACGCCGGTGCCTGGGATCTGCCGCGAGGAACCGTCGCGCCAGCCACCGACGCGCTGTGTGCGGCCGTGCAGCGGTACCGGGGCGATCTGGTTCTCGTCAGTCCCGAGGTGGGGTGGGGCGTGGTTCCCGCGACTCGCTCGGGCAGGCTGTTCCAGGACGAGATGGGTACCCTCAATTCCCGACTGGCCGCCACGTGCGAGACGGTCGTTCTGGTCGTCGCCGGCCTCCCGCTGCCGCTGAAGTCCGACGACCCGACGACCGACGATGACAGCGGTTCCGATTTTCGATGAAAGGTCGCCTGTGACAGCCCCTTCGGAGTCCGAGGACTTCTCGACGCCCCTGCGCCCCGTGGCACCTCCGTCGGCGGAGTCGCGAGTGCAGGCTTCGGAGCTGCAGCGATCGCTGACCAAGCCCGTGGGCAGCCTCGGGCGGCTCGAGGAGCTCGGCGAGTGGGTGTCCGCCTGCCAGGACCGATGCCCTCCGTCGCCGATCGTCAGGCCACGAGTGGTGGTGTTCGCCGGTGATCACGGTGTGGCTGCGCACGGGGTGTCGGCGTACCCGCCAGAGGTCACCGCGCAGATGGTCGCCAACTTCACTGCCGGCGGCGCTGCGGTCAATGCGCTTGCCGGGGTTGCCGGGGCGTCGGTTCGGGTCGTGGACATCTCGGTCGCGACCGACACCGATTCGACGGTGAGCGCGTACAAGGTTCGCCGGTCCAGCGGTTCCATCGACCGGGAGGATGCGCTGACGTCCGACGAGGTTCTCGCCGCGATCGACGCGGGCCGCGCAGTGGCGGACGAGGAGGTCGACGGCGGTGCCGATCTGCTGATCGCGGGCGACATGGGAATCGGAAACACCACTCCCGCAACAACGTTGATCGCCGCGCTCACCGACACCGAACCCGTCGCCGCGGTCGGGCGGGGAACCGGCGTCGACGACGCAGGTTGGATCAGGAAGACCGCAGCGATCCGTGACGCGATGCGCCGGGCACGGCCCGTCGTGAAGGATCCGGTGGCGTTGCTTCGAGTCGCCGGGGGCGCCGACATCGCGGCCATGGCGGGCTTTCTCGCGCAGGCAGCACACCGTCGTACGCCGGTGATTCTCGACGGCCTCGTCGTCACTGCTGCGGCGTTGGTCGCGGAGGAATCGGCTCGCGGTGGGCGTGAATGGTGGGTTGCCGGTCATCGCTCGACCGAGCCGGCTCATTCGATTGCACTGCGCCACTTGCGTATCGAGCCGGTCCTCGAACTCGACATGCGGCTCGGGGAAGGCTCGGGTGCACTTGTTGCACTCAACGTGGTGCATGCGGCAGTGGCGACCCTCGGTGAGATGTCCACGTTCTCTGCCGCGGGGGTCAGCACCGAGACCACCACCACGTAATGCTCATCGGACCGCGCCTGGCACTGTCGTGGTTGACGGTTGTGCCGGTGCGCGGCCCGGAGACGGTCGGTCGCGACGACGCCCGTGCGGCGATCGGGTGGACACCGCTGGTGGGAGTCGGGCTCGGTGTGTCGGCGGCGGCCGTTCTGTGGATCGGCGTGGTTGCCGCGTCTCTGCCTGCCGTGCTGGCCGGGGCGTTGGGCGTCGTTGCGCTCGCATTGCTGACCCGAGGCATGCACATCGACGGGCTGGCGGACACCGCTGACGGACTGGGGTGCTATGGGCCACCCGAGCGCGCCCGTGAAGTGATGCGGTCCGGAAGCGCAGGCCCGTTCGGCGTCGCGGCCATCGGGTTGGTGATGCTCGTTCAGGCCGCCGGGTTCGGCGCTCTCGCCTCGGCCGAGCAGTGGTGGTCTGTCGTCGTCGCTGTCGCTGCCGGGCGCGTCGCCGTCGTTCTCGCGTGTCGACGCGGCGTCCGGCCCGCGTCGGACACCGGTTTCGGTGCGCTGGTTGCGGATTCGCAGTCCCGCGTCGTGGTGTCCACGTGGGCGGTACTGGCTGTTGCAGCATCGACTCTCGCCGTCGACGGTCGGTGGTGGCAGGGCCCGCTGGTACTCGTCATCGCGTTGGGCGCGGCCGCACTGGGCGTCCGGCATTGTGTCCGACGGTTCGGCGGTGTCAGCGGAGACGTTCTGGGCGCAGCTGTGGAGACGACGACGACGATCGTCGTGGTGGGGTTGCTGGCGGGGCTGCCTTCCGCCTGACCGGACGATCCGCGGAAGGCAGACTGGTCAGCCGAGCTTGGTCATCCAGCCGTGCGTGTCGGCGAAGGTGCCGCGCTGAATTCCGGTCAGCGTGTCCCGGAGCGCGAGGGTCACTTCGCCGGGCTCGCCGTCGGCGATGGCGAATTCACCGTCGGCGGACTTCACGGTTCCGACCGGGGTGATGACGGCGGCGGTTCCGCATGCGAAGACCTCGGTGATCTCGCCCGATTCAGCGCCCTTGCGCCATTCCTCGGTGGAGATCCGGCGTTCCTCGACGGGGATGCCGGAGTCCGTTGCCAGCGTCAGCAACGAGTCGCGCGTGATGCCCGGCAGAAGCGAGCCCGACAAGGACGGGGTGACGAGCCGGGCGTCGGATCCGGAGCCGAAGACGAAGAACAGGTTCATTCCACCCATTTCTTCGACGTAGCGCCGCTCGATGGCGTCGAGCCAGACCACCTGATCGCAGCCTTCGTCGCTGGCCTGGGCCTGTGCGAGGAGCGACGCGGCGTAGTTGCCCGCGAACTTGGCTGCACCGGTGCCTCCTGGCGCGGCCCGAACGTACTCGGTCGAGAGCCACACCTTGACGGGCTTGACGCCACGTGGGAAGTAGGCGCCTGCGGGTGACGCGATGAGCATGTAGCGGTAATCGTCCGCCGGCCGGACTCCGAGGCCTGCCTCGGTGGAGAACATGTACGGACGCAGGTACAGGGCGTCTTCGCCGCCGGCCTCGGGAACCCACTCGTGATCGACAGCGAGCAGTTGCTCGATCGATCCGAGGAAAAGTTCGTCGGGTAGTTCCGGCATCGCGAGCCGCTTCGCCGACGTACGGAAGCGCTCCGCGTTGGACAGCACTCGGAACGACGCGAATTCTCCACTCGGCTGGCGGTACACCTTCAGGCCTTCGAAGATGGCTTGGCCGTAGTGAAGAACCATCGCGGCAGGGTCGAGCTCGATGGGACCGTACGGCGCGATCGTCGGCTGGTACCAGCCCTTCTCGGCGGTGTAGTCGATGATGGCCATGTGGTCGGTGAAGAACTTCCCGAACCCGGGCGCGGCCAGTACTGCTTCTCTGGCTTCCGACGGCGCCGGAGAGGGGTGCTGCACGCGGGTGAATTCGGGAGTGCCTGTCATGTGTGGAATCTTAATCCTCCGCGCACACGGCTATTCACTTGGTGTTGGCGGAGACGAAGGGTGGAGCGACTACCTCGCACGCCAGGGCGCGGCCACGCACGTCGACCTCCACAGTGTCTCCCGGTGTCACCGCGGCGCTCGAATCGAGCAATGCAAGAGCGATTCCGACTCCGAGCGAGGGCGAGAAAGTGCCGGACGTGGTGATTCCGATCGGCTCTCCGCCGTGTGTGACGGTGAGGCCGGGGCGAAGGACACCTCGGTCGAGTGCCTTGACTCCACGGAGCACGCGCACGGGGCCTGCTGCCTTCTCCGCGGCGAGAGCGTTCTTGCCCCAGAACTGTTCCTTCTTCCAGCCGATCGCCCACCCGCAGCGGGCCTGGAGCGGGGATATGTCCAGCGACAGTTCGTGGCCGTGCAGTGGGTAACCCATCTCGGTGCGCAAGGTATCTCGGGCACCGAGTCCGGCGACCTGCCCGCCGGCGCCTCGAACCTCGTCGGCCAGCGCGCGCAGCAGCGCTTCCGTGTCGGACCACGCGGGGATCAGTTCGTACCCGTGTTCTCCGGTGTAGCCGGTACGGCACACCCTCACCGACTTCCCCTGCCACGTCGCGTCCGCGAAGGCCATGTATTCCATGTTCGCCGGGAGGCCCAGGCTCTCCACGACTGCGCGTGATCCCGGACCCTGGACGGCGAGCACGCCGAAGTCTCGGTGCAGATCGGCGACGGTGACATCGTCGGGTGCCTGCGCCGCCAGCGCCGCGACTACCGCTGCGGTGTTGGCGGCATTCGGAACGAGGAACACCTCTTCGTCGCTCACGTAGTAGGCGATGAGGTCGTCGACGACCCCGCCGGACTCGGTGCAGCACAACGTGTACTGGGCTTTGCCCGGCCGGATGCGGCCGAGATCGTTGGTCAACGTCGCGTCGACGTATGCTGCTGCACCCGGTCCACTGACGATCGCCTTGCCGAGGTGGCTGACGTCGAAGACGCCGACGGATTCTCGAACGGCCTTGTGTTCGGCGACGACCCCGGCGTAGGACACCGGCATCTCCCAACCACCGAACGGTGCGAACGTGGCACCGAGTTCGACGTGAACGGTGTGCGCGGGACCTCGAACGAGCTCGGCTTCACTCATGGTCGCCAACGCTAGCGGACAACAGCCCTCGCGGCGGTGATCATCACCGAGGGGGTCACTACCATCGAAGCCGACCGACACAATCGATCCCTCTGTAGGAGCTGCCACGTGCCCTCGACTTCATCCCGCACTCTCGGACCCGAGCTGGCGCTGGCCGGCCGAATCGGCAGGAACGTCGACGTGCTCGTCGTCGCACTCAGCACGAGTGACGAAGGGCTGGAACTGCACACCGACGAGGACGTCTTCGACGACGCCGTCGCGACGACGTTGTTCGACGCGTTCGACAGCGTCGGCGCAACGGGCAAGGCGGACGAACTCACGCGCATTCCCGCGCCCTCCGCACTGGGTGTCTCCAGTGTTCTCGGTGTGGGCCTCGGCGCGTCGGCGGACATCGACGACGAGCGCATCCGGCGGTCGGCCGGCACCGCGGCTCGCGCACTGAGCGGTACGGGAACCGTTGCCACCACTCTGTCCTCGCTGGATCTCGGTGCGACCGCCGAGGGTTTCTACCTCGGCGCGTACACGTTCACCGAGTTCAAGTCCGCACTGTCCGCACCGGGTCCGGACGCAGGCCCGGTCGCTCGGGTCGAACTTCTCGTGGCGAATCCTCGTGCGCGTGAGCCGAAGTCGGAGCTGGCGCGGTCACTGGCCATTGCCGAGTCCGTCGCGCTCGCGCGTGACTTCGTCAACACTCCCCCGAGCCACCTCTACCCCGAGGAGTTCGCGGCGCGCGCCAAGGAACTGGGCACCGCGGCGGGTCTGAGTGTCCAGATTCTCGACGACAAAGCGCTGGAAAAGGGTGGGTACGGCGGCATCCACGGCGTCGGCAAGGGCTCGTCGAGGCTGCCGCGGCTTGTTCGGCTGAGCCATTCGGGAGGCAAGCGAAAGTCGAAGAAGGTCGCGCTCGTCGGCAAGGGCATCACGTTCGACACCGGCGGCATCTCCATCAAGCCTGCCGCGGGCATGGAGAACATGACGTCCGACATGGCCGGCGCCGCCGCCGTCATCGCGACGGTCATCCTCGCCGCCAAAGTCGGTCTCGCGCTCGACGTCGTCGCTACCGTTCCGATGGCGGAGAACATGCCGTCCGGGACCGCGCAGCGTCCCGGTGACGTGTTGACCCAGTACGGCGGCATCACCGTCGAGGTCATCAACACCGACGCCGAAGGACGCCTTGTTCTCGCCGACGCCATCGTGCGTGCCTGTGAGGACGACCCGGATTACCTGATCGACACGGCGACGCTGACCGGCGCGCAGGTCGTCGCGCTCGGCAACCGCACGCCTGGCGTCATGGGCACGGACGCGTTCCGTGACCGCGTCGCGGCGCTGTCGCAGGCCGTCGGCGAGGACGGTTGGGCTATGCCGTTGCCGAAGGAGATTCGCCGCGAACTGGATTCCAAGGTCGCGGATCTGGCGAACGTCACCAACGGTCGTGCGGGCGGAATGTTGGCGGCGGCACTGTTCCTGAAGGAGTTCGTCGCCGAGGGTGTCGAGTGGGCGCACATCGACGTCGCCGGTCCTGCCTACAACACGGGTGGGCCGTTCGGTTACTTCGGCAAGGGCGGCACGGGTGTGCCGGTGCGGACGATGTTCGCAGTACTCGAAGACATCGTCGAGAACGGCTAGCCCCCCGGCTGTGTGAGTGGAAATGTAGGCCCTGGCCTACGGCTTGAGACCGCCTACATTTCCACTCACATACCTTCGGCTCGCTTGCGCAGGATCTTCTGACGCGCGTCGTAGTCACGCATGCGCTGGGGGTAGCGGGTCTTGCGGACGTCGTAGACGGGAATCTTCAGGTCCGGGCCGATCTTTCGGATATCGCGCTCGTCGACGGCACGGCGCGTCCACTCGCCGTCGTTGGCTACCAGAACCACAGTGACAGGAGTCACTGTCGTCTTCGGTTCCACGTACGCCTCGACGCCGATCCTGGCCGCGGTCCAGTCCGCGAGGTACTGCGCGGTCGAGCCCTCCTTGGCTCGTCTACCTCCAGTGCCGCGTCGAGAGAAACGATCGAACAAGCCCACTGCTTGACTCCTGTCATCGGTGCGTCATTCTGTCGTCGCGGATCACGCACTTCGTGTTACTCACCAGTTTGCCAGTCCGAGATCAGCCCTCGGGGAACATGCGACGCCGAGGGATGGAAGGATGAAGGTAGAGGGTTCAACTCTCTCGTTGTCGAGAAAGATTGCCGATCGCGGATGGAAGGGCGTAGAGGTGCCAGCTGGAGTCAGCCGATCGTCTTCGGCCAACCGTCTCGCCACATCCGGTTCGGGCGCCCTGGCGCGGACGTCCGTCGACCACCTCGTCGCAATTAACGCAAGTATCGTCCGCGAACCTTGCAGCGCCAGCACAATAGTTTCAGCACTGGTTTCCACACACTGTTCTGCGACCACAAGTCGTAGGAACTGAATTTACCCGCATACAACTGTCGAGGAGTCAACAGACATGGCCTTCTCCGTCCAGATGCCAGCTCTTGGTGAGAGCGTCACCGAGGGAACTGTCACGAGGTGGCTCAAGCAGGAGGGCGACACCGTCGAGGTCGACGAACCGTTGCTCGAAGTATCGACGGACAAAGTCGATACCGAAATCCCGTCCCCCGCTGCTGGCGTTCTGACGAAGATCGTGGCTCAGGAAGACGACACCGTCGAGATCGGTGGCGAGCTCGCGCAGATCGGCGACGCAGGCGAAGAGTCCGCGCCCGCTGCAGAGCCCGAGGCAGCCGAGGAAGAGCCCACACCGGCCGCCGAGCCCGAGCCTCAGGCCGAGGAAGAGGCACCGGCAGAGGACGCGGCTCCCGCTGCGAAGTCCGACTCGAGCGGCTCGGGCACCCCGGTGAAGATGCCCGAGCTGGGCGAGTCCGTGACCGAAGGAACCGTCACGCGGTGGCTGAAGGCGGTCGGCGACGAGGTTGCGGTCGACGAGCCACTGCTCGAGGTCTCCACCGACAAGGTCGACACCGAGATTCCGTCCCCCGTCGCAGGCACGCTGCTCGAGATCAACGCCGAGGAAGACGACACCGTCGAGATCGGTGGTCAGCTCGCGGTGATCGGGTCCGGTGCACCGGCTGAGAAGGCCCCCGAGCCCGAGAAGGCTCCCGAGCCGGAGAAGAAGCCCGAGCCGGTCGCGGAAGCACCCAAGCAGGAAGCACCCAAGGAAGCCCCAAAGCAGGAAGCTCCCAAGCAGGAAGCCCCGAAGGCAGAAGCTCCCAAGCAGGAAGCTCCCAAGCAGGAAGCTCCGAAGAAGCAGGAGTCCGCACCGTCCGGTGACGCGACTCCGTACGTGACTCCTCTCGTGCGCAAGCTCGCCGCGGACAACGATGTCGACCTCTCCGAGGTCAAGGGCACCGGTGTCGGCGGGCGTATCCGCAAGCAGGATGTGCTCGCCGCAGCGGAAGCGAAGAAGGCTCCCGCTCAGGCCGAGGCGCCGGCCGCGGCTCCCGCTGCCGCGTCCGCTCCGGCGGCTCCGGCTACCGCAGGCGTTCGCCCCGAGCTCGCTCACCTTCGCGGTACGACTCAGAAGATCAACCGCATCCGTCAGATCACGGCGAAGAAGACGCGTGAGTCGCTGCAGACCACGGCTCAGCTCACGCAGACGTTCGAGGTCGATGTCACGACGATCGCTGCGCTGCGCACGAAGGCGAAGTCGACGTTCTCCAAGAACGAGGGTGTCAACCTGACGTACCTGCCGTTCTTCGCGAAGGCGGTCGTCGAGGCACTCAAGGCGCACCCGAACGTCAATGCCAGCATCGACGAGGACAAGAAGGAGATCACGTACCACGCCGATGTCCACCTCGGTATCGCCGTGGACACCGATCAGGGTCTGCTCTCGCCCGTCATTCACAACGCGGGCGATCTGTCGCTGGCCGGCTTGGCTCGCGCCATCGCCGACATCGCGTCGCGTGCACGCTCCGGTGGCCTCAAGCCCGACGAGCTGTCCGGTGGCACGTTCACCATCACCAACATCGGTAGCCAGGGCGCGTTGTTCGACACGCCGATTCTGGTTCCGCCGCAGGCTGCGATGCTCGGTACCGGCGCGATCGTCAAGCGTCCGGTCGTCGTGAAGGATGCGGCGGGCAACGAGTCCATCGGTGTTCGTTCGATGGTCTACCTGCCGCTGACCTACGATCACCGCCTGGTCGACGGTGCGGATGCCGGTCGTTTCCTGACGACGATCAAGCAGCGTCTGGAAGATGCTTCGTTCGAGGCGGACCTGGGTATCTGATCCGACACGAGCGCGGCTGTGTCTGTATCGTGAGGTACCAGACATTCCGGACGTGATCGTCCTCGAACAATCGGGGTAGACCACACAATCGGGGCGCCACTCGCACTGCGGGTGGCGCCCCGAAACCGTCGAGAGGGGCGTCGAACACCATGCGCGTCGTCATTGCAGGTTCTTCGGGATTGATCGGTACCGCCCTGGTGGCGTCGTTGCGCGGACGAGGTCACGAGGTGTCCCGCCTCGTGCGTCGCGCACCGGCAGGGCCGGACGAATTCCAGTGGGATCCTCCGGCGGGAACGGTCGACGAGCGTGCACTTCGCTCGTGTGACGCCGTGGTGAATCTTTGCGGAGTCGGCATCGGTGACAAGCGGTGGTCCGGTGCGTACAAGCAGGAGGTCCGCGACAGCCGGATCACGCCCACCGAGGTGTTGGCGGGTGCCTGTGCGGAGCACGGGATCCCGACTCTCGTCAACGCCAGTGGCATCAACTTCTACGGCGACACCGGCGATCGCATCGTCGACGAATCGGACGGTGTCGGCGAGGGGTTCCTCGCCGAAGTGTGCCGCGACTGGGAACTCGCGACGGCCGATGCCGTCGCCGGCGGGGTACGGACGGTGATGCTCCGGAGCGGAGTGGTCCTGTCGCGCCGCGGCGGGATGATGGGCAAACTGCGCCCGCTGTATCTGCTCGCGCTCGGCGGTCGTCTGGGTAGCGGGCGTCAGTACTTTCCGTGGATCTCGTTGAAGGACGAGATCGGCGGGATCATCCACAGCATCGAGAACGACGCCGTGCGCGGTCCGGTGAACATGGTGGGTCCGGCTCCGGTCACCAATGCTCAGTTCAACAGCGCCTTTGCGCGAGCGATCAAGCGACCGGCACCCTGGGTGGTTCCCGGATTCGCGCTTCGTCTGGTGATCGGCGAGTTCGCCGAGGAAGCTATCCTCACCGGCCCGCGAGCCATCCCGAAGGTCCTCGAGGACACCGGGTTCACGTTCGAACACAACACTGTCGGCGAGGCGCTGCGCGCGGCCGTCGGGAGCTGATTCCGTTCGCGCGCAGGGTCGGCGTAACGTCGACGGTTATGACCGAAGGTGTTGTGTCCGCACGCGAAAGTTCCGACTCCATCGAGGTGTCCCGGCTCGGAACGGTCGATTATCTCGACGCGTGGGATCGCCAGCGCGCACTCGCGGACATGCGCGCCGAGGGTGTCGGACGCGACACGTTGCTGCTGCTGGAACATCCGTCGGTGTACACCGCGGGACGGCGCACGTCGCCCGAGGATCGCCCGAAAGACGGTACGCCGGTCATCGAGGTCGACCGCGGCGGCAAGATCACCTGGCACGGCCCGGGCCAACTCGTCGGCTATCCGATCGTGAAGTTGGCGCAGCCGATCGACGTCGTGCGGTACGTCCGTCGTGTCGAGGAGGCTCTGATCGCCGTGTGCACGGATCTGGGCATCGACTGCGGACGCATCGACGGGCGATCGGGTGTGTGGCTCGCCTCCGAGGTCCGAGACGGAATTCTTCTGCCCGAGCGCAAGATCGCGGCCATCGGCGTTCGCGTGCAGCGCGGCGTCACGCTGCACGGGTTCTCGTTGAACTGCAATTCCTCGACGTCCGGGTTCGACGCCATCGTCCCGTGTGGCATTGCCGACGCGGGCGTCACGTCCCTCACGAGCGAGCTGGGCCGCGAGGTGACCGTCGACGACGTGATTGCTGCGGTCGTGGACGCGGTCACCGCTGCTCTCGACGGGTCTCTGCTGGTCAGCGAACACCCAGTAGCGCGCCCCGATGTGGTACAAGTCTCCACCAACCCGCAGTTCACCACCGTGAAGTTCGGCGCGTAGCATCGAAACCGTGACTGTGGCCCCAGAAGGACGCAAATTACTCCGCCTCGAGATCCGAAACGCGGAGACCCCGATCGAGCGCAAGCCCAACTGGATCAAGACCAAGGCCAAGATGGGTCCGGAGTATTCCGAACTCAAGGGGCTGGTCAAACGCGAGGGCTTGCACACGGTGTGCGAGGAAGCCGGATGCCCCAACATCTACGAATGCTGGGAAGACCGCGAGGCGACGTTCCTGATCGGCGGTGAGCAGTGCACCCGCCGCTGCGACTTCTGCCAGATCGACACCGGCAAGCCGGAGGATCTCGACCGCGACGAACCCCGCCGCGTCGCGGAAAGTGTCCAGGCGATGGGTCTGCGGTACTCGACCATCACCGGCGTCGCTCGTGACGATCTGGCCGACGGCGGCGCATGGCTGTACGCGGAGACGGTCCGCTACATCAAGAAGCTGAACCCGAACACCGGCGTCGAGCTCTTGATTCCGGATTTCAACGCTCGCCCCGAGCAGTTGGCCGAGGTGTTCTCCTCACGTCCCGAGGTGCTCGCGCACAACGTCGAGACGGTCCCCCGCATCTTCAAGCGAATCCGGCCCGCGTTCCGGTACCAGCGGTCGATGGACGTCATCACCGCGGCGCGCAACGACGGCCTCGTCACCAAGTCCAACCTGATCCTCGGCATGGGTGAGACCCCGGAAGAGGTCCAGGAAGCGATCCGCGACCTCCACGAGGCCGGATGCGACATCCTGACGATCACGCAGTACCTGCGTCCCTCCCCGCGGCACCACCCGGTCGAGCGTTGGGTCAAGCCGGAGGAGTTCGTCGAGCACTCCGATTACGCCACCGAGATCGGTTTCGCCGGTGTTCTCGCCGGTCCGTTGGTCCGTTCGTCGTACCGCGCCGGGCGTCTGTACGCGCAGGCCATGCAGCACCACGGACGTGAGCTGCCGGCGAGCATGGCGCACCTGGTCGAGGGCGGCGAAGCGTCGCAGGAAGCCAGTTCTCTGATGGCGCGTCTGGCGGCTCGCTGACCCACTCCCGGCGCGATGCATGACGACGGGATGTCGGGACGTATCCTGTGAAGCATGGCGAACGGCAGTAAAGCGGGCAAAGCAGGTAAGCCCAGCAAAGAAGCGAAAGCAGCAGCGAAGGCCGCTCGGAAGCAGGCGTCGAAAGAACGTCGCAGTCAGTTGTGGCAGGCGTTCCAGATGCAGCGGAAGGAAGACAAGGCTCTTCTTCCGCTGATGATCGGCGCGATCGTGGGAATCACGGTCATTGCGTTTCTGATCGGTTTGATCATCGGTATCGAATGGTTCCTGCTGCCGTTCGGTCTGCTCCTCGGCGTGCTCGCCGCGTTCATCATCTTCGGGCGTCGTGTCCAGAAGTCGGTGTACAAGAAGGCCGACGGCCAGGCCGGTGCGGCTGCCTGGGCGCTCGACAACCTTCGTGGCTCGTGGCGCGTCACCAACGCGATCGCCGGGACCACCCAGCTGGACGCTGTCCACCGGGTGATCGGCAAGCCGGGTGTCATTCTCGTCGCCGAAGGCGCCCCTCAGCGCGTGAAGTCACTTCTCGCTCAGGAGAAGAAGAAGACTGCCCGCCTCGTCGGTGACACCCCGATCTACGACATCGTCATCGGCAACGGGGACAATCAGATTCCGCTGTCGGGCCTGCAGAAGTACCTGGCGAAGCTTCCCAACAACATCGACAGCAAGCGCATGGACACCATCGAATCGCGTCTGTCGGCGTTGGGAACGAAGGGTGGGCCGGCGATGCCGAAGGGCCCGATTCCCGGTGGAGCGAAGATGAAGGGCGTTCAGCGCACCATCAAGCGCCGCTGACGATCGAACAATATCTCCAAGACGATGCTGCGCGGTCACCGACCGCGCAGCATCGCTGTTCCGGTGGCGCGATCATGCATGCCCCGGCCGTCGTGGTCGGAGATGATGGCCGGGAACACGAACAGGAGAAAGAACGTGCGGACGAGGGCTCGGACGAAGCCGACTCGAGCAGAGGCGTCGACGCGGGCCACCTGAATCCCGACGATCAACTGTCCCGGTGTGAACGAGAAGATGCTGACGGACGCAACACCGAGGACGAACCACACCAGAAGCGTGATGGTGGACATCGACTGTCCGATACCGGTGACGCTGATGATCAGTGCGGAAATGCCCATCGACATGAACCAGTCGACCAGGAGCGCGAGAGTTCGTCGACCGAGTCCCGCAACCGCACCCGGTCCGTCCTGCGGGAGACCGAGGCGTTCCCCGGGGAAGTTCTGTTCGGTTCCGTCGTCGGGCATCGCCGCGTTCGGGCCGGACAACCAGGAACCTGTCATTCGTGCCATGCACTCCAGGATAGGCGCCGCGCGGGACCGACCCGGACACCGTCACCGTAGTGTGTTCGGGAGAGCACGACGCAGTGCGTCGTCGCTCACGGTTACATGCAGAGAGCACGACGTGTAACACGGGCGAAACACAGCCTTGACTGGTGGGCAACACCAGGTCCATAACGTGCAGGTCGACGGAATTCGACAAAGGAGTAAAAGCGTGGCGTTCACCACGGCCGAAGAGGTCATCAAGTTCATCGCCGACGAGAACATCGAGTACGTGGACATCCGTTTCACGGATCTCCCCGGCACCCAGCAGCACTTCTCCATCCCGGCGTCGGCGTTCAACAAGGATGTCTTCGAAGACGGTCTGGCCTTCGACGGTTCGTCCGTCCGCGGCTTCCAGTCCATCCACGAGTCGGACATGATGCTTCTCCCCGACGTGACGACCGCGCAGGTCGATCCGTTCCGCGCCGCGAAGACTCTGAACATCGACTTCTTCGTGCACGACCCGTTCACGCGTGAGAGCTACAGCCGCGACCCGCGCAACGTCGCACGCAAGGCCGAGGAGTACTTGGTCTCCACCGGCATCGCCGACACCGCCTACTTCGGCGCCGAGGCCGAGTTCTACATCTTCGACTCGGTTCGCTACGACTCCGGCATCAACGGTGCGTTCTACGAGCTCGATTCGGTGTCGGGCTCCTGGAACACCGGTGTCGAGGCCAACGCCGACGGCAGCCCCAACCTCGGCTACAAGGTTCGCCCCAAGGGCGGATACTTCCCCGTTGCACCGTACGACCACTACGTCGACCTGCGCGACGAGATCTCGACCAACCTGCAGAACGCAGGCTTCGAACTCGAGCGCGGTCACCACGAGGTCGGCACCGGTGGCCAGGCCGAGATCAACTACAAGTTCAACACGCTGCTCGCAGCAGCGGACGACCTGCAGCTGTTCAAGTACATCGTGAAGAACACCGCATGGAAGCACGGCAAGTCGGCGACGTTCATGCCGAAGCCTCTCTTCGGTGACAACGGCTCGGGCATGCACGTTCACCAGTCGCTGTGGAAGGACGGCAAGCCGCTGTTCCACGACGAGGCCGGATACGCCGGACTGTCGGACCTGGCTCGCCACTACATCGGCGGCATCCTGCACCACGCTCCGTCGCTGTTGGCCTTCACCAACCCGACGATCAACTCCTACCACCGCCTGGTGCCGGGCTACGAGGCTCCCATCAACCTCGTGTACAGCCAGCGCAACCGCTCCGCCGCCGTGCGTATCCCGATCACGGGCAACAACCCGAAGGCCAAGCGCCTCGAGTTCCGTGCACCGGACAGCTCGGGCAACCCGTACCTCAACTTCGCCGCGCAGATGATGGCCGGTCTCGACGGAATCAAGAACAAGATCGAGCCGCTCGCTCCCGTCGACAAGGATCTCTACGAGTTGCCGCCCGAGGAGGCCAAGAACATTCCTCAGGCACCGACGTCGCTGAACGCCGTCATCGATCGCCTCGAGTCCGATCACGAGTACCTGACCGAGGGTGGCGTCTTCACCACCGACCTCATCGAGACCTGGATCTCGCTCAAGCGTGAGCAGGAAATCGCTCCGGTCAACCTGCGCCCGCACCCGTACGAGTTCCAGCTCTACTACGACGTGTGATCTGCGCGTAAGCGCTCGTCCAGAACACCGAACCGCCCGTCCTGCATTCACGCAGGGCGGGCGGTTTCGTGTGTACGGAAGGTAACGACTTTCTGAAAAAAGGTTTGCCATCACGCTCGTCAAGCCATTCTCGATGGGTCGGATTGTCCGTCGTCACCGAAAAAGACCGGTGAACGGGAAAAGAGGGTGGCAGCACCACAATGGACACGCTCTGGAATTTCGTATCGGTCAGGCGGCAACAATTGCTGACCGACTCGTACCTTCACGTCTCGGCGGTGGTGCAATCCATCGTCATCGCAACGATTCTTGCGGTCGCGATCGGTGTGCTCGTGTACCGCTCCCCTGCAGGCTCGGCAATCGCCACAGCACTGGCGAGCACCGTGCTCACCATTCCTTCGTTCGCCCTCCTGGGCCTGTTGATTCCTATCCTGGGTCTCGGCGTCGCGCCGACGATCACCGCACTGGTGCTGTACGCACTGCTTCCCATCATCAGGAACACCATCATCGGGCTCGCTTCGGTGGACCCGGCGGTCACGGACGCCGCCAAGGGCGTCGGATTGAACCGAGGGCGAGTTCTGGCACGAATCGAGATGCCACTGGCCTGGCCGTCGATCCTCGCGGGTATGCGCGTGAGCACCCAGATGATCTTCGGCATCCTCGCGATCGCTGCGTACGCGAAGGGCCCGGGGCTCGGGAACCTCATCTTCTCCGGACTTTCGCGCGTCGGCAGCCCCAACGCTGTCCCGCAAGCACTGGTCGGAACAGTTCTGATCGTCATCCTTGCTCTGATCCTCGACGGCATCCTCGTCCTGGTCGGCAAGCTCACCACCTCGAGGGGTCTTCGTGTCTAACTCAACCAACCAGCACGTCTCGGGAGTCGACATCGTGCTCGACTCGGTCAGCAAGCGATACCCCGGTCAGGACACGGCCGCCGTCGACAACGTGTCGCTGACGGTTCCCGCCGGCGAGACCGTCGTGTTCGTCGGTCCGTCGGGATGCGGTAAGACGACGACCATGCGGATGATCAACCGCTTGATCGAGCCGTCGTCGGGAACCATCACCATCGACGGCAAGGACGCCTTGAGCATCGACGCCGACGAACTGCGACGCGGAATCGGCTATTCGATCCAGCAGGCCGGTCTCTTTCCACACATGACCATCGCGAAGAACGTTGCGACAGTCCCTGGCCTGATCGGCTGGGACAAGAAACGCATCTCCGAGCGCACCGACGAGATGCTGGATCTCGTGGGACTCGACCCGGACACGTACCGAAACAGGTACCCGCGGCAGTTGTCCGGTGGCCAGCAGCAACGTGTCGGCGTCGCACGCGCGTTGGCCGCCGATCCCCCGGTACTGCTCATGGACGAACCGTTCGGTGCGGTAGACCCCATCACCCGAGGTCTGCTGCAGGACGAGTTGATGCGTTTGCAGAGTGAGCTGGGCAAGACCATCGTGTTCGTCACGCACGACTTCAACGAGGCGGTCAAGCTCGGCGACAGGATCGCGGTACTCGGAAACCAGTCGTCGATCATGCAGTACGACACGCCCGAGGCCATTCTCGCCAACCCTGCGAACGACACGGTCGCCGGATTCGTCGGTGCGGATGCTTCCCTGAAACAGTTGACACTGACCAGAATTCGTGACGTCCGCTTGCTGCAATGCCCGACGGCCAGGGAATCCGATCCGGTCGACGACATTCGCACCAAGATCTCGTCACGAAAGTGGCAGTGGGGATTGATTCTCGACGACCGGAACCGCCCGCTCCGGTGGGTCTCCCCCGGTCATCTGGCGACGGCATCGTCGCTGCGCGGCGTCGGCGTTCCGATCGGCGAACTCGTCTCCATCCAGTCGACGTTGCAGGACGGACTGGAAGCACTGCTCGCCGAGAGCACGGCGTCCACGGTGGTCACCGGCCCACGCGGGGAATACGTCGGTCTGATCTCCATCGACACGCTCGTCGGGCATCTGCAGAAGATGCGCGAAGCGCACGAGCACGATCACGACGACCAGGAAGAACAGGTCAGCCAGTCATGACCACGGCAGAACGGACGACGTCCACGCCCGAGGCGCCGGACATGGAAACGGAACCCGACGAGGGTGCCTCGGAGCGCGGCGCATCCAAACGCGCCGAGCGCATTCGGCTGCTGGTCCAACCGGCGCTCGTCGTGGTGCTGGTCGCGGGCGTGCTGATCTGGGCCTTCAGTCGTGATCTCACGGCGACGCAGCAGGGCAGTATCAGCGTCTCGAACATTCTCACTCTGACCTGGCAGCACATCCTGATCACGGCGGCCGTGGTCGTCATCGTCGTTGCGTTGGCAGTTCCGTTGGGCACGGTACTCACTCGACCGGGGTACACCAAGCTTGCCCCGTTCTTCGTCGGCATCGCCAACATCGGTGCCGCCGCTCCTGCCATCGGCCTGCTCGTCCTGTTTTATCTCGCCACGCGACAGACCGGATTCTGGATCGGTGTGCTGCCCATCGCCTTCTATTCGTTGCTTCCGGTGCTGCGCAACACGATTCTGGGTTATCAGGAAGTGGACCGGACGTTGATCGACGCCGGTCGAGGCCAGGGCATGTCGCCGATGACGGTGCTGCGCAGAATCGAGTTCCCGTTGGCCGTTCCCTACATTCTGGCTGGTCTTCGTACGTCGCTGGTCCTGGCGGTCGGCACCGCGACGCTGTGTTTCCTCGTCAGCGCAGGTGGGTTGGGAATTCTCATCGACACCGGATACAAGTTGCGCGACAACGTGACTCTCGTCGTCGGTGCAGTGCTGGCGGTATCGCTCGCGTTGTTCATCGACTGGCTGGGCGCATTGGCGGAGCAGTTCCTCGGACCTCGGGGACTGCGATGAGAAGAACGACGAGCATGAGACGGACCGCCGTTGCCGTCGCCCTGTGCGGCGCACTGATGACCGGGTGCGGCCTCGAATCCGGAGGCGCTCTGCCTCTGGCCGTCGGCCCCGGCAGTATCGAGCCCGTCCCGGAGCTGGACGGCGTCAAGGTCACTGTGGGATCCAAGGACTTCACGGAGCAGATCACCCTCGGCTACATCATCGAATTCGCACTGTCCGCGGCAGGCGCCGATGTCCGTGACCTCACCAACATCCAAGGGTCCAACAGCACCCGGGAGGCGCAGCTCGCCGGTCAGATCGATCTGACGTACGAGTACACGGGAACGGGGTGGATCAACTACCTGGGCAACGAAACTCCGCTTCCCGACTCGCAGCAGCAGTACGAAGCAGTCCGCGATGCCGACTTGGAAGCGAACGACATGGTGTGGGCCGTGCCCGCCCCGATGAACAACACCTATGCCCTCGCGATGAACAGGCAGACAGCCGAGCAGACCGGGATCCGCACCCTGTCGGATTACGCCCAGTTGGTCCGCACCGACCCGGCAGCGGCAACCACGTGCGTCGAAACCGAATTCAACGTCCGTCAGGACGGATATCCGGGCATGGCCGCGAAGTACGAGTTCGACCCCGGTGCCGCGCCGCGCCAGATCCTGCAGACCGGCATCATCTACCAGGCCACCGCAGACGGAACACAGTGCAAGTTCGGTGAAGTGTTCACCACCGACGGGCGCATCATCGCCCTCGATCTGGTTCTGCTCGAGGACGATCGAGCGTTCTTCCCCAAGTACAATCCGGCCCTGGTGATGAAAAAGGCCTTCGCCGACGCGCACCCACAGGTCGCCGAGGTCATGGCACCGATCTCGGAGAAATTGACCGATCAGGTGATGACCGAACTCAACCGGCAGGTCGACGTCGAGGGCATCGAGCCCGCCGACGCCGCCCGCGACTGGTTGGTGTCGGAAGGCTTCGTCACCGCGCAGTGACGGGCGGGCGGACCTTCACGCTCCGAAGGTCCGCTCCACCACTGCCTTGGCGCGACGCGTCACTCGCAGGTAGTTGTCGAGGAAGGCTCCGGCGTCGCCGTTGTCCCAGCCGGCGACCTTGGCCACCGCGGAGAGCACGTGGCCCGGTCGAGGCAGCTGGTCGGTCGGTTTGCCACGGACGAGGACGAGCGCGTTGCGGGCCTTCGTCGCGAGAATCCATGCTTCGCGCAGCAATTCCACATCGGTTTCGCTCATCAGCTCTGCGGCACCGATGGCGTCCAGGCTCTGCAGCGTGGACGTGTTGTGCAACGACTTGACGTCGTGTGCATGTCGCAGCTGGATCAGCTGCACGGTCCACTCGATGTCGGCCAGCCCGCCGCGGCCCAGTTTGGTGTGTGTGGCAGGGTCGGCGCCCTTGGGCAGTCTCTCGGAGTCGATGCGCGCCTTGATCCGTCGGATCTCGCGGACAGCGTCCTGCGACACCCCGCCTTCCGGGTAGCGAATCCTGTCCACCATCAGCAGGAACCTGATGCCGAGGTCCTCGTCGCCCGCGACCTGGTGAGCACGCAGAAGCGCCTGAACTTCCCATGCCTGCGCCCACTGGGCGTAGTACGCCTCGTAGGAGGCGAGCGTACGAACCACGGGACCGTTGCGACCTTCGGGACGAAGGCCGGTGTCGACCTCGAGCGGCGGGTCGGTGCTCGGCGCTCCGAGCAGTTTGCGGATCTTGTCGGCGATGCCGTTGGCCCACTTGACTGCAGCGCTGTCGTCGGCACCTTCCGCCGGCTCGCACACGAACAACACGTCGGCGTCGCTGCCGTACCCGAGTTCACCGCCGCCGAGTCGCCCCATTCCGATGACCGCGAGCGTTGCCGGTGCCGGCTCGCCCCGCTCGGCGACGCTGGACCGAACGGCCGCGGCGAGAGCCGCGTTGATGACTGCTGCCCACACCGACGACAGTGCCCGGCAGACCTGCGGCACGTCGAGCATGCCGAGAATGTCCGCGGAGGCGACGCGAGCGAGTTCGTGACGGCGCAGAGCGCGTGCGGCGTTGATTGCACGGACCGGGTCCTCGTAGCGTCCCGACGACGACAGGATCGCGCGATACGTCTCCTCGGGTTCGGCGTCGAGCAGACGTGGTCCGCTGGGACCGTCCGCGTACAGACGGATGACCTCGGGCGCCTTGATCAGCAGTTCCGGGACGTATGCGGACGAACCGAGCACGATCATCAGACGCTGCGCCACAGCACCCTCGTCGCGCAGAGTGCGCAGGAACCACGTCTGCTCGCTCGCCGCCTCGGACAGTCGACGATAGTTGAGCAACCCAGCGTCCGGGTCCGGGGTGTCGGCGAGCCATTCCAACAACGTCGGCAACAGCACCGCTTGGATCTGACCGCGCCGCGCTCCCCCACCGACCAACGCGCGAAGGTGCCCGAGTGCATTTTCCGGTGCCGCGTATCCGAGCGCTGCGAGCTGCCGAATCGCGGCGTCGGGCGTCAACCGCACCGTGTCGGAGTCGAATCGGACCACCGAGTCGAGCAACGGCCGGTAGAACAGTTTCGCGTGGAGCCTGCGGATCCGCTGCGCGTTGCGCTTGATCTCCGCGGCCAGCACACCGAGCGCATCTCGATTGCCGTCGGGCCGCATGTGCGCGGCCCGTGCCAGCCACCTCAATGCTTCCTCGTCGTCGGGCGGAGGCAAGGTGTGTGTTCGCTTCATCCGCTGCAGTTGCAGGCGATGCTCGATGAGGCGCAGGAACTCGTAGGACGCAGTGAGATTGGCCGCATCGTCGCGGCCGATGTACCCGCCGTCGGTCAACGCCGTCAGCGCATCGGTCGTCCCCAGCACGCGCAACGACTCGTCGGTGCGGCCGTGCACGAGTTGGAGCAACTGCACGGCGAACTCGACATCGCGAAGGCTGCCACGTCCGAGTTTGATCTCTCGTTCGCGCAGTTCCGGTGGGACCATTTCCTCGACCCGACGGCGCATCGCCCGAACCTCGGGAACGAAGTCCTCTCGCTGCGACGCCAGCCAGACCATCGGATTCAACGCGGCGACGTAGCTGTGCCCGAGTTCCATGTCTCCGGTCATCGGACGTGCCTTGAGCAACGCCTGGAACTCCCACGTCTTGGCCCAGCGCTTGTAGTAGGCGACGTGCGAATCCAGTGTCCGCACCAGTTCGCCACGTTTGCCCTCGGGGCGCAGCGCAGCGTCGACCTCGAAGAACGCGGACGAGCCGATTCGCATCATTTCGCCTGCGATCCGGCTGGCGGTCGCATCCGCGGGTTCGGCGACGAACACGACGTCGACGTCGGAGACGTAGTTCAGTTCTCGGGCACCGCATTTGCCCATCGCGATGACGGCGATGCGGCTGGGGCACGGTTTGTCCGGGCAGGCGGTGGCGATGGCCACGGCGAGAGCTGCGGTGAGGGCGGCGTCGGCCATGTCCGAGAGTTGATTGCCGACGAGCTGGTACGGCAGAACGGGTTCGTTCTCGACGGTGGCGGCCAGATCGGCGGCCGCCAGCACCATCACCTGGTCGCGGTAGGTCTTCCTCAGCGCGACAACGGCTTCCGGTCCGGTGACGGACGCTCGATACAGTTCGGGGGACGCATGTTCCCCGGTCTCCGGGCTAGCCTGCACCGCTGCGAGCAACTGTTCGGTGAGCTGCTGCTTGCTCGGCAGGTCTATCCGACCGGTGGACTTGCCGTCGGGCGAGGCGAGCAGGCGCCACGACTGCGGATCGGAGACGAGGTGGTCCGCGAGGGCGCTCGACGCACCCACCAACCCGAAGAGCCGACCGCGAAGACCCTTGTCCGTCCGCAGTGCGGAGTCCAACTCGGCGAACTTGTCACCGAGTGCATCGTTCAACCGGACGACGGTGCGGAGCGCGAGGTCGGCGTTGGCTGCCCGCGAGAGCGACCACAACAGTTCGAGGCTGTCCTCGTCCACCCATCCGAGCGTGCGGAGGTCGGTGGGCGCGGTGGATTCGACCAGTCCCAGCCGTCCTGCGCCGGGAACAACCGAACGTGACGTCGGTGGACGCACCATCAGCGAACACCTCGACTCTGGCGTGACACCTGATTCACCTCACCGCGGGGGGAAACTACCTCGAACGGGTAAAACCTAGCCCATCGGCGCCCGTCCGATTCACAACCCCAGGTACGCCTTCAATTCGTACGGGGTGACATGACTGCGGTATTCCTCCCACTCGCGACGTTTGTTGCGGAGGAAGAAGTCGAAGACGTGCTCGCCGAGAGCCTCGGCGACGAGCTCCGAGTTCTCCATCGCGTTGAGGGCCTGATCGAGATTGCCCGGAAGCTCCTTGTAGCCCATCGCACGCCGTTCGGCGGACGTCAGTGCCCACACGTCTTCCTCGGCCTCGGGGGGCAACGTGTAGCCCTTCTCGATGCCGCGCAGACCGGCAGCGAGCAACACCGCGAAGGCCAGGTACGGGTTGCACGCAGAATCAGGGCTTCGGATCTCGACGCGACGCGAGGACGCCTTGTTGGGCGTGTACATCGGGACGCGAATGAGAGCGGATCGGTTCGCCGGGCCCCACGACGCCGCCGTCGGTGCCTCACCGCCGCGGACCAGACGCTTGTAGGAGTTGACCCACTGGTTGGTCACGGCACTGATCTCGTTGGCGTGCTCGAGAATGCCTGCGATGAACGACTTGCCGGTCTCCGACAACTGCATCGGATCGTCCGGGTTGTGGAACGCGTTGGCGTCTCCCTCGAAGAGACTCATGTGAGTGTGCATCGCCGAGCCGGCCTGGTCGCTGAACGGCTTGGGCATGAACGTCGCGCGGACGCCCTCTTCGATCGCGACCTCTTTGACCACGTAGCGGAACGTCATGATGTTGTCGGCCATCGACAGCGCGTCGGCGTAGCGGAGATCGATCTCCTGCTGACCGGGCGCTGCCTCGTGGTGGCTGAACTCGACCGAGATACCCATCGACTCGAGCGCGTCGATGGCGTGGCGACGGAAGTTCGGCGCCGAGTCGTGCACGGCCTGGTCGAAGTAGCCGCCGTTGTCCGCAGGCGTGGGCGGAGACCCGTCTTCGGGGCTGTCCTTGAGGAGGAAGAACTCGATCTCGGGGTGCACGTAGCAACTGAACCCGAGGTCGGCGGCCTTGCTCAGCTGACGGCGCAGCACGTGGCGCGAATCGGCCCAGGACGGCGAGCCGTCGGGCATCGCGATGTCGCAGAACATGCGCGCGGAGTGCTGGTGACCCTTGCTCGTGGACCACGGCAGGATCTGGAACGTCGACGGATCCGGCTTGGCGACGGTGTCGGCCTCCGAGACGCGTGCGAAGCCTTCGATGGCGCTGCCGTCGAAGCCGATGCCTTCGTCGAACGCTCCTTCGAGTTCCGCCGGCGCGATCGCGACGGATTTCAGGTACCCCAGAACGTCGGTGAACCACAGGCGGACGAAACGGATGTCCCGCTCCTCCAGTGTCCGGAGCACGAATTCCTTTTGGCGATCCATGTCCGCGAGACTAAGCAAACCGCGTTAAATCTGTGTTACATCGTGAATTCGGTCTCACTGCGGGGAGCTCTCACCTGGGGAAGAACACCCGTGAAGTTCCGTCAGCACACCAAATCGTTACCTGGCGGGGTCAGATCGACGAGGTAGTCGACCACCGGTTCGTCGACGCAGTTCTCGCCGGAGAACGCAACCGTGTGCTGGGCCCCGTCGAACGTGATCAGGTCCGCGTCCAGTTGACGGGCAAGTTCGACGCCTGCCTGGTACGGCGTCGCCGGGTCGAAGGTCGTCGAGATCACGACCAGTTTCGGAAGTCCCTCGGCCGAGATCGTGTAGGGAGTGCTGGTGTTGGGGACGGGCCAGAACGCGCAGACATCGAGCGGTGCGTTTCCGGTTCCGCGTCCGTCGTCGAGGAAAGGAGCAGCTTCCCGATACCGTCGGTCTGCTTCTCCGGCCTCGGCGCGGTCGGTGGTCGGTGGATCGTCGACGCAGCGGATGGCGTTGAACGCGTCGTCCAGATTGGAGTAGGTGCCGTCGTCGAGACGGCCACTGTAGGTGTCGGCAAGGCGGAGCAAGGTGTCTCCCCTGCCCTCCTGCAGTTCCGCCAGGCCCACACGCAGGATCCGCCACAGGCTCTGCGAGTACAGGGCTTGCTGCGTTCCGGTGATCGCGTCGTCGTAACCGAGTCCGCGCGGATCCGTGGTGGCGGCGGGCGTTTGGATCAGTGGGTCGACGAGCTCCCTGAACGTCCGGTCCGCGGCGGCCGGGTCCGGCCCGAGAGGGCACGCCTCGCTCTGTGCGCAGTCCTCGGCGAACGCCTCGAATGCGCCTTGGAACGCAGCTCCTTGCTCGACGGCCTCGTCGACGGGGCTCTGCTCGGGATCGAGTGCACCGTCGAGAACCATGGCGCGGACTCTGTCCGGGAACGCTTCCGCGTAGGCGGCGCCGATCCGCGTTCCGTACGAATAGCCGAGGTAGGTGAGCTTCTCGTCGCCCAGAACCGATCGGATGACGTCCATGTCCTGCACGACCTCACGGGTACCGACGTGTTCGAGTACGTCGGCACCTGTTCGCTCGACGCATTTCGCGGCGTACTCGCGATGATCGTTCTCCACTGCGGCGATGCCTTCGGGCGAGACGTCGACGTCCGGCTCGGCGCGTTCGAGGTCGGTTTCTTCCGCGGTGAGGCACCGAACTGCGGGCGTCGACGCGCCGATTCCGCGGGGGTCGAAGCCGATTCGGTCGAAGTTCTCCGCGAGTGCGGTGTCCTCGGCCTGGGTGGCGAGGTACAAACCGGACGACCCGGGTCCGCCCGGGTTGAAGAGTATGGATCCGGTGCGCTCACCCGACGCCTGCACGCGGGACACCGCGATCTGTGCTGTCGGGCCGTCCGGGTCCTGGTAGTCGAGCGGAACGGTCACACGGGCGCACTCGACGGAACTTCCGAGCACGGTTCCATCGGTGTTGTAGTCGTCGCACGATCCCCAGTCGAGTTCCTGCGTGTAATAACGCTCGAGACCTGCTGGGATCACGCCGGCACCTGGCGACGCCGACGCAGTGTTCTCCGGCAGCGGCGTGCCCGACTCGACGTCGGCGCTCCCGCAGCCGGCAGCCACCGTCACCGCGACAGCACCGAGGGCTGTCGCCACCGTTAGTCCGTGACGCCGTCCGTGGCGGGTACGTGCTGTCGGATCCGAGGAGACGCTCATGAGGTGAAATCGTGCCAGAGCGGGCGAGGTGCAGTCTGCGGCACTAGTGTTTCCAGTCGTGCAGGCACTGCGAACAGCCCTTGCCCAGATCAACCCGACAGTCGGTGACCTCACCGCGAATTCCGAGCTGATCGTGGATTGGACGTCGCGCGCCGCCCAGGAAGGCGCCCAGGTCGTGGTGTTTCCGGAGATGGCCCTGACCGGTTATCCGGTGGAGGACCTCGCGCTTCGCCCGGAGTTCGCGCACGCGTCGCGCGACGCTCTGCGCGACCTCGCCGATGCACTCGACCGAGCCGGATGCGGTGACGTCGTCGCCGTCGTCGGGTACCTCGACCGCGACGCGGTGGGATCGAGAAACAGCGCCGCCGTTCTGTTCCGTGGCGACGTCGTGTCGCGGTACGACAAGCACGCGCTTCCCACCTACCGAGTCTTCGACGAGCTCCGATACTTCGCCCCCGGAACGCGGTTGAGCATCACCGAGGTGAACGATGTTCGCCTGGGAATCGTTGTCTGCGAAGACATCTGGCAGCCCGGCGGGCCGGTTCCCGCGTACGCGGCGGCCGGAGTCGACGTGCTGCTGTGCCTGAATGCGAGTCCGTTCGAGCGCGGCAAGGCGGAGGTCCGCTTGTCGGTGGTCCAGCGGCGGGCAGCCGAGGCTGGGGTACCCGTCGTCTACGCCAATCTGGTCGGTGGTCAGGACGAGCTCGTGTTCGACGGCGGCAGCATGGTCGTCGCCGCCGATGGAGCCATCCTCGGCCGTGCCCCGGCGTTCACCGAACACCTGCTGTGCGTGGACCTCGACGTCTCCGACGCGCGACGTCCCGACGGCGGCCCACCGCCGGGATGGTCCATCGACCGGAACACCGTGCCGGATCTCCTCGTCCGCGGGTGGGATCGGCTACCTCGATCGGTGGCAGAACCCTCGGACGACCTGGCGTCGACGTGGGCGGCACTCGTCACCGGGTTGCGCGATTACGTCCACAAGAACGGGTTCGCCTCGGTGGCGCTCGGCCTGTCCGGTGGCATCGACTCCGCTGTGGTCGCGGCGATCGCCGTGGACGCTCTCGGAGCGGAGTCCGTGTACGGCGTCGCGATGCCTTCGCAGTACTCCTCGGACCACTCGCTCGCGGACGCGAACGATCTTGCGTCGCGCACCGGGCTGCATTTCGGCATCGAGTCGATCGTCGACATGGTGCGGTCGGTGACGGACCAGCTCGGCCTCTCCGGCGTCGCGGAGGAGAACGTTCAGGCGCGGTGCCGCGGCATCGTTCTGATGGCGATCTCCAACTCGGCCGGACATCTGATTCTCGCCACCGGCAACAAATCCGAACTTGCCGTTGGCTATTCGACCATCTACGGTGACGCCGTCGGCGGGTTCGCCCCCATCAAGGACGTACCGAAATCCATGGTGTGGGAGCTGGCGCGGTGGCGTAACGACGCAGCGGTCGGACGCGGCGAGGTGCCCCCGATTCCGGAGGCGAGCATCGACAAGCCTCCGTCGGCAGAGTTGCGCCCGGATCAACTCGACACCGATTCGCTCCCGGAGTACGACCGGCTCGACGCGATCCTGTTCCGCTACGTCGACTGCGATCAGGGTGAGGACGACATCGTGGCGGCAGGCTTCGATCCCGTGGACGTCGCAGACATCGTGGCCAAGGTCGACGCGGCCGAACACAAACGTAGGCAGTATCCGATCGGAACCAAGGTGACGTCGAAGGCGTTCGGTCGGGATCGACGCATGCCGATCACCGACGGCCGACGGAGAGTGTGACGAATTGCACGTCCGGGTGCGCTTCGGCGTCGGTCGTGCCGGTGGCAGACTGAGGTCGTCATCAACCCCATCCCGGGGACCCGCACGGCGGGCCTCGAGGAACCGAAAGGGACAAAGATGTCCAACGATTCTGTGTACGGCTCGTCCGATGCGTCCGTCTCCGGTTTGACCCGCAAGACTCGCACCCATCACCTGCTGCAAATGAAAGCCGACGGCGAGCGGTGGGCCATGCTCACCGCGTACGACTACTCGAGCGCCCGCATCTTCGAGGAAGCGGGCATCCCGGTCCTCCTCGTCGGCGACTCGGCAGCGAACGTCGTCTACGGCTACGACACGACGGTGCCGATCACCATCGACGAACTGCTGCCTCTGGTTCGGGGCGTCGTCCGCGGAGCTCCCAACGCACTCGTCGTCGCCGACCTCCCGTTCGGCACCTACGAGTCCTCGCCTCAGCAGGCACTCGCGACGGCCACCCGATTCATGAAGGAGGGCCTCGCGCACGCCGTGAAGCTCGAGGGCGGCGAACGCGTCGCAGATCAGATCGCCGCGATCTCCGCGGCCGGCATCCCGGTCATGGCGCACATCGGCTTCACACCGCAGAGCGTGAACGGCCTCGGCGGCTTCCGCGTGCAGGGCCGCGGTGACGGTTCCGAGCAGCTCGTCGCCGACGCCATCGCCGTCCAGGAGGCAGGAGCATTCTCCGTCGTCATGGAGATGGTGCCCGCCGACATCGCGGGCCAGGTGACCCGCAAGCTCACCATCCCGACCATCGGCATCGGAGCGGGCAACGAAACCGACGCCCAGGTGCTGGTCTGGCAAGACATGGCGGGCTACACCAACGGCAAGACCGCCAAGTTCGTCAAGAAGTTCGGCAACGTCGGAGACGAACTGCGGACCGCCGCTGCGACGTATCTCGCCGAGGTTCGCGGCGGAGTCTTCCCCGGTCCCGAGCACAGCTACTGATCGGTCACCTGCAGGTGGCACACTCGGTGCCATGAAACCTGGTCTTCGTAGTTCTCGCCGTGCAGCCGCCGCCGTCCTGGGGGCGGCTGCCGTCGTCGGTCTGGCAGCGTGCGGCACCGACTCCGCCAATACCGGATCGTCGGCGTCGCTGACCACCACGACCACGGCCCCGGTCACCACCACCGATGCGGCTGCTGCCGGTGACACGATCACCGACCAGCAGAAGCAGCAGCTGTGCACCGATCTCGGTGAGCAACTGCAGGAATGGCGAATCCAGGGGCCGACGCTCGGCCGCGGTGGGCTCAACATCGTCGTGCAGACATGGGCGGCGCAGAGCGGAGTCATCAACCTGCAGGTGGTGCAGAACCGCTCGATCATCGACGACATCACCATCGACAACTGCTCCGACGTCCGTGACGAAGCCCTGCGATCACTCGACATCCCCGACTTGGCATCGGGACTGGTGGGCTTCTGACGTGGCACGTGATCTCTACCCGGCCATCGAGCCCTACGCCAGTGGCCACCTCGACGTCGGTGACGGCCAACAGATCTACTGGGAGACCAGCGGTAATCCGGACGGACTCCCCGTCCTGTTCGTCCACGGAGGGCCCGGCGGTGGAACCGGACCTGCGCAGCGCCGCTACTTCGACCCCGAAAAGTATCGAATCGTGCTGTTCGACCAGCGTGGCTGTGGCAAGTCCCGACCTCATATCGCGGACAGGAGTGGAGCCGGCGGAACGACCAAGGGGTGGGACAGGAGTGGAGCCGGCGGAACGACCAAGGGGTGGGACACGAGTGTCGACTGGGCGGTGAACACGACTGGAAAGCTTGTCGGCGACATCGAGAAGTTGCGGACTCATCTCGGCGTCGACACCTGGCTCGTGTTCGGTGGTTCGTGGGGTTCGACGCTGTCCCTCGTCTACGCACAGACCCACCGCGACCGGGTCACCGGCCTGATCCTGCGCGGCATCTTTCTGCTCCGCCGCAGTGAGATCGACTGGTACTACAACGGCGGCGCGGGCCATCTCTTCCCCGAACAGTGGGAGAAGTTCCTGGCACCTGTCCCGGATGCAGAACGACACTTGGATCTGGTCGAGGTCTACCACCGGCTGCTGAACTCCGACGACCGCGACGTCGCCACCGCGGCGGCCATCGCCTGGTCGTCGTGGGAGGCCGCGACGAGTTATCTCATTCCCCGCCCGGAGCAGATCGCCTCCAACGAGGACCCGCGATTCGCCCTGGCCTTCGCAGGGATCGAGAACCATTACTTCCGCAACGACGGATTCCTGCGCGAGAACCAGTTGCTGGAGGACGCGCACCTCCTGGCCGGAATCCCCGGCGTCATCGTTCAGGGCCGGTACGACGTGGTGTGCCCGGCCACGAGTGCCTGGGCCCTTCATCGGGCGTGGCCGGATGCGGAATTGACGATCGTGGACGATGCCGGGCATTCCGCGTCCGAGCCCGGCATCATCCATCATCTCGTCGAGGCGACCGACCGTTTCGCCTCGACAGCGTCACCCGGCGCCGTGCCACCGTCCGCCTCGTAAGCGAACTCGACACGGCGGGAGGCGGTGTCGGCGACGGTCAACGTCACCGACACCGCTTGCCCTTCCGGCGGATCCCCCACGCATTTGCCGATGACGATCGGATCGGCCACGAACACCTCGGCGGTCTTCTTTCCTTCCGCCCCACGCAGAACGAGAGCGGAGAACGCCTCGCCGACGCGGTCGTTCAGAACGTGCGCTTCGGTCAGGTCGATGCACGCTCGATCCACTTTGGACGCAACGGAATCCGATCCGCGCATGATCGCGGGCAGATCAGGGAGCGCAGTCCGCGCCCACTCGGGGATGTCCGTGCCAGCAACCACCGCGAGGCATACTTCGGTGGCGAACCTGTCCGACAGCCGGCGAAGCGGCGCCGTGACGTGAGCGTAGGGTGCTGCGATTCCGGCGTGCTCGGGCGATTCGGGGATTTCCCCGTCGAACGCCACGTAATCCGCGCCTCGCAGCAGACTCGTTGCCTGAGTCATCATGGCCAGCGTCGTAGGTTCGTCACCCGGTAGCCCGGCGAGCACGGCTCCAGCCGATGCACCTGCGGGCCATTCGATTCCGAGCATCTCCGCTGTCTTCTTCAACGAGTCGACGGCGTCCTCCGGGGCCGGCGGCAAGGTGCGGAGCAGTCCGATTCCGGCGTCGAGCATGATCGACGCTGCGCACATCCCCGTCAGCAGCGACACCTCGGCGTTCCACGCGTCCACGGCGGTCCGCGCCTGCAATTCGATGCGCCACCCTGCGCCGTCGGCTACCACGTCCTGCTCCGGCAAGGTGATGTCCAGTGCACCTCGGCGCAACGCGGCCTGCGCACGCAGGCGACCGAAGTCGCCGAGAGCGGCGATCGACGGATGCGGGGAACCTGCATCGAAGTCGGCTTGGACACCCGCGTAATCGAAGCGGGCAACGGATTTCACCGTCGCTCTCGACACCGTCCACGCGACTGCGTCACCGGATTCGTCGAGTTCGATCCGCCACAGCGCTGCCGGGCGAATCTCGTTCGGCAGCAGACTGGCCGAGCCTTCCGACAGCACCCGCGGGTGAAGCGGTACCGAACCGTCGGGCAGGTAGAACGTCTGCCCGCGCTGACGAGTCTCGGTGTCGAGCCGGCCCGCAGGCGTCACGATGGACCCGACATCCGCGATCGCGTAATGCACGACGAATCCACTGGCGAGTTTCTCGACGTGCACCGCCTGATCCAGATCCATCGAACCGGGCGGATCGATGGTCACCAAGGCAAGGTCGGTGCGGTCTTCCCTCTCGGACGCGTATCTGTCCTGGGCGGACTCGGTCTCGGCGAGTGCGTCCGCCGAGAAGTGCTCGGGCAGGTCGAACTCGGAACGGATGGGGTCGAAGTCGAAGGCGGTCGCGGACAGTCGCGCCGAGACCACCGTCAGTTGTTCCAGTCGTCGTCGGCCTTGTCCGCAGCTTTGTTGCGCTCGGCTGCGATCTGAATGGCGCGCTCGGCGGTGGCACGGTCCGGATACGGGCCCATCCGGTCGAGTGCCCCGGATTCCTTGCCCTGCGAAACCGTCTTGGTGCGTACGTCGTAGTACCAGGCGTCGTCTTCTGTACTCATGAGAGCAAGCCTAGGTGCGAACGAGTCGGCATGTAAGCCGGATCCTGTGAACCGGCCCGCCGAAACGGGACGGAACGACGACCATCCATCTGGGCACACCGTCGCCGGGTACCTCGAGCAGTCCACCCGCAGGCTCGGGCGAGCAGCCCTCGAACACCTGCGCAGTCGCACTCCCGAGGGAATGCGACCTTCGACCTTGCTCCGGGCGGGGTTTACCTAGCCACCCCAGTCACCTGGGGTGCTGGTGCGCTCTTACCGCACCGTTTCACCCTGACCCGCGTCGTGCTGTCCGAAGACAGAACGAGCGCGGGCGGTCTGTTTTCTGTGGCACTGTCCCGCGAGTCACCTCGGGTTGCCGTTAGCAACCGCCCTGCTCTGTGGAGTCCGGACTTTCCTCGGCTCGAAGCTTGGCGGAATCGCTCCGCCAGTTCCCCGTGCCGCAGCCGTCCAACCGACTCGTTCGCAGGATGGAACTCTACCCGGTCGTACGGCTGGAACTAGAGTTCACCTCATGGATCACGTCGTCCTGCTGCGCGGAATCAACGTCGGCGGAATCAACATCAAGATGGTCGACCTTCGCCAGGCGCTCTCGCAGGCCGGGTTCGAGCCGGTGCGTACGGTCCTCGCGACCGGCAACGTGCTGCTGTCGTCGCCGCTCTCCCCCGCGGAACTGAAGCCCGCGATCGAGAAGACCCTCGCCGACACATTCGGATACGAGGCGTGGGTGATCGTCCTCGATCCGGCCACCCTGAGCGCCATCGTCGACGACTATCCGTTCGACGCCGAACGCGACGGTTGGCACCCGTACGTGATCTTCGGCAACAACGACGAGCATCTCGCGGAACTGGCGCGGACGGCCGAAACGCTCGATCCGCAGCTCGAGCGCGTCTCCCTCGGCCGGGGCGTCGTCTACTGGGAGGTCGTGAAAGGAAACACCACCGACAGCATCGTCGGAAAGTTCACGGCGAAAGCAAAGTACAAGCCCACCACCACTACCCGGAACCTACGCACCCTCGTCAAGATGCTGGCGTGAGCGTCGTAGCGGCCGCACTCGTTGCGGCGGTGCTGATCTTCGCGATCGTCCGGCCCCGCGGTCTGCCGGAGATCGTCGCGGCACTCCCGGCCGCAGTGGCGGCACTACTGCTCGGGCTCGTCACCCTGTCCGACGCACGCTCGCAGGTGCTGGAACTGCTCCCGACCGTCGTGTTCCTGGCGTTCATCCTCGTTCTCGCCCATCTCGCCGACGCACTGGGTGTCTTCCGGTGGACGGCTTCGATCATGGGCAGATCTGCCCGCGGCAATCCGCATCGGCTTCTCGGTTCGGTGTTCGTGGCCGCCGCCGTCACCACAGCCGTGCTGAGCCTCGACGCGACTGTCGTGCTGTTGACGCCGGCGGTGATCGGCGCGGCGCGGGCTCTGCGTATGTCGCCTCGGCCGCACAGTTATGCGACAGCGCACCTGTCGAACTCCGCGTCGACGTTGCTGCCGGTGTCGAACCTGACGAACCTTCTGGCGTTCACCGCGACGGGCCTGACGTTCGTGCATTTCGCCGCGCTGATGGCGCTGCCGTGGATCGTGTCGATCGTGATCGAGTTCGCGGTGTTCTGGGTGTTCTTCCGCGCCGACCTTCGGCACGGTGCCACGCGATCCGAGCAGCACTCGGTGACGGAACCCATCGTCGCGCCCACGGCGGCGCTGGTGGTTCTGGGCGCAACGTTGCTGGGCTTCGCCGTGGCAGGGTTCTTCCACGTCGAACCGTTCTGGGTCGCGGCCGTGGGCGCGTGCGCTCTCGCCGTGCCCGCACTGAAGCAGGGTTACACCGTGCCGTCGCGCATGCTGCGGGCCGCCGACCTCACATTCTGCGGATTCGTGCTGTTGCTGGGAATTGTCGTCGAGGGCGTCACGGCAGGGCCTATCGGCGACTGGCTCGCGAGCATCCTGCCCGGCGAGGCGTCGTTCCTCGGCCTGTTGACGACCGCCGCCATCGCAGCGGTCGCGTCGAACGTCGTCAACAATCTGCCCGCGACGCTGATGCTGCTCGCCGCGTTCGGCTCGTCCGCTCCCCCCGGTCTGCTTCTCGCGATGGTCGTGGGCGTCAACCTCGGGCCCAACCTGACCTACGTGGGCTCGCTCGCGATCATGTTGTGGCGCAAGGTCGGCGCGGCACACGACGAACCGGCGTCGTTGCGCACCTTCACCGTCCTCGGTCTGATCAGCACACCGCTGACGATCCTCGGTGCCGTCGCCGCCCTCTGGCTCGCCCTACAGATATGACGTGTCGTTGACGAGTCGGACCGAGGCACCGCCGTCGGGATAGAACTCGGCGATGCTGAGCGACGCGAGATCCAGATGCAGCCGGTACAGCAACGACGGCCCGACATCGAGAGCGAGCTGCAGCAGCATCTTGATCGGGGTCACGTGGCTGACCACGACGACCGTCGACCCCGCGTACGACGCGACCAGCTTGTCGCGGGCCACGGTGACCCGCTCCAGGACGGTGTCGAAGCTTTCGCCTCCCGGTGCGGCGACCGAGGTGTCACCGCGCCACTTCTGGTGGACGTCCGGGTACTTCTCGAACGCTTCCTTGAACGTGAGGCCTTCCCAGTCACCGAAGTCGGTCTCGGTCAGTTCGTCCAGCGTGGAGACCTCGAGGCCTACCTTCCGGGCGAGCGCGCCTGCCGTCTGCTGCGCCCGGCCCAGCGGCGAGGCGACGATGGCCGCGATGTCGTCTCGCTGCGCCAGACGGGCGGCCGCTGCGGCCGCCTGACCCTCGCCGATCTCGGTCAGTGGCGGGTTTCCTCGGCCCGAGTAGCGACGCTCCACCGACAGCGGAGTCTGTCCGTGCCGCAGCAGAAGCAGCCGCGTGGGCTCACCCGTCGCTCCGGTCCATCCGGGTGCGGCCGGCTTGACATCGCGGTCCTTCGGGGGCTCCAGTTCCCGACCGTCGGCCGCGGCATCCATCGCCTCGTTCGCCAACCTGTCCGCGTGCGAATTCTGTGCCCGTGGAATCCACTGGAACGTGACGCGGTCGAAACCGCGGACCAGGTCGGCGGCCTCACGGTTGAGCGGAATCATGTCCGGGTGCTTGACCTTCCAGCGCCCGGACATCTGCTCGACGACGAGCTTGGAATCCATCCGCACGTCGACCTCGCGCGCACCGACCTCGCCTGCAGCAGTCAACCCGGCGACGAGGCCGCGGTACTCGGCGACGTTGTTGGTCGCGACGCCCAACGCGAGACGGCGTTCTGCGAGCACCTCGGAGCGGTCGGCGGACAGCACCACGGCGCCGTACCCTGCCGGGCCCGGGTTGCCCCGAGATCCACCGTCCGCCTCGACGACAACCCTCACAGACCGGATTCCTTGGTGCGCACCAGAATGGCGTTGCACTCCGAGCATCGCACCAGCTCGTCGGCGGGCTTCGCCGCGATGCGCGAGATCTCGCCTCGATCGAGTTCGATCCGGCAGGCGCCGCAGCGTCGGGCCTGCAGTAGCGCGGCGCCGCGGCCGGTGAGAGCGCGCTGCTTCTCGTAGACCGCCAACAGCTCGTCCGGGAACGTGCTCGCCAGTTCCGATCGCCGTGCGGTGGCGCGCTGCTCCGCGGAATCGACATCGGCCACGGCGTCGTCTCGCCGACGTCCGGCGTCGACGAGCTCGTCCTCGATCTGGGTCAGCTGCGCCCCGGCGTGGTTGTAATCGGTCTCCGACGCCTCGCGCCGCTCCATGACCTCGAGAAGTTCCTCTTCGAGGATTCCCTGCCGACGTTCGAGGCTGGCGAGTTCGTGCTGGAGCTCGGACATCTGTTTCGCTGCGACGGTGCCGCTGTCGAGGAGCGAGCGGTCGCGGTCTTCACGTTGGCGGACCGCGTCGACCTCGCCTTCGAGCTTCTTGATGTCACGGTCGAGGTCGTCCATCGCCATCTGGACCGTGACGGCTGCGTCCTTGCGGGCGATGCGCTCGGCCTCGAGCTTCTCCACCTCGGCCTGCTCGGGAAGACTTTTACGACGGTGCGAGATCTGCGTCAGCTCGGTGTCCACTGCGGCCAGTTCGAGAAGTGAGGCCTGCACTCGGGGATCGACATTCACGCGTGATGACTCCTGCGACTATGGAAGAAATATTCGGCCAAGCCTACCGGCTCCGATCGTCCACCGAACCCACTGTCCACGGATCGGTCCTGCGGGTACTGACGCGGCTGCTCCATCCCCCCTCGTCGCCGAACTCTGCGTCGACGATGTGTCGGGCCTGCTCGCACCACGGCCACTCCGACGCCCAGTGCGCGACGTCGACCACGGCTGCGCCTCCGGCGCGAAGGTGCTCGTCGACGACGTGATGCCGCAGGTCCGAGGTGACGTAGACGTCGGCTCCGAGGGATGTCACTGCACTCAGATAGCCGTCGCCCGCTCCCCCGCACAGCGCGACCGTGCGGATCTCGGTGTCGGGATCGCCTGCCGCCCGTACACCCCACACCGTCTCCGGCAACACCGCGCGCACTGTTCGTGTGAACTCGCGCAAGGTGGTGGGTCTGTCCAGCACCCCGATCCGTCCGAGGCCCGTGCAGCTCGGGAGCCTGACTTCCTCGAACACGTCGATCGCCGGTTCCTCGTACGGGTGTGCTCGCGTCACGGCGTCCAGAATGTCCGCCCGCTTCGACGCAGGCGCCACCACCTCTATGCGGTCCTCGTCGACTTTCTCGAGCACACCGTGGTCGCCGATCGCCGGCGTCGATCCGACGCCGGGCAGGAACTGGCCGAGCCCTCGGGTGCTCCAGCTGCAACGGCTGTACCGTCCGATCGCTCCTGCGCCGGCGTCGAACAGCGCGTCCCTGACGGCGTCGCTGTGCGACGTCGGAGTGAACACGACCCACTTGTCCACTCGCGGTCCGTCGATCGGATCGAGGGGGCGCGTGTGTGTCACGCCGAGCGCATCCGCCAGGGCGTCGGACACGCCTGGGTTGGCGCTGTCGGCATTGGTGTGCGCGGTGAACAGTGCGCACCCGGCCTTGACGAGACGGTGGATGAGTGCGCCCTTGGGTGTGTTCGCGGCGACGGTGTCCACGCCGCGGAGCAGGAGTGGATGGTGCACCACCAGTAGGTCGGCGCCCATGTCGATGGCTTCGGCGACGACCTCCTCGGTCGCGTCGACGGCGTAGAGAACTGTGCCGACGCGATCGGCCGGGTCACCGCACACCAATCCGACCGAATCCCAGCTCTCGGCGAGCCGCGGCGGATAATGCGCCTCGAGTACCGCGATGACGTCGGCGAGAAGGACTGTCACTGTTCACCTTTCGATCGTGCGTGCTGTGGCGGTGAATTCTTCGGCAAAGATTTCGTCAGGGCATCGACGAGGACATCCACCTGCGCGGACGGGCGAACGGCCACCCGCAGGTGACCCGGCGCCAGTCCCGGGAAGGTGTCGCACCGGCGAACCGCGACACCGTGGTCACGCAACCGCCGACGCACCCCCTCCGCGTCCGGAACGGACAGAAGCAGGAACGGTCCGCGCGCGGGCCCGTGCACATCGATCCCGAGCGCGGTCAGACGTCGCGTCATGTCCTCGCGTTCGGCTGCGATGACCGATGCCCTGGCTTCGGCCGACGCAACGGCGTCCGGTTCGCTGCACGCTTCGATGGCCTCGATCTGCAGACTTCCGAGCGGCCAGTGCGCCCGCCCGACGGTGAGTTCGGCGAGGACGTCCGGATGCCCCAGCGCGTATCCGCACCGCAGTCCGGCGAGCGCCCATGTCTTGGTGAGACTGCGCAGCACCAGCACATCGTCGAGGGAGTCGGAGGCAACGGACTCGGCTTCACCGGGCACTGCGTCGGCGAAGGCTTCGTCGACGACGACGATGCGTCCGGGGCGACGCAGACCCAGAATCGAGTGTCGCTCGTGCAGCACCGAGGTCGGGTTGGTCGGGTTACCGACGACCACCATGTCTGCGTCCTCGGGAACCGCGCTGGAATCCAGCTGGAACGGCGGAGCCGACACGACGTGTCGGACGGGTATGCCTGCTTGGCGCAACGCGAGTTCGGGCTCGGTGAACGACGGATGGATCAGTGCAGCCAGCCGTGGTTTCAGCTGTGGCAGCATCGCGAACCCCTCCGCACCTCCGGCGAGCAGAAGGACTTCTTCCGGGGCTCGGCCGTGTCTGTGCGCGACGGCTTCCCGCGCGCGCAGGTCGGCGTCGGCGGACGGGTAGGAGCCGAGCGAATCCAGCGATCGGCTCAGCCGTTCGCTGAGCCAACGAGGTGGGCCTGTTCCTTGGACGTTGACTGCGAAATCGATCAGTCCAGCTCCCACTTCGGCGTCACCGTGGTGACGGAGAAGCGACATCGCGTCCAATTCTTCCCTGTCCTTTCGTTACCCACGAGCGTATCCCGCCCCGGCCGCGAGTGGAGCATGCGAAGGCCCGGCCACCAACCGATATGGTTTTGTCATGACAAATCTCGACGCCGCGCGCAGTCCGCGAGCCACGGTGGTGCTGTTCGACCTCGACGGCACGCTCACCGATTCCGCACCGGGCATCCTCGCGGGCTTCCGGCACGCACTCGCCGCGGTCGACGGACCCGAGCCGACGGAGGAGCAACTCGCCCTGGTCATCGGGCCACCGTTGATCGACACTTTCGGCGCGATGGGGCTTCCCGACGACGTCGCCCAGAGGGCGCTTGCCGCGTACTTCGAACGATACGACGCCAAGGGCTGGGCGGAGAACACGGTGTTCGAGGGTATCGAGCCGGTGTTGGCAGAGTTGAAGAGTCGAGGGGTTCGACTCGGAGTGGCCACGTCCAAGTCCGAGCGGTTCGCGCACCGGATTCTGGATCACTTCGGACTGGCCGAGTACTTCGAGTTCATCGGAGGGGCGAGCAACGACGGCACCCGTCGCGCCAAGCCCGACGTGATCGCGCATTCGCTGCGCAACCTGGGCATCACGGCGACCGAGGCGTCGGCCGGCGGGACCCAGGGCGTCCTCATGGTCGGGGATCGTGATCACGACGTGCACGGCGCCGCTCGATTCGGCATTCCGGCGATCTACGTGGACTGGGGTTACGGAATCGCGGGTGAGAACGACGACGCCGCGTTCACCGTGACGACCATGGACGAACTGGCGAAGGTGCTCGGTGACAACACGTAAGCCCACCCTCCACGTGACGTTCGTCTGCACCGGCAACATCTGCCGGTCACCGATGGCGGAGAAGATCTTCGAGCAGCACCTGCGGGAGGCGGGGCTGGAATCGGTACGGGTGTCGAGTGCAGGCATCGACGGGTGGCACGAGGGCGAGGGCGCCGACCCGCGCACCGTTGCCGAGCTCGACGCGCACGGTTACGACAGCGACCACGAAGCCGCACAGGTCAACGACGATCACCTCGGCGCCGATCTGCTGGTCGCCCTCGACTCCGGTCACGTTCGCGAACTACTGCGTCTCGGTGCACCCGCCGACCGGATCGCACTGCTCAGATCCTTCGACGACGATGCGGACGACGAGTCCGTCGCAGACCCGTACTACTCGTCGGACGACGCGTTCACCACAGTCCGCGAACAGATCGAATCGGCCATGCCCGGGTTGGTGAGTTGGACCGAGAACGCCGTCTCCGACGAGGCGTCGTAGATCGATGTCGGGCGAGCCGCTACCGTAGTTGTCGTGCGAAGGCTCCGATTTCTGCTGCGTCCGGGTTGGTTGGCGGTTGCTGCTGTCGTCGCCCTGTTCGCTTACCTGTGCTTCACGGTGCTGGCGCCGTGGCAGCTCGGCAAGAACACGTCGACGTCGCACCGAAACGATCTGATCAACCAGTCCGTGGACGCCGAGCCCGTAGCGCTCGAGGAGCTGCTGACACCCACGGGCTTCGCCGACGACGACGAATGGCGTCGAGTCGTCGCCACCGGCGCCTACGAATCGGACAAGGAAGTGCTGGTCCGACTGCGCAGCATTCGCGAACAACCTGCGTACGAGGTGATCACCCCGTTCCGCCTGGACAGCGGGGAGACGATCCTCGTCAACCGGGGGTACGTGCTGCCGGTCCAGGGAACTCAGCCACCGACGATCGAGCCGGCTCCGACCGGTGAGGTGACGCTCGACGCACGCATCAGACGAGCCGAGGGAACCTCCCGTGAGCCCATCGAGGAAGCCGGGCACATCCAGGTCTACAACATCAACCCGGACCAGATCGGGACCGCCCTTTCCGTCACTCCCGTGCAGGGATACCTGCAGCTCGACGACGCCCAACCGGGCGGCTTGGGCGTGATCGAACTGCCGCAGACCGATTCCGGCCCCTACCTGTCCTACGGCCTCCAATGGCTGGCGTTCGGAATCATGGCACCGCTGGGCCTCGCCTATTTCGTCCGAGCCGAGTGGCGTGAACGCCGCAAGGCGACGAACCGTGATCTCGCGGACCCGACGGACGACGATCGGCTGGTTCCCGAACCGGACAGTCCTCTGCCTGATTCCACCGTGCGTGACTACCCAGCGCCCGACTCCCCTGCGCCTGACTCCTCAGCACCGACGGTGGCGGATCCGGAGCCCGAGTTCACCCTCCCGACGCGCCGGGAACGGAAGTCGCGGGCGAAGTCCGCGTCATCGACGAGGACCGCGCAGGATGCCCGCCTTGCCGATCGCTACGGCAAGGGCCGCTGACACAGCCGTCGCACCGATCTGGACCAGAGTAGACAGGCGCGCCGCGCGGTCCAGGTCCGCCGGTAGCGGATGTCTGCCGTCGCCGAGGGTCGGGCGGATCTCGACGCCGTGCGTGTACTCGGTTCGCCCGCCCAAACTGATTCCGAGTGCGCCCGCTGCCGTGGCTTCCGCCACGCCCGCGTTCGGGCTCGGGTGACGCGAGGCGTCAAACCGCCAGGCCCGCACGGCGTCGGCTGTTCGTCCGCCGACGAGCGGGGCGAGAACGGCCGTCACCACCCCGGTCACTCGCGCCGGCGCGAGGTTAGTCACGTCGTCGAGGCGTGCGGCGAACCATCCGAACCGCTGATACCGCGGCGAGCGATAGCCGATCATCGCGTCCAGTGTGTTGACCGCGCGGTACCCGAGGATTCCGGGGACTCCGGCGACCGCACCCCAGAACACCACTCCCACAGTCGCATCCGAAGTGTTCTCGGCTACGGATTCGACCGAGGCACGTGTGAGACCGTCGGCGTCGAGGACACTGGGATCGCGCCCGCACAACGACGGAAGCAGGGCCCGTGCCTGATCGATCCGGTCGTGGCGGAGGTGCTCGGACATCGCGGAACCCTTCCGTGCCAACGATGTTCCACCCAGTGCGGTCCACGTCGCCACGGCCGTCAGTGCGACCTCCGCGAGAACGCCACGCCGGGCAGCAGCCGTCGTCGCCACCGACCCGGCGGCGACGACGGCACTCACAAGGAGGACTGTGTGGACTGCACCGGCTGCTCGGGCGTCACGGTAGGTGTGCCGTTCGAGCGCCGCTGCCGCACTACCGAACCCGGCGACCGGGTGATACCGACGAGGATCGGCCAGCGCCAGGTCGAGACCGAGCCCGAGCACCAAGCCGGCACCGCGACTGTCCCATCGCGTCCAGCGGAAGGTCATGGAAGCGACGGTAGCGAAGCTCTCGACCCATCCGCGCGCCCGGGTGCGGGAATTGTCAGGCCCAGCGCGACCTGTACACGCTTGCCATCTGGCGATTGTTGAACTCGAGATCGCGACCCGAGTGAAGCATCGCAGCTGCGATGCCGACGAAACCGACCGTTGCCATCAAGATCATTGCCATGGTGTCCCCCAAGGATCGCCGAGAGAGCCCGCTGTCGGGCCCTGATGATCTTGATTGTTACCGACGGGTAGAGAGAAGAAAATGCAGATGAGGGGGCCGTCACATGTGTCAACGGTCACCGAACAGAACCGAGGCTAGGATCGACCACATGACCGTAGAAGGCGGATTCCCGAGCGAGTCCACACCAGCAGCGACCACCACGGGGCGACCGAGTTGGGTCAACAAGGCAATCGTCGTCGCGGTCGCGGTGGTCGCGCTCGTGATCGCCTACCTCGTCCTGTCCGCATTCCTCCCGAGATGGTGGAGCATCAGGGTTGCCAACCTGTCGGATCAGGCGTTCAGCAAAGGCATCTTCTGGGGCCTCGTCTTCGGGATCCTGTCCACTCTCGTGCCGCTGCTGTTCTTCACCGCGGCGTGGCGCGTCAGGAAGAAGCGCGGCGGCAAGGTCACCGCGATCGTCTCGATAGTTCTGGCCGTCGCCGCTGCTGTGCCGAACCTGCTGACACTGTCCATCGTGCTCGGAAGCAGCAATGCTGCACATGCAGGAGAGCGCACCCTCGACACCGAGGCTCCCGGCTTCCGTGGAGCCACCGCACTCGGCGCGATCATCGCAGTCGTCCTGTTCGCTGCCTTGGCGTTCTTGATCGTTCGCGGACGCAGGCGTCGCGCGCAGAAGCGAAGTGCTGCCCAGGCTGCATCGCCCCAGGTCTGATCTGTCAGGGCACCACGGGCGCTTTTCCACCGTCGTAGGGCTCGACGGTGACCTGCTCTTCGGGAGTGAGGGACACAACGGCCGGGCCGGCCTCCTCGGTCACCGTGAGCACCACCGACAAGCCCTCCTGCGCTACGGACTCGATCCGTCCGCGCTGCTCTCCGGTTTCGTCCACGAGTGCGTAATCTCCGACCAGAACCAGCAATTCCTCGGCGGACAGTGTGCGGCGGCCACCGAAATCTTCCACAGTCATGCCTACACCGTAGGCGAAACGGCGCGGTGCGCGCCGCTGAAGTCACTCGTGCCCGGGTGGAGGATCGGTGACCAGCACGTCGTCGATCGGCAGATGCAACGCCAGTTCCACCCTCCGCTCGTCCCAGCTGGGATACGCGGGGCGAATCCAGACGCGGGTGTCGTCGAGCTGAACCAGCAGGAACCGTCGCCACGTCCAGGTCTCGGCCGGATCGAGGAGGTCGGTGTGAGCGAGCACCGGCACGGGCGCGCGGCCCCACACCGGATTCGACAACGACGAAAGGCCTTGCTCCAGCAATACATCCGCGGCGTCGTCGACCGGGAGGCTCTGTGCGAGAAGGTGGCCGACGGGATTGACTGCGTCGACACAGCTCTCGTCGTAGTTCTCCGAGACTGTCCAGCCCACGATCTCACCGTCGGACGGACGCCTCACCGGAAGTCGGCTGCGCCACCGCGTGATATCCACTGCAACCACCTTACCGACCGCCTGCTCACCACAGATGTGTGTGATGAACCAGCGCATCGATCACGAGGACCGAGCCGATCACCGCGAACACCACTCGCACGGTCGCGGGGCCATAGGCCGTCAGAGCGCGCACCACGGATCGATAGCGTCGACGAGCAGACGGACTGCGCCCCATCGACAATGCGAGGACCGCCGCCGGAATACCGAGCGCGAGGAGGCAATAGAGCACGATGACGACGGGCCACGCGGCCGGCAACGGGTCGGACGCGGATATCATCGCGAGGCCGGCCAGATACGGTACGGCAGTAGGAGCCTGGACGATTCCGATGGCAAATCCCGTCGTCGCCAGGAGCGGCACACTCGCCCGGAAGCGAGCCGTCCACGCCGGCGGCGGACGCGAGGATCGTGGCATACACGCCAGAACGATCAAGGTGGCACCGATCGCAGCCTCGCCCCAGTACCGAACGGTCGGGGTGAGCTCGAAATCGACGATGCGGGAGAGAAAATCTATCCCGAGCACAGCCAGTATTCCGAAGGCCGTCGTGGCGGCGAAGACTCCGCCGAGAAAAGCCGATCCGGTTCGAAGCGGTGAACGCCTGTGCATCCGGGCGTCGTACGCGATCGCGGCGGTCAGACCGATCAGAAGAACATCCAGGGAATCGAGAAGTGCAAACCCGGTCAGCGCAGCGAACAACGTGATCATGTCGGTCTCAGCCTATACACGCTCACCCGTCCGATCGGAGATGAGCCGCGTCCGCCACGACCGCACGAAGCAGTTCGTCGACGGCTTTGACTCTCGCCAGCCCTGCCAGTTCGCGCGGTACTGCGACCCAGTACGTCCGGTCGATCGAGAACTGTTCTCCGGCCACGCGGACGAGGGTGTCGTCCGGTTCTCCGATGTAGCTGGGCAACGGCGCGATCCCGAGACCGCTGCGCGCGGCGAGCCAGTGACCGGTGATGTTGTTGGTCTGAATCTGCGCTCGTCCGTCGGTCAGAAACGAATCGAGTATCCGCAGCGGAGCCACGTCGAGGAGGGCGCCGACGTACCAGATGAGCGTGTGCTCTCGCAGATCGTCGCTCGTGGAGATTCTCGGATGGGACTGCAGGTACTCCTCGGTCGCGTACAGATACAACGAGTACGTCGCGAGCTTCCGATACACGACGAACCGCGGCGACGGTTGTTCCAACGTGATCGCGACGTCGAATTCCCTTGTGTTCAAGGTGTTGTGCTCCGTCGCCGTGACCAGTTCGACGTCGAGGTCGGGATGCTTCCGGCGCAGCGTGGTGAGGTTGGGCGTCAACACGAACGCACCGAATCCGTCCGGTGCGGCGATACGAACCGACCCGCTGAGCGAGCCGACGCTGGACGTCTGATCCTCGAATGCAGCGATCAAGGTCGACTCGACGGATTCCGCGTACCCGACCAGTCGTCGGCCGGCTTCGGTGAGACGCCATCCCGCAGGAGTGCGATCGAACAGTCGCTGACCGACCGATTTCTCGAGGCTCGTGATCCGTCGACCGACGGTGGTGTGGTCGACCCCCAGCGCCTTCGCGGCCTCGTTGAGGCGGCCGTGACGGGACACTTCGAGGAAGTAGAGCAGGTGGTCGGCAGTGAACACCCGACGAGGCTATCAGCGTCGTGCATTTTTGCACGCGCCACTGCGATATTGGCCTTTGACTAGCGCAAACTTGCGAGACAAGGTGGATGTCACAACGCCGAGACGAAGGAACCCTTTTCGTGAGCACAATTTCGCACTGGTACGACAACAAGCCGTTCGCTGGTACCTCCACCACCACCGCACCGGTCACCAACCCCGCCACCGGCGAGGTCACCGGCCAGCTCGCACTCGCCAACCTCGGCGACGCACGCACCGTCATCGACGCCGCCGCAGCCGCCTTCCCCGCCTGGCGCGACACCTCCCTCGCCAAACGCACCCAAATCCTCTTCAACTTCCGCGAACTACTCAACAAGAAAAAAGGCGAACTCGCCG
>NZ_NPGB01000023.1:0-819 GCF_002259345.1 Rhodococcus sp. 06-156-4 | reverse complement strand
CAGGCCCGCTACGGTGGGGGCTTCCATGAGTGCACGGACGCTGATTTCACAGTCGAAGGTTTCCTGCACGGCGGCTACGACACGCATCGCAGAGAGCGAGTTGCCGCCCAGGTCGAAGAAGGAGTCGTCCACGCTGACTCGCGGCAGGTCGAGAACCTTCGTGAAAATGCCGGAGATAATTTCTTCAACCGGAGATGACGGCGCTCTGTGAACGCCGCTGGCGAATTGCGGCTCGGGCAACGCCCATTTGTCCAGCTTGCCGTTGACAGTTAACGGCAACTCGTCGATGACCATCACCACGGCCGGAACCATGTACGCAGGCAATCGCGCGGCAACTCGTTCGCGCAGCGCCCCACCATCGATTCCCGCAGACACCTCGGTAGGTACGACGTAGCCAATCAACTGCTTGCCGGTATCGGTATCACGGGCCACCACTGCCGCACGCTCCACTCCGGTCAAGGCAGCGAGTGTTGCTTCCACTTCACCGATTTCGATGCGGTAACCACGAATCTTCACCTGATCGTCAGAGCGACCCACATACTCCAGCTCGCCGTCGTGATTCCAACGAACCAGATCGCCGGTGCGATACATCCGCGAACCCAAAGGGCCGAGCGGACACGCGACGAATCGCGATGCCGTCAAGCCCGGCCGTCGCACATAACCGCGTGCCACACCCCGCCCCGCGACATACAACTCACCAACCACACCGATCGGAACCCGCCGCAAACCGGAATCCAACACAAACAACGCATCACCCGGCACCGGCGTACCGATAGGAGCTCCATGACCAGGCTTCATGGGCGCACTCATAGAGGCGTA
>NZ_NPGB01000014.1:0-269263 GCF_002259345.1 Rhodococcus sp. 06-156-4 | reverse complement strand
CAGCGTGACGTCGACGTTGGCCTTGCGCAGTTGTTTCGCCGCGAAGAGACCGCCGAACCCGGAGCCGATGATGACGACGTGATGCCGATGTACTCGCTGCGCCAGCGCTCGGGTGAGTCCTGGACCGAGGGGTTTCTCGTTGGCGTGCAAGGGGCTACTTCCTTGGTGGATCGGTTCGGAAAACCTTTCGGTTTCAATTTCCAGTAAGCGTTGAGCGGCTCCGGTAAGCGGCGACGGCCAATTGCCTGTGTCTCATCCCGGTGCCGACTGAGTGGTCGACAAGACCACGATCAGGTCGCCACCTTCGACCTGCTGCAATCTGGCGATGGCAGTACGTTCGACTACGCCGGCTCGTGGAGCGGAAATCGAAGCCTCCATCTTCATCGCTTCGATAGTCGCGAGGACATCACCTGCTTCCACGCGATCGCCGATCTCGACAGCCAAGGACACAGCACCGGCGAACGGCGCTCCGACATGGGCAGGATTCGAACGATCTGCTCGCTCGGTCGTTGGATGCTCGGACTTCGCTGCACGATCCCGTATCAGGACAGGCCTCAACTGACCGTTCAAGAGACACATCACAGTTCGCATGCCGCGGTCGTCCGCTTCCGAGATCGCCTCGAGCCCAATGAGAAGGGTCACACCAGGATCCAGATCGACGTGATGTTCCTCGCCCTGCCTCAGGCCGTAGAAAAATTGGTTCGACGATAACAGGGACGTGTCGCCGAAACGCTGACGGTGATCTTGAAAGTCCTTGGTCGGCCCGGGAAACAAAAGCCTGTTGAGGGTGCCCTGGCGAACCTTCCCCCGCTGACGCAAGGACTCTGCGTCAGTGTCCGACACGACCCCGGTACTCTTGGCGACGTGTCGGCCGGCCAAGGCCCGGGTGCGAAGTGGCTCAGGCCACCCCCCAGGGGGAGTTCCCAATTCGCCTTCGAGAAAACCAATGACCGAATCGGGGATGTCCAGTTTCGAAGGATCGTCCACGAATTGCTCGACTGACAGCTGGGCACCGACAAGCGCCAACGCAAGGTCGCCGACGACTTTGGAGCTAGGGGTGACCTTGATCAAACGCCCTAGTGCACGATCCGCATCCGCGTACTTGGCTTCGACCTCCTCGAATCGGTCGTTCAAGCCCAGAGCCACAGCCTGCTGACGCAGATTCGAGAGCTGACCACCCGGTATTTCGTGGTTGTACACCCGGCCGGTCGGCGCCGGAAGCCCCGATTCGAACGGTGCGTATGCACGGCGCACCGCTTCCCAGTACGGTTCGAGTGCACACACCGCATCCAAATCGAGGCCAGAATCGTGGCATGTATGAGCGGTAGCCGCGACGATCGCGGACAGCGCTGGTTGACTCGTTGCGCCCGCCAGCGGTGCACTCGCCCCATCGACAGCATCGGCACCTGCGGCAACAGCAGCGAGGTAGGTCGCAAGCTGTCCCCCAGGCGTGTCGTGAGTGTGGACGTGGATGGGGAGATCGAAACGCGAGCGAAGTGCGCCGACGAGTCGCGATGCTGCGGGAGCCCGCAACAAACCTGCCATGTCTTTGATTGCCAACACGTGCGCACCGGAGTCGACAATCTGCTCCGCCAAGCGCAGATAATAGTCGAGGGTATACAGGTTCTCACCTGGATCCATCAGGTTTCCTGTGTAACTCATCGCCACTTCTGCTACGGCAGAGCCGGTTTCGAGAACCGCGTCGACCGCCGGTCTCATCTGCTCGACATCGTTCAACGCATCGAAAATCCTGAAGATATCGATTCCGGTCGACGCTGCCTCGTCGACGAACGCGGAAGTCACGGTCTGCGGGTACGGCGAGTAGCCCACAGTGTTCCGCCCACGCAACAGCATCTGCAGACAGATGTTGGGAACAGCCTCACGCAGCGCTGCCAACCGCTCCCAAGGATCCTCGTGCAAAAATCTCAGGGCTACATCGTATGTCGCCCCACCCCACGCCTCCAGGGACAAGAGTTCCGGCGTAGTCCGAGCGACATGGCCTGCGACACCAAGTAAGTCACGCGTTCGTACGCGAGTTGCCAGCAACGATTGATGCGCGTCGCGGAAAGTGGTATCGGTAATGCCCAGCGCCGACTGGCGGCGGAGGTCGGCGGCGAACTTTTTGGGTCCGAGTGCCTCGAGACGCTGCCGCGAGCCGTGCGCAGGCGGGATCAACATGTCGACCGCGGGCAACTTGGTGTGAGGATAGATCGACACCGGCCTGTCCCCGTTGGGACGATTGACAGTCACCTCCGCCAAGTAGTTCAGGATCTTCGTACCTCGATCTGCAGAGCTACGGGATCCGAGTAGCTCTGGGTGATCAGCGATGAAAGACGTGGTCACTTTGCCTGCGCGGAAGTCTGGATCGTCCAGAACACCCTGGAGAAACGGAATGTTCGTCGCAACTCCTCGGATTCGGAACTCCGCAACGGCGCGACGCGCACGTGCAACCGCAGTGGCGAAGTCAGTTCCACGGCAGGTGAGTTTGACCAGCATGGAATCGAAATAGGCGCCGATCTCGGCACCCAGCACGGTACCGCCATCCAGACGCACGCCGGCACCACCCGGTGTTCGATATGCAGTGATTCTTCCCGTGTCGGGCCGGAAGTCACTCGTCGGGTCCTCGGTTGTGATGCGGCACTGCAACGCCGCGCCGTGAACCCGAATCGATTCCTGACTCAAACCCAAGTCTGCGAGCGATTCACCCGAGGCGATGCGGAGCTGAGCCTGCACCAGATCGACGTCCGTAATTTCTTCGGTGACGGTGTGCTCGACCTGGATACGCGGGTTCATCTCGATGAATACGTGTCGACCGTTCTCGTCTACGAGGAACTCGACTGTGCCGGCGCACGAGTAACCGATGGCCTTCGCAAAGGCCACTGCATCTGCGCAGATACGCTGACGGAGACCGGGGTCCAAGTTGGGCGCAGGAGCCAGTTCGATCACTTTTTGGTGGCGTCGTTGTAGCGAACAATCCCGCTCGAACAGGTGAATGACGTTGCCGTAGTTGTCAGCGAGAATCTGGACTTCAATATGGCGCGGGTTGATGACAGCTTGTTCGAGAAACACCGTCGCGTCTCCGAACGCGGATTCAGCCTCTCGCGCGGCCGAATCGACCGCTTCCCTCAGGTCGTCCAGGCTTTCGACACGACGCATACCCCGACCACCGCCGCCCGCAACAGCTTTGACGAACAGCGGGAACACCATGTCGGATGCAACACTCATCAAGTAGTCGACGTCTGTCGAGGGTGCCGATGAAGCGAGAACTGGTAGTCCAGCCGACCGAGCCGCCTCGATAGCACGAGCTTTGTTCCCGGCAAGCTCCAGCACCCGCGCCGGCGGTCCGACGAAGATCAGACCCTCGCGCGCGCAGGTCTCGGCCAGAGTGGGGTTTTCGGACAGGAACCCGTACCCAGGATAAATCGCACTGGCACCCGCCCTCTGCGCGGCGCCGACGATCTCATCGACCGAGAGATACGCACGCACCGGATGACCCTCTGTGCCGATCTGATAGGACTCGTCAGCTTTGAGTCGGTGGACCGAGTTTCGGTCTTCGTACGGATACACCGCAACAGTGGAGATACCCAATTCGTAGGCGGCGCGAAGCGCGCGGATCGCGATTTCACCGCGATTGGCAACGAGCAGTTTCTCGAGCATGTGAATCAACGCCTTGTCTGTGCGAACGAGGACGGAATGGTGGACGAGCACGACCGATCAGGGTCGAAGTCTGCTGGACAGCAGCGACTCCCTGGCCGACAACGGCGCCGATAGCCTCGCCGGAGCATTCACCGGCCTGCTCGGCGACCACCGAAACATCGAGTATTTGCTGTAAGACATTTAACATAATGGAAGCAAATCCACTTTTTGTCAAGGCTGGACACCGTCCAAGCACCAGACATACAGGTGCCGGACCTCAGCCTTCTACAGCCGCTGCAAGACGATCTCGTAGGTCCACTTTGCGGATCTTTCCGCTCATGGTCTTCGGAAAATCGTCCACCACGATCACCTGCTCGGGGCAGTATCGCTTAGCCAATCCAGACTCGACCAAGAAGGCTCCGAGTTCGGCCACGGTTAAGTCAGCACCTGGGTTACAGCGCAAGAAGGCACAGGCCCGTTCCCCGAGCCGGGAGTCGGAGTACCCGACTACCGCAGCTTCGATCACGGAAGGATGCTCGAAGATCAGACTTTCGACGGAGCCGACCGGGATGTTCTCCCCGCCGCGAATTATGATGTCCTTGCTTCGACCGGTGATCGTGACCGAACCCTGGGGCCCCCATTTCGCAATATCCCCGGTCGAGAACCACCCGTCCGTGTCGAATCCATCGCGAGTGGCACCGGGCTGGTTGTAATAGCCGACGAACATTCCGGTGCCACGCAACCAAAGCTGACCCTCGGTACCGATGGGCGCCTCGGTGCCGTCGGTATCGCGAATGCTGATCTCGGCGCTACCGAACGGCACTCCGTCCGTTTCACGATTGAGCTCTGTCAGACCCGGTCGCCCGGACACCGCGATCCCGAACTCGGTCATACCCCAGGCCGGGATCACCGTGCACCCCAGCGCCTGCTCCGCTGCGCGCATCAGTGGCCGCGGGATAGGTGCACCGGCGATCGCCACCAGACGGAGTGGGCTCGCCTTCCGCTCCTGAAACTCAGCTGCTCCCAGGAGGTCGATGACGAAGGTCGGCGAGCCGATCATGAACGTGATCCGTTCGTCCCGAATGACCTGCGCTCCGATTTCCGGACTCCACTTCTCGATGAACACTGCCGTTCCGCCCAAATACACCGTGAAGAGCGCTCCCCAGAAAAACCCTGTCGAATGCCCGACCGGCGACATGACCAAGTTACGCATCGGATCCCCGAGCGAGCCGGCGCCGACATGCGATGCCCATCCACGAATCACCACGTCGAGCGTCGCATGCAGGTTCATGACCGCTTTGGGCTCACTCGTGGTTCCCGAGGTGAAGGCCAATTGAGCGATACCGAGGGGGTCGGCGGGTCTTTCTTCGAATTCGTCGGCGACATCCGTCAATTCGTCGAGTGCGACCGTGCCGGGGACAGACTCGCCGGCCACCACGACTGTCACTGAGCCATTCTCGCGAAGGCGTGTAGGAATGGACGAGGTCACGACATCGCGGGAACCGTGGCGCCTGGACACGATCAACAGCTTCGTTCCGGTAGTTCTGGTCATGAACTCGACCTCATGGGTTCCGTACGTGATCGGTATCCCGGAGTACGTTGCCCCGGCTCGAAGTACTCCGTACACCACAGCCAGAAACTCTGCGGAGTTCGTCATCATCACTGTCACCACGTCACGGGGGCGGACGCCGTACGAGCGAAGCCCCGCCGCGACGGATCGACTTGCCGAGTCCAGTTCCGAATAGGTCATTTCCCGAACTGTTCGGCCCGCGTGGTCGACGCTGACTGCTGCAATTCGATCCGGATAGGACGCTGTAGCGTCGTCGAGATATTTGACCAACGAACTGTTCGACCACTGACCCGATTGTAGCCTCGACTCCGCTTCGGCTTGTGTGACGACGCTCCCGTCGGGAACGGTCGTGGTCCAATTCAAGTTAGCCTCCAAAGACTCAATGAAACAACAGCGTCGCTAATTTCGAAAGTGAAGGAGTGGGATGGGCTACGAGCTACAGCGAGCGTGCTGCGATCGCGCGGGCTCGAACCACCACAGGCGGGTCTATCATTTCACCGTCTACGGCGATCGCGCCTGTACCAGAAACCGACTTGTCGGCGTCAACAACTGCAATGACTTTTCGGGCCCAGGCGAGTTCAGTATCGGAAGGACGAAGTGCATCGTGAACCACATCCACCTGGCGAGGATGAATGCACAACTTGCCGCCGAAACCCAGCGATGACGCATGTGCGATATCTTCGACAAGTCGCCCGAGGTCGCCAACGGAAGTCGTAACGCCATCCACGGGTGAGGCCAACCCTGCTGCCGCGCTTGCTAACACCAGTTCCGAACGAGCATTACGGAATGCGTCGTAACAGTCTGGGGCGACCGCTAGTGCAGCAGCGAGGTCGATGTGCCCCAAAGCAAGACGAACAACACCATCGGTATCTGCGATCGATTCGGCCCGCAGAACCCCTCGCGGGGTCTCGATCAGCGGCACCAAAGGGACGCCGGCTTCTCGGTGTAGGGAACCCAACCATTCGGCGGCCTCCGATTTCGGAATCATGAGCGGAGTGCCCAGCTGCGACAGGGACGCAATCTCTGCGTCGTGCCAGGGAGACCCAGGCGGGTTGACTCGAACCATCGACAGTGGGCCGTGACGGATTGCCGACAGCCATTCGACGGCCGCTCGCAAGGCGGCCTCTTTATCCGCCGGCGCCACGGCGTCTTCCAGGTCGATGATAACGACATCCGCAGCTGTACTGTGCGCCTTCGCAACTCGATCGGGCCGTGATGCCGGCACGAACAGAAAGCTACGCGCCGACTCGATGATTCGGCGGGCCTCGTCTAGACAATCACTGTAGGGCGCCACGTCAGAACTTCCTCCGAGTCTCCGCCGGGTGCGCGGCGTGTCGTGGAGATCAGCAGATCCATCGCGTCAAACCCCGATTCATTGGTCACGATGCTTTCCACGGTTACAGATGACGTCAGAAAGTCCCCCTCGTGCACGGGTGCCACGTGATCGCATGCACGCCAGCCCGCAACGGTGATGAGCCCGGGAAGCGCCTGGCACAGATGATGAAAAGCGATACCGATGGAGTGTCCGCCGTAAACCAGTCGAGTTCCACCACCTGCCACTGAGTCGTGATGGACCCGCGCAAGGTTTCCGGTCGAACGGGCGAGTTCGGGAGCGCTGGAAACGATATCGCCGCCGAGCACTTCCAGCTCGTCCCCAACCTTCAGTGTCCGCGGCAACCGCGGGAAGGCGCCGAGGTTCCACCCTGCAACCGAGGTGAACGGATCGACAACACCGTCTGAGTGTTGCGAACGGTCGATCTCGTCGGAAAATCCCGTTGGCGGGGCGCCTGGAGCGAGCATGAGCATCGCACAACGTCGGTAGTCGAGCACGGTGCACCCGTGTTGGTCGACTGTAGTGATATGCAGAACCGCCAGGCCGGTGGGTGGCCGGCCGGACCGTCCGGAATTCTCCCGTAGCGCTTCGATGACTGTTGTCGTACGCAGGGTGTCCCCGATCATTGGCAATCGATGCAAAAACAAACCTCGGTAGAACAGGTTCGCCTTCACATGTTGCGTAGCGATGGTCGACTGACCGATCGAGATATCCCAAACGAGAGCAGGATTGGCGACAGCGCCACCTGTGACCGTGCGGGCGAGTTCGTGATCGAGCGACAACGAATGCCTGTTTCCGACGATCGCGCCGTGCACTGCTTGCAGACCGTCGGACAGAGTCACCGCAGGCGCAGTGTCGAAAACCTGGCCCACGGTCAATTCGTCGAAGTATGGGCTGCGAACACATTCCCGACCTGAAACCGTCACTGATCTCCTCCGTCAAAATTTTACAGCTAGTATAGTGTCAGATTATTGGAGCACTGGATAGAATCTGTCAAGCATCACCGCTAACGTCGTTTCCAACCGAGGAGCCGACGGAAGCCCGTTCGGTACTTGCCGCGACCTGTAGGACTTTGCGGCATTCGTCGAATCCGGACGAAGCACGTACGAAGCACGGACCCGACTGGAGACTTACGACCGTGACCCCTCACAAGCCATTCAAAGCCCAACAGGTCACGCGGCCTCGCGATCAGGTTGAACAGCAACTTCGCGAGGCGATCCTGGACGGTCGTTTCAAGCAAGGATCCAAACTTCCCCCCGAGACCGAACTGGCGCAACTGTTCGCAGTCAGCAGACCGACTGTCCGGGAGGCGTTGGGAGCGTTGGTCAGCGGTGGCCTCATTCGCAAGATCCCGGGAGTTGCCGGCGGCAGCTTCGTCAACACCGTGACTCCCGACTCGTTGAGCCAGATGTTGAGCGAATCGATGGACACCATCGTTCGAATAGGCGCACTGGACATCGCAGAAATCACCGAAGTCAGACGCCTGCTGGAGATACCCGCTGCGGAATGGGCAGCCCGCAACCGCAGCGATGCGGACATCGCAACGATGAAAGCTGTGATCGAGCTGCAGAAGAAGATTTCGATCGACGATCCGAACATTCCCGAGTACGACCGTCGTTTCCACTCTTCCATCGGCTATGCGTCCAAAAATCGGCTGCTCGCCGCATTCGTGTCTTCAGTGCACGACGCTACCCATCCAGCTCAGTTCTTGGAGGTCACACCAGAGGTCGCCCAAAAGACGGTCCGACAGCACATTGCGATAGAAGCGGCCATCGAAGCAGGTGACCCGACGCGTGCCGGCGCTGCGATGCGGGAGCACCTGGACTTCGTTCTGCAGTACTCGCTTCCATGCTGAATTCGGTCGGGCAGTGAACACCGTGCTTCACAAGAGGTAATTACTACTACTCGGCAGGTAGCACGTCACGCACGCGTCCTGCGCTGGGAGATCAATCAATGAGTACCAATTTGTCGCCGTCGAGGCCAGACCCGACAGCGCCACTGAAAATTGTCGTAACCGGCGCCGCCGGGTTCGTGGGATCACACGTCGTGGAGGCGCTGTCGACCGATTTGCGCGCGATCGTGGTCGCAACGGACGCGGGTGGTGAGACCAGGCTCGAGGAACTGGGACAGTTGAGTCGTGTCAGCACCAGGCTCGTGGATCTACGCGAGCCGTCTGCCCTCGACTCGCTCGTAGACAAGAGTGACGTAATCGTGCACCTCGCCGCGGTGCGAACCCAGGCATCATCCGAGAGGCCGCGAGACGCACACGACGTCAACGTCGGGGCGGTGTACGACCTGCTCACCGCCGCGCGGGCCGCAGGCACTCGACGCTTCGTCTTCGGCTCGTCTCATACCGTCTACGGCTCGTTCTCGGACCCACACCGCGAACCCTTCACCGAAGACCAGCCCTGGCCACTCGCCGGACTGAACATGTACGCGGCCACCAAACTCGCCGCTGAGGCCTACCTGGAAGCGTTTGCAGCGTCCGGCGGACCGGACTATCTGGCATTGCGACTGGGCACTGTGTATGGCCCGCGTAGCAGTCCCGGCGGGAACGCGTCGCTGATGACGGATCTCATCGCAGCAGTGAACGCAGGTTCTACGCCCACCATTCCTTGGGCATCCAACGCACGACACGGCCTCATCCACGTCGCCGACGTCGCAGAAGCCATCTGTCGTGCGGTCTTCTCCGATGCCACCGGAATGCCGATCAATGTCTCGGGTATCCCCCGCACATCCAGCGAAATCTATGGATCTCTGGCGCAGCTGGCTGGTGCCGATCCTGCCTCGATCGTCTTCGACGAAAGTCGCACCCGCCACCAGTTGGTAAGCCAAAAGCGGATGCAAGAGGTTCTCGACTTCACCCCGAGAGTCGAGCTCGAGGAGGGCTTGCGTAGCGTCATCGACTGGGCTGGTATATCCACTCGGACTTAGCCATTGCGGCCGAATGTCCCATCACGACACAATGCCGGCGCCGACTCGTAGGAGTCGGCGCCGGCATCGGGTTCAATCCGTTCTTGCAGAACCGCTTGCGATGACTCCACGTTCTCGTAGCCCGTGGAGCTCGGCCGCACTCAGTCCCAGCGAGTCCCGCAAGACATCGTCGGTGTCGCGCGACAGCTCCGGAGCAGGCTTCGAGTGTGCATGTTGGTCGCCCCATCTCCATGGCGCGGCGGTACTCAGCATGGGGCCGACACCTGGTTGGTCGATTTCGCGAACAATACTGGAGGTGTCGGCCAGGGCCGCCTCAACCACCTGCGCCATATCGCGATAGGGACTCCAGAGCACGCGCGATTCGTCGAGACGCACTCGCACTTCGTCGAAATCTCGTGCAGAGAACCACGGCTTCAGCACGGATTCGATCGTTTCGCGATACCGGAAACGCTCCCCTTCGTCGCCGAGATCCGCGCCGAAGGTTGTAGCCAGTGCAACGAAGACATCCTCGGTTCCCGTGGCCCTCTGGAGAGCGTGCCATTGGCCTCGAGTCAACGCGATCACCATGAGTCGGCGTCGGTCGTTGGTCTCGAAGTCGACACCGAACGTCCCGAACATGTGGTTGCCCAGACGTGGCCGTGCTGTACCCGATTCTCGGGCCTCGGCCAGCCATCCCATTTCGGCTACACCGGCGAGAGCCACGTCGGACAGGGCCACATCGATTTTCGACCCAGCTCCGGTTCGATCTCTGCGGACGAGGCCGGCGGAGACAGAGTTCGCGGCAATCATTCCAGTGACAAGGTCCCACGCGGGCAACACGTGATTTACCGGTGCCGTCGAGTCTCGTGGACCGGTCATGAGAGGGACGCCGACCTCTGCGTTGATCGAGTAGTCGACGGCGGGAAGGCCGCCGCGGCGGCCTTCGATATGAACGTGGATGACATCGGACCGGCGATCGGTGAGTTCTTCGTGCCGTATTCGCTGTCGGCCAACCATGTTGTCCACGAGAATTCCTCGGCCTGCTCCGGGGGCTGTGATCAAGCCCAAGAGCAACTCCCGTCCCTCCGGCGTGCGATGGTCGATCGTCACTGACTTCTTGCCGCGATTGAGGTTAGCCCAGAACAGGCTCATGCCTTTGCGCGAGAGTGGCCACCGTCCGAAGTCACTTCCGCCGCCGGGCGGGTCTACTCTGATCACCTCGGCGCCGAGTTGGCTCAACGCGAGTCCGGCAGATGGCCCTGCAACGAACGAGGCAGCTTCGATAACACGTACTCCCCGGAGTGGTCCTGCCGCCGCTGATGTCGAATCCGACACGCGCTTATTTCTCGCGCTCGTTGCCGGCAGTTGCGGCGAGCCGAATATCACGAGCGACCAGCATGCTCTGCACCTGATTGGTGCCGTCGTAAATCTCTGCGATCTTCGCATCCCGGAGACACCGTTCGGCGCCGAGTGAAACCAGATCCCCGTCCGGGCCGAGGAGTTCTACGCAGCGTGCAGCCGCAGTCGTGCCCAGAGTGGTGCAGTGCATTTTGACCAACGACACCTCGGCTACCGGCTCTTCCGCGCTCGCGTCGACCAGATCGGACACCGAGAGCAGCATCGTGCGCGCTGCCGTGATTTCGCCCCGTAGACGGGCGAGTTCGAACTGGAGATCCTGCGCGTGCGAAGTCCTGGACGACAACAGGTCACGCTCGGCAGCCCAGGTCACCACGGCGTCGAAGGCGCCCTGCGCAAAGCCGACACCCTGAGCTGCAGCGCTGATTCGCGATCGGGTGACCGACCTCAGCAGGAGCGGGTATCCCTGGCCTTCCTCGCCCATGCGCGCCGACAGTGGAATTCTGCAGTCCTGGAAAGACAAACTCACGGTCGACGCACCTTTCTGGCCCAGTTTCTTCATGGGCAGACCAGGGGTGAAACCGTCGAGCGCCGCGGTATCGAGTAGGAAAGTTGTCACCCCGGCTTTTCCGAGAGCAGTATCGACGGATGCGAACAGCACTACGACGTCAGCCCGGTCGCCGTTGGAAATGAATGTCTTCTCGCCGTTGATCACGTAGCTGTCACCGTCGCGACGAGCCACTGTGCGCATCGCACCGACATCGGATCCCGCTCCAGGTTCGGTCAACGCAATCGAGCCGATTGCAGTTCCATCGCACAAGGCAGGGATCCATCTGTCTATCTGCGCTTGTGAGCCCAGTAAGTGAATCGGGTGAGCTGCGTGCATCTGTGTCATGTATACAGTCGATGTAGCACCGCAGGCGGCCGATACCCGTGACAAGGCCTCTGCGTACGTCGAAGTGCTCGAGCCCGTCCCTCCCAACGACTTGTCCATCTGCAGAATGCCCAGGCCGGCATCAGCCAGTGCAGCCAACCCTTCAGCCGGGAACTGACCGGTTGCATCGAGTGTCACCGCCTGGGGACCGATGGTCTGCGCGATCAGTGTGTCGACGGCCGCGATTACGTCGTAATCGACGCTGGCCCAGGTTGTAGTCATTGGAGATCCTCGTGGAAAGTAGGTGCGCGACGTTCCGCGAAGGAGGCTATGCCTTCTTGCCCGTCCCGTCCGGCGATGGAAATGGCAGCAAGCGCGGCCTCGTGGTCGAGCGCTGCGGCCGCAAATGCCGGTCGCGCCGCATCGAGAATGTTGGCTACCCCGCTCCGACTTCCCGAAGCGATCAGTTCTGCCTGTCGACGAGCCTGCGTCGCGGTGTCCTCGGGGGGCAGCGGTGGAACGGAAAGAAGTCCAGTCTGCCACGCACGATCGGATCCGATGCGTTCACCGCCGAGCATCATCAGCAGCGCGGCTGGCTTGCCGACCGACTTGGCCAGCCGCTGAGTGCCGCCGAATCCAGGGATACACCCGATCCGTGCTTCCGGGAGCCCGAACTGACTTCGATCGGAAGCAATGACCACGTGGCACGACAGCATGAGTTCGAAACCACCGCCCAGCGCGAACCCGTCGACTTCTGCTACAACGGGGACAACGGAATCGGCGATGGCGGACATAGTCCGCTGGCCTGCATGGATGAAGGACTGAGCGGCCTCCACGCTGAGGCCTCTGATCTCGTCGAGATCCGCACCGGCGCTGAACGCTCGATCGCCCCGGCCACGAATGACAATGGCGCCGACCGTTTGCTCATGCTGAGCACGTTCGAGCGCAGACCGAATTTCGCTCAACACAGTCGAATTGAGTGCGTTCAATTGATTCGGGCGATTGATCTCGATCGTCAGAACTCGACCGAGTTGTTCGACGTTCGTCACGGAACCCATACGACCTCCTCGTCGGACAGTGCGGCAATCGCAGACTCGTCCAGGCCGAGTTCCGCAAGCACAGCGCGGCCATGTTCTCCGCGCTGAGGTGCTGGTATCCGGGCCTGTCGATCCTTGGGATCCGAGGACAGACGCCAGGGCGTCCCTACTCCGCGGAACGTCCCTGCGACCGGGTGAACGTAGTCGACAATCGCGTTCCGTGCCTCCACCTGTGGGTCGGTGACTACTTCCGACAACGAGTTGATGCGAGCACACGGGACCCCCACGTCCTGCAGAATCTTCAGGGCTTCTTCCGACGAAAAAGCCTCCAGACGCGCCTGGAAGGCGTCGACTACCTCGTCCCTGTGTGCCCGGCGGTCTGCGTTCGTCCGAAGATCCTCGCGTGCGCCGAGCACTTGAAGGCCGAGCGCTTCGCACGAGCGACGCCAATGACCATCGTTACCGATCGCCACGACGATCGGGCGGTCCGCTGTTCGCATGGACTGGTAGATGGCGACTACAGAATCCCTCCCCGAGCAAGGCTTGGGCTCCGGTTCGCCAGCAAGGTAACTCGCGATACGAGGCGACATGAACGCCAAATCGGCTTCGAGAAGTGCAACGTCGACGACTTCACCTGCGCCGGTAAGCTGCTGGCGCACAAGGGCAGAGGCTACGGCAAACGCCGCTACTGTTCCTGCTGCCACATCCGACAAGGCAGTACTTACCCGTTGAGGAACCCCGTCGGCACCGGTCACGCTCATGATTCCTGACCTTGCCTGTGCGATCAGGTCGTAACCGGGCAGACCAGCATCGGGGCCGGTCAATCCGAAGCCGCTGAAAGCGCAGATCACCAATTTCGGGAACCGCGCTCGGAGGGACTCCGGATCGAGTCCGTGTTTTACGAGCTTGGTGGGATTGAGATTCTCGATGAAGACGTCTGCAGACTCCAACAGCTTGAAGAGAACCTCACGTCCCGATTCTCCTCGAATATCAAGGCACATACTGCGCTTGTTCCGATTCACCGACAGGAACCAGGCAGCCTCACCGTTGAGGAACGGGGGGCCCCAACCCCTCGCGTCATCACCCCGGAGCGGCTCGATCTTGATCACGTCGGCACCCATATCCGCAAGGTACATCGACGTCGTCGGAGCAGCATAAGAAGACGAGATGTCGATGACGCGGATACCGGCCAAGGGCCCGGTTGCTGGGGCCACGTCGAACTCCGTTCCATTCACTGTCGGCGCGCCGGCCGAACTCTTTTCCGCGGTCATGGCAGCACGCTCCCCTGTGGTCCGAGTCCTCGTTGAGCGAGCCGAGCAATGTGAAATCGTCTTCCACCAGAACGCGCTTGGATGCTGATGGCATCACGTAGCAACCCGGCGAGTGGATACTCGTCGATGTAGCCGTAACCTCCGTGTGCCTGGATCGCATCGATGCACACCGCGACAGCGACCCGTCCTGCAGTCGCAGACACAGTTGCACTCGACGTGCCCCCGTCGACTGCCCGGATCAGAAGCGCTTCCGCCTCGTCCACCGCTAGGTCCATCCCGGCAACGATGGCGCGCAGACCGGTGAACGAACCGATCGGAACACCGAACTGACTGCGACCCATCACATAGGACTGGGTTTCCTGCACTGCGCGTCGAGCAAGTCCGACCAACGCAGCCCCGGTAAGTAGGTCCCAACGAGCAATAACCTCGGAAGGATTGGCGTTGCTGCGCGTTACGTCAGTAGGCATCGAGACGGAGACAAGCTCTGCACGATGGAGTCCCGACCGTGGCTGGCTGGCATCGATGGACACCGAACTCCAGGGAGCAACGAGAATCGAGTTGCTCGCAGCGTCCCAGACAACGGCCCTCTCCGGCGCCAGCGCCTCCGACGCGACTGCCGCGGCGCCGTCGAACGAAAGAGCGAAAGTAGAACCGTTGGTCCCGCACTCGCGCCCGACTGCATCGGCGGCATAACGACCAGCAAGAGCGAACGCCAACGACGGCGCTGACTGCGCAGCGACCCGAACCGTGTGGGCGAGCCAGACCAATTCATCCGACTCCTCCACGATTTCGCTCGCAAGATCCAGGAGTCCCGTCTCCTCCAGCGTCCCTCTGATCGAAGATGGAGAATCTGAGGTGTCGGCAAAGCCCGTAGCTACCTTGTCGGCGGTGGCAAGGAAGTCCGCTACCTCTGGGCTCCACGGGTTCACTTGTTGAACCTCTTCCGGTCAGGTTCGCGGCGCTCCTCGAAGGATTTCGACATTTCGTCCGCCTCCTGGGTGGAGCGATACGCAGTCAGTAAGAGATCGTGCGCCATTCGCGCTTGCCCCACTACTCCTGTGTGGCGGCCCGAGAACGCCGTCTTGAGTGCACTCAACGCGAAAGGTCCACGCTGTCGCATAGTTTGAGCAATCTCTTGCGCGTGTGCCACCGGATCTTCGGCGATGTCGTTGATCAATCCCAATGCCGATGCCTGCTCGGCGGTGTACTTTCGGTTGAGATACCACATCTCCTTGGCACGTTTACGACCGATCGTCTCTTCCAGATACCACGTACCGTAGCCGGCGTCGAAGCTCCCTACCATCGGACCGACCTGTCGGAAAATCGCGTGCGGTGCTGCCACGGTCAGGTCGCACACAACATGGAGAACGTTGCCTCCGCCGACGGCGAATCCGTTCACGGCCGCGATCACTGGTTTCGGCATCGTGTCGATGAACTCGTACAGGTCGATCACCGGCATCACACTGGAATAGTCGAGCGACTCGAGTTCTTCGTGTTCGCCACCGATACAGAAGAATTTGTCGCCGGTTCCGGTCAGAACCGCAACGTCGATGGACTTCGTCTCGCGCACGGTTCGAAACGCATCCAAGAGTTCGCGGGCCGTGGTGAACCGCAGTTTGTTTGCGTTCTCGGGTCGGTTGATTGCGATTGTCGCCACCCCGTCATCGACCGAGACGACGATGTCTTCATATGTCATTGCGGTACCACTCCCACGCATCGTTCCAAAACTTCTTGGTTGGCAGTTTCTTTACAGAAATGTACATTGTCATACAGATTGAAGCAAGGTATCCCGACCGCTCCGCAAGGCCGGTTCCCACCGCTAGGAGATCTCATGACCACCACGTCCGTCCCGATCTGCGTCGTAGGCGCCGGCACTATGGGGCGAGGTATTGCGCAGACTGCACTCGCGGCCGGGCACCACGTAAGTCTGGTTGATCCTCTACAGACCCAGTTGACCGCTGCAGCGTCGGACATCGAGTCACGCTTGGCGAAACGCCATCCCGAGATTGCCGCACAACTGCCAGAGCGCTTGACCCTGTGCGTGTCGATCGATCAAGCGCCACCGGCCCCGGACACCGTGGTCATCGAGGCAGTCTTGGAATCACTCGACGTGAAAAGCACGGTATTCGATTCCGCCGCAAACCACTTCGGCAAGCAATGCATCCTGGCGACCAACACCTCCTCGTTGTCCGTTTCAGAGATCGCCGCCAGATCACCCCTCCCAGACCGGGTTGTCGGCATGCACTTCTTCAATCCCGTTCCGGTCATGAAACTCGTCGAGGTGGTGTCGGCCTTGCAGACGATTCCTCCGGTCAGCGATTTCATCGCGAAGCTTGCCGAATCGTGGGGCAAGCAGGTCGTACGAGTGAAAAACGCACCAGGCTTCATCGTCAATCGGGTTGCGCGGGGTTTCTACGGTGAGCCTCTTCGGCTCATACAGGAGAACGTGGCTTCGCCGGCGACGCTCGACGCGGCGATACGCGACGGCGGACAGTTCAGAATGGGTCCGTTCGAACTGATGGACCTCATCGGCAACGACGTGAACGCCGCGGTGACTCGGACGGTGTGGACCGCCTTCAACTTCGATCCCAGGTTCGAGCCGTCACGCATACAGGACGAACTGGTCTCGGCCGGTCGGTACGGCCGCAAGCGCGGCCAGGGCTTCTACTCGTACGAAGATGGCGCGACGCGTGATCTCCCGACGACTGCAGACGTCGGAATCATGCCCGAGAAAGTCGTCATGAACGGCTCGTGCGACGCGCTGGACACACTCGTCGCGCGCGCTGGAATCGATATCGAACGCACTGTGCCGAAATCCGAAGGCGCAACTGGAGAGCTCAGCATGGACGGCATCACCGTCCTCGTCACCCGCGGGCGGACCGCCCGAGCCGAGTCGGCGGCACGAGGTGGATCTCCGGTGGTCCTGATCGACCGTTGCATCTCGATGGACAACGTTGTTGGAATCGCTGTGTCGGCTTCCGACCCTGAGACTCTCCCTGCTCTCGCGGCGCTGATGGACAGCGCCGGCATCACTGTCTACCCGATCGCCGATGTACCCGGTCTCGTCCTCGCCCGCACCTTGGCTGTTATTGCGAACGAGGCATGGGAAACGACCCTGCACGGTGTCGCGAGCGAGGACGATATCGACGTCGCGATGAAACTCGGAACCAATTACCCCGCGGGCCCATTCGAGTGGACCACTGCCTGGTCCCGGGCCACCCTACTGAACTTGTTGGACGAGTTGTGGGACGCATACCACGACGGGCGCTACCGGGCCAGTCGTTCGTTGCGCGACCCCGCTACAGGGTGAACCATGCACCCTTTTGAGCTGGGCATTCGGCCGACAAGAAGGCTGTAACGTTCTACGTTTTATGTAATGTGTCTGACATCTTTCCTATTGGTTACACAAATTTCGGAGGAGTACCCATGAGTCGTTTGGTCCGTACCGCAGACTTGTCCGTCGAGCAGGAGGGAATCCTCGAAGTCGTCCGTAAGTTCGTCGACAAGAAGATCATTCCGGTCGCCACGAAGTTGGAACACGCCGACGAGTATCCGACCGAGATCGTAGAAGGGCTCAAGGATCTCGGAATCTTCGGTCTCACCATCCCCGAGGAGTACGGCGGCCTCGGAGAGTCCCTGCTGACCTACGCGCTCGTCGTCGAGGAGATCGCTCGCGGGTGGATGAGCGTGTCCGGGGTGATCAATACACACTTCATAGTCGCGCACATGCTGAAGCAACACGGCACCGACGAACAGAAGTCGCGATATCTCCCCAAGATGGCGACCGGCGAAATTCGCGGCGCGTTCTCCATGTCCGAACCCGGGCTCGGCTCCGATGTAGCTGCGATCACCACCAAAGCTGTTCGTACCGCCGAGGGCTACGAGATCACCGGGCAGAAGATGTGGCTGACCAATGGAGCATCGTCGACCCTCGTTGCGGTGCTGTGTAAGACAGACGAAGGCTCCGACTCCTCGTACAAGAACATGACAACATTCCTCGTCGAGAAGGACGCAGGTTTCGGGGAGACCGCTCAGGGAGTGACCATCCCCGGCAAGATCGACAAAATGGGTTACAAAGGTATCGATACAACCGAGATGATCCTGGACCGCCACAGAGCGTCGTCCGAGCAGGTCTTGGGAGGCATTACTGGTCAAGGGTTTTATCAGATGATGGATGGCGTCGAGGTCGGCCGGGTGAATGTCGGAGCTCGCGCGGTCGGTATAGCCAATCGCGCTTTCGAACTCGGTGTTACCTACGCGCAGCAGCGAGAGACCTTTGGAAAGCCGATCGCCGAGCATCAGGCAATTCTGTTTCGTATCGCCGAAATGGCAACCAAGGTAGAGACGGCCCACGCCATGGTCGTTCGCGCTGCCAAATTGAAGGACGCAGGCGAGCGTATGGATGTCGAGGCCGGCATGGCCAAGTTGGTTGCAAGCGAGTACTGCAAGGAGGTCGTCGAGGCTTCTTTCCGTATTCACGGTGGCTATGGCTACTCCAAGGAGTACGAGATCGAGCGACTCTACCGCGAAGCAGCGTTCATGCTGATCGGCGAAGGAACGTCGGATATCCAGAAGATCATCATCGGCCGCGCGCTTCTCAAGGACTACAAGATCTGATCGCTCGGACGAGTTCGTTCTTCGAAGCCTTCCGCCGGGAAGTAGTGAGGTCGAAAATCATACGTAACGCACTTCTATACCTGCCATTGCCACTTGCACACGAGTGGCAATGGCAACTTCGAGCACGTTGCCGTGACGAACGATGGTCGTCACTCTTCGACTCTGACGACACCGAAACGGTGGACGCGGCAAAAAAAGTGTGCCTGGATTGCCCGGTACTCGAACAGTGCCGCGATCATGCAATCAACGCAAATGAACCCTACGGGGTGTGGGGTGCCCTCGCCTCGGAGGAGCGTAATCGACTCAGATGGGCATTCGGGTCACTCATGTCCAGACACGACCGTTACCGTCCTGTCGATACGTGAAGACATAGAACTACGAATTTCTACACGAAAAAGCTCCGGGACCATCTGCATGGTCCCGGAGCTTTCTGCTGCAGAGCCTAGAAGGGAAGCGTGCTGGCTTCCCCTTCGAATCCGTAGATGGATTTGATCTCGAGGTACTCCTCCAGGCCGTAGACACCCATCGAGCGACCGACGCCCGACTCTTTGTATCCACCCATCGGGGTTGTTTGATTCGCGTTCGAGCCGTTGAAGCAAATTCGACCGGCGCGTATTCCCGAAGCGAACTCGTAACCTCGCTTACGGTCCTCGCTGAAGACGTAACCGCCCAACCCGAAGATCGAATCGTTTGCGATTTCCAACGCCTGGTTCTCCGTGCGGTAAGGCATCACAACCAGAACCGGTCCGAAGATTTCCTCGCTCGCCAGCGTCATATCCGGTGTGACGCCGGCCAAAACGGTGGGTTTGCAATAGAAGCCGCGGTCGAATCCGTCAACACGCCCTGGACCGCCGGTGATGAGCTGACCACCCTCCTGCAGACCGATTTCGATGTGTCGTTGAACGCTGTTGAATTGCTGCGCGTGAACGAGCGGTCCGTGCGTGGTGTTCGGGTCGTGGGGGTCACCGACTGTCATCGAGTCGATTGCGTCGACCAGGTGAGAAAGAATTTCGTCCACTTGACTTTCGTGCACCAGGAGCCGGCTGGGAGCATGGCACGACTGACCCGAATTCGAGAAACCACGCGCAATATTGAACTGTGCAGCCTTCTTCAGATCGCCGTCGGTGAGCACGATGTTCGCGGATTTACCACCAAGCTCCAGGCATGTTCGTTTGACCGTTTGGGCTGCAGCTTCGCCGACCTGGCGCCCGGCAGAGGTCGAACCGGTGAACGAGATCAGATCTACGTCAGGATGCCGCGAAAGTCGATCTCCCACAACGCTACCGCGGCCGATGACCAGGTTGAACACGCCCGAAGGAGTGCCCGCTTCGTGCATGATCTCGGCGAGTGCAACACCGGAGGCAGGCGACGCATCGGATGGCTTGAGCACCATCGTGCAACCTGCTGCGATTCCATAGATGACCTTGATGACGGACGTTTGAATCGGCCAGTTCCACGGTGAGATCAGCCCACATACGCCAATTGGTTCGCGCCGAAGGATGGTGCCATCGAGCTGACGCTCGAATGCATAGTCTCGGATCACGTCTCGCGCAACTCGCATGTGCCCGGGAGACGACGTGACCTGCCCCTTGAAGGAGATTGGGATGCCTACTTCATCGGCGATCAGTGCAGACAGGTCCGCCCCGCGGCGCTCGTAGGCCGCGATGATCCGGTCGATGAGATCGATTCGATCTTGCACCGATGTTCGAGAGAATTCGCCGAAGGCCCGTTTGGCCGCGGCCACAGCTCGGTCCACATCTTCGACCCCACCGCCGGTAGCCACGGTTGCCCACGGCTCCTCCGTTGCCGGGTTGATGAGCGGACGGCTGCCCGGGGACGATGGCGCAACCCATTCACCGTCGATGTACATCTTGTCGAAGTCGTGGTCCATTGAGTTCCTCCAGCGCGTCGATGTCTATTGTCAGACTAATTACGAAGGTGTTATAAGTCAACCAAAACACGCGATGCGCCACCTGGGAAATTCGAGCGGGCCGAGGAGCTGATTGCACCCTGTCGAACCGCTCCCAACCGTCCGCCTCGAGTGGTCCTAGCGCCGTCCGGTCCATCCTGACCTACAGCTGATGATACTGTCAGATGTTTAAGAAAAGATCGTCGTACGCAGAGACTTGACACCGTAAGCGGGGGGTGTCATTCAATGGCAGTCACAACGCAGTGGGGGTACCTTGCAACGTGTGACGCTGTACGACATTTACCGGTCGCACGCCCAACGACACCTGGAGGCCAGATGGCGTTCACACCAAGCAACTTCAAAGCTACGCAAGTCACCCGTCCGCGAGACCAGGTCGAGGCTCAGCTTCGAGAAGCCATCCTGGACGGACGATTCGCTCAGGGTGAGAAGCTCCCACCCGAGACGGAGCTTGCCACTCTGTTCGGAGTGAGTCGCCCGACCGTTCGCGAAGCCCTCGGTGCGCTCGTGAGCGGCGGACTCATCCGCAAGATCCCGGGGGTTGCGGGTGGCAGTTTTGTCAATACCGTAACGCCCGACTCTCTGAGTCAAATGCTCAGTCAGTCAATGGACACAATCTTACGAATTGGCGCTTTGGACGTCGACGAGATCACTCAGGTTCGCAGGGTGCTAGAGATTCCTGCGGCCCAGTGGGCGGCGAGAAACCGCAGCGACGAAGACATTGCCGCGATGCAGTCGGTCATCGAGCAGCAGAAAAAGACCACCATCGACGATCCTGATATTCCGGAGTACGACCTACGTTTCCATACCGCGATCGGTTTCGCTTCCGGAAACCGACTGCTGGCAGCGTTCATCGCCGCGGTCCACAACGCGACACATCCAGCGCAGTTCCTGGACGTGACGAAGGAAGTCGCGCAGAAGACGATCCGTCAACACATCGCGATCGTCAAAGCCATCGAAGCAGGCGATGCCGACAAAGCAGGCGAGGAAATGAGGAAACACCTCGACTTCGTTCTTCGGTACTCTCTTCCCTGCTGAGCGTGCGTCGGTCCAGTCAGGGGTGTCTCGCTGACGTTGTCGGTCTCCGGTGTCATGACTCGTCCGAGCCGAGCACCTCCTCCGCTACCGACATTGCGGCCATAGCCTTCGGCCAACCCGCATAGAAAGCGAGATGGGTGATCACTTCGACCAACTCGCCTCTCGTCGCCCCGTTGTCTCGAGCTCGCACCAGGTGATAGCGCAGCTGGTCCACGTTGCCGCCTGTCACCAAGCAGGCAACGGTGATCATGCTGCGCTCCTTCGGGCTGATGCCCGTGCGCTCCCAAACCTCACCGAACAGAACTTTGTCGGTGAAACCGATCAGGCCCGGAGAAAACCGTGCCAAAGGATGCTGATCGCCGCTCGGACGTTTGTGGCTTGCCGACATAGCTACTCCTGTTCATTCACTTTCGAGACACTTGCCGCGGTACATCACCGGTTCCGGTGTGCGGGCATCATCGTCGTGACCACGGTCGTCGGCCGATCACTCCTGTTCTGCCAGGCATGACGCGTACCACGCTGAACCATCGAGTCGCCGGCGCGAAGGACTACTTCGCCCTCTTCCAGAACAGCCCAGATCTCCCCGTCGATCACAGTCATCACGTCGATGGTTTCGGTCGTGTGCATTCCCGGTACGGCACCGCCCGCTTCGTTTCCGGGGCCGTAGATATCCTCCATAGCCGCCGCGAACGCTGCAGCCGCCTCCTCGGAGATCGAACTGTCGGGCGGAAAGATCGTCGTCCGCACCACAACGCCGTTAGCAGGCGGCGCAAGTATCACTTCGCTACCGAGTGAGGACTCGGAGTCGACCGAAATCGGTAGCTCGTCCTCGCGCCACAACTCCATCACCAGGGTGCCCGTTGGCCGTCTCGTCCAGGTCTTTGTAGGCCCGTCGAACGAAGCAACCGATTTGCCGTGTTCGTTCACGCCTGTGATCACAACCCGAGCCAACTCCGGTTCGTCGTTACTGGTCATTCTGGTCTCCTTCGAAGGATGGGCTGGGAAGCCCGTGATCATGGGGGCCGGGAGCACTGGACAAGCCAGTGTCAAGCCCGAGCCTTGCCGTACTCCTCGTCGGTCACTTCGACTTCCCAATCGGTGGCACCGAGCGTGATCGAGGTGTGCAGCATGAAGCGATCGACAGCAGCGCCGTGCCAGTGACGCACGCCCGGCGGGGTCCAGATCATGTCACCGGCGCGAACGGTGACAATTCCGTCCTCGTCGGACACATGTCCTTCACCGGCCGTGACGATGAGCAGCTGTCCACCGACGTGTGAATGCCAGTAGGTGCGGGCGCACGGTGAAAAGAAGTTGTTTCCCACTGCGACACCGTCGGTGGGGGCCAAAACCATGTCACGCCAGGCCTTGCCGGTGAAGGTACCGTGCGCCAGCGCGGACGGCTCGCTGTTTGCTCCCCTGATGACGTTCAACATTGAAAGGTCTACCTTTTCGCTTGAGTGTTAATACCTGACATTTTAGGGCGTAGTAAACGGCACGCGGTAGTTTTCGTCGATTCGTCATCCTCCGCGGATGACGCGTCCGAGGTGAGTCGCTGCCGACTCCACCATCTCCCGTGCAGAGTCCATAAGCGCCGTGTGGTGGGCGAAGCCGTGCATCTGGTCATCGGCGGACAGGAATGTCACCGGAACTCCGGCCCGCAACAACAACCGCGCATAGTCCGCCCCTTCGTCGCGAAGTACGTCGTACTCCGCAACGCACAGCACCGTCGGCGGCAGTGAATTCATCGAACCCTTGATCGGGAACAGGTACGGGTCTTCTCTCGCCCATTCCTGGGGCAGATACGCATCCCAGATCCACTTCATGAAGGTGCGATCGACCGTGAACCCCTCACCTCGCTCCGAGTAGGAGGCGTTGTCCGAATCCCAATAATCGAGAACGGGATACAGCAGGAACTGTGCCGCAAGCCGGCGAACACCACGGTCTCGAATTCGCTTTACGAGTGCCGCTGCGATTGTCCCGCCTGCGCTGTCACCTCCGAGAGCGAGTGCAGCCGGATCGATGTCGAATTCGTCGCTGTGGTCGATCAACCACTCGAAGACTGCGTCACCATCATCGATCGCGGCCGGATAGGTATGCTCGGGACTCCTCCGGTAGTCGACCGAGAAGACTCGGCAGTGGGCGACATCGGCGATCGTTCGACACAGTTCGTCATGCGTGTCGAGATCATTGAAGATCCACCCACCGCCATGGAAGAAGACGAGAGCCGGCATTCGATGCCCACACGGACCGTAGGCACGCACGCGGACACCACGTCCCTTCGCGGGAACGACAAAGTCGTCAGCTCGTACCAAGGAGTTCTCGGACCGCCTGATGAGCGCAGTCCGCATGCGTGATCGAGCAACGTCGAGCGGAACCTCGTGTAGCCGAGGGAGTTCAACGGCTGCACGCCGCATCTCCTCCGCGACAGGATGCAACAACATTGCGCACCGCCGTCGGCGTTCAATCGAGTGTTCAGATTCCATCGTGCTCGGGTCCGATGCCAACAGCGGTCCTAGGACTTGCTGTACCACTCGGCCATGAGCTGACTCTGATCGGCGTGACCGCCGAAGCGCTCGATCGCTGCCTCGGTCATGTCTTCGACGAGGTGTCCGATCGGCGTCGCATGATTCATGCTCTCGGCCAGTTCGTTTGCCAGGTGCACGTCTTTTTTCATGAGGTCGAGCGTGAAACCCTGCAGTTGGTACTCGGGTTCACTCAGAAGCGTCGGGAAGGTGTACTCGGTCGTGTAGTTTCTCCCGGTCGAGCTGTTCAACACCGCGACAACGGTGGACTGCTCCATACCGCACGCCTGCCCGAGCCGGATCGCCTCCAACGCAGCGAAACGATTGCAGCTGTTGAGGAGATTGTTGACCAGCTTCATTGCATGGCCTGCTCCGACCGGCCCCACATGATGCACGTCCGGCGTCACCGCGCGGAGGACTTCGACGACCTCGGCGAACACGTCGTCGTCGCCGCCGACCATCAGCGTCGCCGTTCCGTCCCGCGCTCGACGCACACCGCCGCCGATCGGCGAATCGAGAAGTTTCACTCCTCGTTCGGCGAGGGCCGCAACCACTTCGTAGTCAGCGGTGGGAGTGCCGGTGGTGGTATCGACCACCACCGATCCCGCAGCGAGATATTGGGCGATGCCGTCGTCTCCGAACAGTAATTGGTCGACATGCGTCGGAGCTGGCAGGCATAGGAATACGACGCGACACGTGCGGGCAATCTCTGCTGACTCGACGAAAGTAGCACCTGCCGCGACCAATTCGTCGGCGGCCGCCCGGTTGCGATCGTTGACGTAGAGGTCGAAGGGCTCCACCAGGCGGCCCGCGATTGCAGAGCCCATCGCTCCGATACCGATGAATCCGATCTTTTCAGTCATTGCGTGACTCCTTGTATTTTCGATGCAATTGGCAGGGCAACTTGTACAGGCTCAATCCGCCGAAAAGGATGCCCCGAGATGCCAGTCGACGAAAGCTCGAAGGCCGTCCTCGATTCGGGTGCTCAGCACCGGCCCCAGGTCGGCAAGCATCAAGTCACGGGAAACCTGCTGATACCGAACCAGTTCGGACTGCCACTCGACCGTGGACGTGTCACCCCCGACGAGATCGACGAGTGTGCGAAACAGCTCGGTGGTGCTGATCGGCTCGCCAACCACGTTGATCGCTCTCGCACGCGAATCGACGGTGAGTGCGGCCATAAGCGCTGCCGCCGCATCGTCGACGAACACAAGATCATGAAGCGCGTCGGGCGCCCACCGCACCACGGGAGTTCCGCCGGCACGGACGGCGTCGATGACATCCATCATCATTCCGCCGAGCGAGTTGTCCCGGTTCACTCCTGGCCCGTAGATGGTGCCGAGCCGCAAGGAGATGAATTCGGCCCCTCCCGTGTTCGCGTGCGCCTCCAAATACGCCTCGACAGCCAGCTTGCTGGCCCCGTACATTCCGATGCCACTGCCCTCGGCGACCTCGTCCTCACGATGCCCGTACGTTCGCTTTGTCGCGAAGTTTCCGTACACGCTGTGCGATGAGCCGTAGACGATCCGCCGCACTCCGTGACGCTTCGCCGCGTCCATCAGGCCGTAGGCAGACGAGACGTTGACTTCGAATGCGGTCCGCGGATCGTCGAGGCCAGCCACTGCCCGAATAGCCGCAAGGTGTACAACGCTCCCCGATCTGGCAACAAGGGAGTCGACAGCACCGCGATCACGAAGGTCGATGTCGCACTTCTCGACGTCGGCCAGTTCGCTGAAGGGCGCCGATCGATCTGTCCAGTGCGAGTCCGCAGCCAGCACGTGGTAGCGACCCGACTCGCTCAATTGCGACACGAGCTTCGATCCCACGAAGCCGGAAGCGCCGGTCACCAACACGCTCTCCTTTGTTACCGTCACGCGCACCTCTTTCGATTGCTCATCCCACCAGTCCACTGGCACCTTCGAATCGATAGTCGGGAGATCGAAGAAGCAGCAACATTTGACAATCGATTTCAGCAGATGTTTTACCAAGTGTCAACTATCTGACTTATGATATTTTGTGAAGGCGGAGTTCGTGGATCACATGAGCCAGACGCTGACGAACCGTCACGATCAAGGCGTCGGGTGTTGTCGACGCCCGCGTTGTCGATTGCGAGGACGTCCCGCCTTCAACCGAGGTTCCACCCAAAGGAGATCGAGCAATGCTGATGGAAGACCGACACGGGAAGTTGTTCGTCGATGGTCAATGGATTGCCGCACGCGGCGAGCGCATACCTGTCGTCTCCCCCGCCACCGAGAAGCTTCTCGCCGATGTGGCCTCAGCATCGACCGACGACATTGACGTTGCCGTTGCCGCGGCACGTAAAGCCTTCGATGTCGGACCGTGGCCACGCATGTCACTCGACGAGCGAATCGCAGTGGTCACTCGACTCCGCGACGTGCTGGTCGACCACAGCGAATCCATCGCCGACCTGATTACAACCGAAATGGGATGTCCCATCACCCAGTCCCGGGCGATTCAGGCTGTCAACCCGGTGAGGGTGATCGACGCGTATCTGGATTTCATCGGCGAGTACCCGTTTCGCGCCGTTCGTTCGGGACCGTTCGGGAACGCGTTGGTGACAAGAGAACCCGTCGGCGTGGTCGGGGCCGTCGTACCGTGGAACGTTCCCATGGGTATCAGCGTCCAGAAGATGGTGCCTGCGCTCCTCGCGGGGTGCACTTTCGTGTTGAAGCCCGCGCCGCAGACGACTTTGGACGCATACTTGCTGGCGGAGCTCATCGAGCAAGCCGGATTCCCCCCGGGTGTTGTCAACGTCGTACCAGCTGAGCGTGAGGCGTCGGAGCACTTGATTGCGCACCACGGGGTGGACAAAGTGACGTTCACCGGCTCGACCGGCGCGGGGCGTCGAATTGCGGCACTGTGCGGCACGGACCTTCGTCGCGTGACGCTCGAACTCGGTGGCAAATCGGCCGCAGTTGTTCTCGACGATGCAGACATGGCAGCAACCGCCGAAGCACTCCGTATGGGTTCTTTTCGAAACAACGGGCAAATATGCACGTTGAAAACTCGAATCCTCGTATCGGAGAAACGCGAGAACGAGCTTCTCGATTCACTCGCGGCGATGATCGACACAATGGCAGTCGGCGATCCGCACGCCGATTCGACCGAAATCGGCCCTCTATTCACCGAACGCCACCGCACCACGGTCGAGAACTACATCAGGACAGGACAGGAGGAGGGCGGCCGCATCGTCAGAGGCGGTGGTCGTCCGGCCGACCTTGCACAGGGCTGGTACGTGGAACCGACGATCATTGCCGGGGTATCCAGGGGCGCGACTGTGGCACAGGAGGAAATCTTCGGGCCTGTCGTTTCCGTGATCACCTACCGCGACGAGGATGACGCGATCGCAATCGCGAACGATTCGCAATACGGTCTGAACGGCGCTGTGTTCTCCTCGGATCTCGAACGCGGACTTCGCGTTGCGAGCAAGTTGCGCACCGGCGTCGTCGAGCTGAATGGCAATCCGATCGGGCTGCAGTCACCTTTCGGCGGATTCAAAATGAGCGGAATCGGACGCGAGAACGGGGTCGAAGGCTTGGACGCTTACACCGAGCTGCGGTCGATCGGCCTGCCCTCCGAGTTCGCCCGAAACCTCGCCTGACAGGCGCGGAGCCACCAACAGTCAAAGGGCCCGGAACCTCCGCAGGTTCCGGGCCTCGCTGTTTCCAGGCGACTTACTCACCATGCATAAGCGGCCGGAGCTTCTCCGCCTGGACCCGGGAAGATGGTATCCAGCTCCGCCATTGTCTCCGCGGACAGTGAAACGTCCAACGCACGAATACTCTGCTCGAACTGTTCGACGGTCCGGGGACCCGCAATGATCGTGGAAACTACGGGGTTCGCCAACAACCAGGCGGTTGCAACGTCGGAGGGACGCTCACCGATCTGCCGGCAGAGCTCTTCGTAGGCCTCCAGTTGGGGGCGGATCCGTTCTATTCTGGCCTGCATTTCGGGTCGACTACGGCGACCGCTGCCGGCGTTGTCGAGCACACCTCCCAGGAGGCCGCGCCCCAGCGAACTCCAGGGAATCAATCCGATCCCATAGTTCCGCAACGCTGGAATCAGTTCGAGTTCCACTGTGCGCTCGGTCAGATTGTACAAACTTTGTTCCGAGACCAGGCCGAGAAAGTGACGGGAATTTGCGATGCACTGGGCAGTCGCGATGTCCCATCCTGCGAAGTTACTACTACCGACATAGCTGATCTTGCCCTCCCTGACCAACTGCTCGAATGCCTGCCACACCTCGTCCCATGGCGTAGTCCGATCGACATGGTGCATCTGATACACGTCGATGTGGTCGGTCTGAAGTCGGCGGAGGCTCGCCTCGCAAGCCCGGCGGATGTGATAGGCCGACAGCCCCCGATCGTTCGGACCGGTCTCCATCGGTTGGTAGACCTTCGACGTCAGGACGATCTTGTCCCGTCGCGAGCGGTCCTGCGTCAGCCACTTCCCGATGATCTCCTCGGAAGTGCCGAATCCTTTCTCCATGTCTGGAGTCTGCGGACCACCGTAGACATCAGCCGTGTCGACGAAGTTGATGCCGCTGTCGACTGCATGATCGAGAATTTCGAAGCTTCCGGCTTCGTCCGTGACAAAACCGAAGTTCATCGCGCCCAGACCGATTCGACTCACCTTGAGTCCGGAGCGTCCCAAATTCTTGTATTCCATTTCCATCTCCTCCTGAGGCGAGAAAATCCGGAGATCATCTCGGACTGCATGGCGGACGGATCAACCGTCCCGGTGGTCCGCCGACCTAATGCGCCACGCTGTACGTTTCCATGACGTCGACTACGAGGCTGCGCACCTCAGGTCTCGCGATCAGCGCGATGTTCGCGGCCAAACTCTCCTCTAGCGCTACTTCCAACTCGATCGTCGACGCGGCACGTGCAATCCGCTTCGCGTTCGCGTAGGTCACCGCAGGGCCGTGTGTCATAGCGCGAGCCACCTCGGCCGCCCGACCTGAGAGGTCCTCGGCGGCACACACCTCGCTCACCATGCCTAGTGCGAGTGCCTGATCGGCGTCGATGAATTCGCCACTCGCAATCATCCGAGACGCCTTTTCCAGTCCTATCAGCTTGGTCAACAAGTAGGCACCGCCCGCAACAGGAACCATTCCGAGGTTGACATAGCTCTCGGCAAATCTCGCTTTCGACGCAGTCAGACGGACGTCACAGGAAAGTCCGAAGTCCAACCCGCCAGCGGTTGCGTGTCCGTTGTACGCGGCGATTACTGGAATCGGGGCATTCCACAGCAACCGCACCGTGCGCTGGACGGAAGGCATCCAGGTCACCGCAAGATAATTCATCAGACCGTCCGCACCATCCGCGGAGTACACGGCGTACATGTCCTTCACATCGGCGCCGGCGCAGAACACTTTGCCGGTGCCGGTGAGAATCACCGCACCGACTCCATCGGTCTCAGCGAGGCCGGCCACCGCGTCGCCCATTCGGGTCACCACGTCCGGGGTGACGGAATTGCCCCGATCGGGCCTGTTCAGCCTCACCGTACCTATTTCATCGACCACCTCGACGACAATGTCATCGCCGGTCTCGATTGTTGGGTCAACCACGTTCCTTCACCACTTTCGTAACGTTGCTCGGCACCGCACTGGGGTCCTCGACCCATGAGGTGAGAAGCCGCTTGATGTCGCCGCGCGCAACCTTCGCAGCCTGCGAGGCACGCGGAATCGGATCGGCCGAAATGTACACGTGGCCAGGGCGCTTGAATCCCGCAAGGTTGTCACGCAGGACGTCGGTCAACTCTCCGCTCACGTCCGTCACCGCAGGGTCGACGTGGACGTATGCGGCCGGAGTTTCACCCCATTTCGGGTCGGGCACGCCCACCACGACGGCCTCGCGGACCATCGGGTGTAGTTCGAGGGCCCGCTCGATTTCCACCGGTTGAATGTTGGTCCCACCCGTGATGATGGTCTCGCTCGCGCGACCGACGATGAAGATTCGTCCGTGCTCGTCGAAATGGCCGAGATCAGAAGTGCGCCACCAGCCGTCGGGCAGAGTTCGATCGGCGTGCTCGGCCTCGCCGCCCAGCAAGGTTGGCGCCACGCTTGCTGTGCGGATGACCAACTCACCGTCGACCCCCGGCTCGGGCCGATCCAGGACTGCACCGTCGGCGAACACCGAGAACTCGACACCTGGTACGGGACGGCCTATAGAGGACCACAGGGCCCGGTCGCGCATCTCAGATCGTGTCAGCAGCGTGGTGGATGCTGGGGCCTCCGTCTGCCCCCAACAGTTGATCATCGCGTCGGTGTACTCGGTGAGCACGTCGAGCGCAGGCAACGCGGCTGGCTCGCCTGCGAGCATCATGCAACCCAGCGACGAGGTGCGGAGTCGTTCGAGACCGGAGATCTCCGAAAGCCGCCGCAGCATCGTGGGCACCGCGAACATCCAGGTGATGCCGCGATCGGCGATCACGTCGAGCATCTGCTCGGGATCGAATTTGCTCATGACCACGTTGGTTCCACCAGACAGCAGCGTCGGCAGAACACTCCAGCCGCCCGCATACACCAGCGGAGCGACCTGAAGTGTGCGTGGTGACGCAGTGGGGGCGCTGGTGCTCATTACCCAGGTGTTTCCCAGAATCGCTGCGCGAGCCCCTCGGTGAGTGATCGGGATGCCTTTCGGCTTTCCGGTCGAACCCGAACTGAAACGGATGTGGTAATAGTCGTCGGGCCCGGTCACGGCCTGCACAGGTGCTGACGCTCCACCCGCGACCAGCTGGTCGAAGGACATCCAGCCGTCTCTCGCGCCGAGAACCACTTTGAGGACCGCCGAGCCCTCCAGCACCCCGTCGAGGACGCCTGCCGAGGGCGGATCGGCGACGACCAGTCCGACATCAGCCAAATCCAGGCATCGACGGAGTTCGTTCGGTGCAAATCGATTGTTCAATGGAACCTTGACCAGGCCTGCCTTGAGCAGGGCGAACTCCAGCACCACATATTCGATGTGATTCTCGGAGACCCATGCCACGCGTCCGCCAGGCCGCAGACCCAAGCCGATGAATGCGTTCGCGAGACTGTTGGATACCGAGACAAGTTGGTCGATGTTGAGCGAACGATTACCTGCCGCTTCCTCGACTGCGACCTCGTGGCCGGGCCGCCGCTGTACCTGGCTCATCAGCTGAACCACGGTCTGAGCGACGGCGGACGTTGGGTAGCTCATATCAAATCTGCCCGAATCCGATGGGCATGGTTGCCACCGACAAACCACCGTCGACCACGATCGTTTGACCGTTGATAGCTGCGCTTTCCGGAGAACACAGGAACGCCATTACATCGGCCACTTGAGACGGAGTCGCGTATGCACCCGATGGGGTTTGGGTCAACCAGTTCTTCGCGTAGTCGTCCCATGACTCCCCCGCGTACAAGCGGAACGAGTCGGTATCGATCGGGCCGGGGCATACCCCCACCGCAGTCACACCGTCGCCGGCGAGCTCCACGGCCAAATTTCGGACAATCGACTCCATGCCCGCCTTCGCTGCCCCGAGCAAACCGTGCAACGGCAGCGCCCGAAAGCTGTCCCATCCGCTCACCGCGAGCACCCGACCGCCATTTTGCATGTGCGGCAACGACAGACGGACGAGATCGAGGAATCCCTGAATGGTGATTCCCATCGTCTTCTCGATGTGGTGCGCGCGGATGTCCATCAGTGGTTTGAACGCACTGGCTGCCGCGTTGGCGACCACGACATCCAACCGCCCGTATCGCTGCACGGCCGCATCCACGAGTTGCTGCACCGACTCGGTGTCGGAAATATCAGCTTTGAGCGCCAACCCGGTGCCACCGACTGCCTCGATTTCGGCAACGGTGCGCATAGCCGACTCGTCGTCGCGACGATAGTTCACTACGATGTTCGCGCCCTTGGCCCCCAGCTTGAGGGCGAGTTGCTGGCCCATTCCGCGGGATCCGCCGGTGATGAGGACGGTTTTGTCTCGCATGTCCATGGATGCCTCTCGGTTCGTTGTGACACGCGCGGGTGAGGCGCAGCGTCGAATGTTCGGTTGGCTCTACGAGCCCATGGTCAGTCCACCGCCGACGCACAGCGTCTGGCCGGTGATGTAGCTGGCGCCGTCACCGGCGAGGAAGGTGATCGCGTCTGCGATCTCGGACGGCTCGCCCAGACGACGCAGAGGAACCCCACGAAGGATGCTGCGGAGCACAGCGTCACCGTCGCCCTGGGAATCGTCACCGCCCGTGATGCCCTGCTCCACCAGGAGTGGGGTGGAAGTGATTCCGGGCGCCACAGCGTTCACCCGAATGCCGTAACGGGCCCACTCGCGGGCCAACGACTTCACCAGGCCGATGACGGCCGCCTTGGCCGCGGAATACACAGCCTCTCCCGACGTGCCAACGGTGCCCGCCTCGGACGAGGTCAGCACGATACTGCCGCCGCGCTCCTGCATGACTCTCGCAGCAGAGGCCGAGAGATAGATCGCAGACATCAAGTTGACGTCGATGATCCGCTGCCAGTAGTCGGGGGTCTCGTCGAGGAACTTGGTGATCGCAGTCCAACCGACGGTCGAGATCACCGTATCGATATGACCCACCCGTTCCACCGCCGAGGCGACCAACCGGTCGCATTCTTCCGGCCGAACGGCATTCCACGACTCGCCCAGATCAACAATATTGTCGTGTTCGAGCGCGAGCACTGCTACCGAGTCGGCATTCAGATCCGCTGCGACCACGCGCGCGCCCGAGGCTGCCAGCTTCAGTGCGGTTGCACGGCCGATACCCGAACCTGCGCCGACCACCAGTGCCGTGCGGGTTTCATCTTGTCCTGCCATGCGTTTACCCCTTGTCGTCACACCGGCGCAGAAATGCGCGTCGGTTCGATCGGTAGTTGTTTGTCCTTGCCAGAAGTCCCTGCCGCTCAGGAAAGTTCGTCCTTCGCCCAACTCAAGGCCTCCACCACTGGCACCAACCCGAGGCTGGTGCCGAGCATGAGAATTACCGCGTGCTCGATGGCGTCCAACGGAACACCCGCGTCCCGGGCACGGTTGCAGTGCACACGAAAGCCGCCTTCGTTGCGGCTCACGGCGAAGCCGACCAGGAGACTGAGTTCTCGCTGTCCCGGCTCCAGCGGCCCGTGGGCGTCCTGAGCCACTCGGAGCGCGCGGAAAGCATCCGCCGTAGCGGGCGAAGTCTCCCTCAACCGGTCGAGGTTGGAAACGAAATTCTCGTGCTTGCTCAGGGGATAATCAGGTTTCGTCATCGTTCTCGTCCCTTACCGTGATCGAAGTTCGTCTGCTGTTGCCTGCGGCGAGTCTGCCGAGCGCAGGCACGTTGTAGCCTCTGGCGTATTCCTCGCCGGCCTGTCGAATAGAGGCCTCGGGGGCGCGTGCGTACAGCCTCCGCCGGCTCACGAACGAGCCGGACTGACGATGCACCCGAACTGCCGCCTCGACCGCCGCGACCAAGGACACGGTGCCGTCCAGCAGCGGGGCACCGTCGACCTCTCGGATGTCGACGGCGTTGAGGAATGCGGTCAATCTGCCGCCCGCGGGGATCACCACCTCGGCGCCCTTGTCCAGCGAGGCCCGAGCTGCCGTGGTGAACGAGTCGATAGCTTTCCGCCTACCTTCCGGATCGGAGAAGCAGGCGTCCAGTTCGTGCGGTGTAAGTCCCATGCACTCGATACTGGCCAGCCGCTCACGCAGCCCGTACTTGGCCACGTTCTCCTCGAACCGGCCTCCGAAGTAAGGATTGACACCCACCAAGGAGAACTGGCTGCCCATCATGCAGGCAGTCAACATCGAAGTTTCACCCAGACCGAGTACCGGAATGTCCACCATGGAACGCGCCTCGCGCAGAGCCGGATCCAGGATATTGCCGATCGCAATCGCGTCGACGCCGTCCAGTTCCGCACCGATCGCAGAGTCCATGATCGACACCCAGTCGAGGACCTCGAAGAACCGAAAGCTATCGATCCTACCCACCCGGGTGCCGCGCAGCTCGACCTCGGTGCCAGGCGACTTCACCTTCTCGATGTACGACCTCAGGTAAGGGAAATAGTTCGGCGAGTACTCCTCACGCGACATACTCAGGTAGAGAATTTTCATCTGCTCATCCCACTCGTTCGAAGATCGCGGCGAGGCCCTGGCCTCCACCGATACACATGGTTTCCAAGCCGTAACGCGCTTCGCGACGGTCCATCTCGCGCAATAGGTTCGCGAGGATGCGACCACCCGTTGCACCGATCGGATGGCCGAGGGATATTCCTGAGCCGTTGACGTTCACCCGCTCCAGGTCCGCATCGTCGAGTCCCCATCCACGAAAGCAGCCGAGGACTTGTGCTGCGAAGGCCTCGTTGAGCTCGATCAGGTCGATGTCCGACCAGGACAGCGACGCCCGCGCCAATGCGCGCTCTGCCGCAGGCACCGGACCGATCCCCATGCGGTTCGGCTCGACGCCCGCAAGTGACCAACTCACGAGGCGAGCGAAAGGCTTCAAGCCCAGCTGGTCTGCCTTTTCACGCGTTGTCACGATGGCCGCCGCGGCGGCGTCGTTCTGCCCACTCGAGTTTCCAGCGGTCACCGTCGCGCCAGGCACCGTGGCTGCCAGCATGGGAGTGAGCCGCGCCAGCGACTCGACCGTGGTGTCCGGACGCGGGTGCTCGTCCTGCGTAACCACCAACGGGTCACCCTTACGCTGAGGAACCGATACCGAAACAGTCTCGTCATCGAACAACCCCGAAGCCATGGCGGCACCGGCCCGTTGTTGCGAACGTACAGCCCAGGCGTCCTGTTGCTCTCTGGTGATGTTGTAGTCGCGTCCCACGTTCTCTGCGGTCTCGATCATCCCGCCCTCGACCGGGTAGCGCCAGCCGCCCGAGTTGCGGCGCGGGGCTGCAAGGCGGTCCAGCAACTTCGGTTGCCCGCCGGCATTCCAGCGGCCGTTCGGAATGTAGTACTCGGCCTGGCTCATACTCTCCGCACCACCGGCCACGACCAGGTCGGAGCCACCGGTGGCGACCTGCATGCACGCGTACAGCACTGCTTGTAGACCCGAGCCGCAGCGACGGTCGATCTGCAGCCCCGGCACGGTGACATCGAGGCCTGCATCCAGCGCCGCGACTCGTCCGATGGCCGCAGCTTCGCCATTGGCGTATCCCTGACCGAAAATTACGTCGTCGATGTCGGCGCCGGTCAGACCGGTGCGTTCGACCAGTCCTGCAATGACTGTCGATGCCAGGGTGGTTACCGGCACGTCCCTGAAGATCCCGCCGTATCGCCCGACCGGTGTGCGTACCGGCTCACAGATGACCGCTTCTATTGTCGTCATTGACATTTCTCAGACGCTCGATTCTCCGCCGTCGACGGCGATGGTTTGCCCGGTGAGGAAGTCCGGCGCATGAAGGGCCAGATAAGTGACGACATTCGCCAGTTCTTCCGGTGTACCCATCCGGTAAGCGGGGATTCCGCGCAGCACCTTCTTGTAAGCCGCTTCGTCCGCTCGCATCTCGGCATTGATATCGGTAGCGATGTAGCCGGGCGCAACCGCGTTCATCTGCGCTCCGAAGCGGGCCCACTCTGCCGCGACAGAGCGGGTGAAGTTGATGACTGCGCCCTTCGAGGCGCAGTAGGCCGAGAAGCCAGGGCGGCCGACGAGGCCGAACACCGAGGCGATGTTGATCGCGCGGCCCGCGCCTGCATCTCGAAAGCGCCGCCCGGCTTCCCTGCTGCAGAGGAACAGCCCTCGAACGTTGGTGTCGAAGATTCGGTCCCATTCCGCCTCGTCCAGATCCACCAAGTTGGTCTGGGTGGCGATTCCGGCGTTGTTTACCAACACGTCGAGCTTGCCGAAAGACTTCTCGGTGTCGTCGAACAGGCCTGCAATCGAGTCTGGATCGGTGACGTCGGTCGGCCTGACCAGCGCTTTGCCCCCGCCTGCCTCGATCGCGTCTTGCACGGCCTCGAGTGCAAGCACCGTACGCCCCGCCAGAACGACCCGCGCACCTTCCTTCGCAAGGGCTCGCGCTACGTGCTCCCCGATGCCGCGCCCGGCACCTGTGACGACAACCACTGGATTAGACATACTTGTAATATGTCTGACAACTAGCCCCTTAGTCAAGCTGCCGCGTCCAGTTGCTGCAAATCTTCCGGCAGCGGCCGAAGGGCGAGCCTGCGCACCACGATGAACCGACCATCACGGGTCCTCCAGGACGCAAAATTTCTTCCACCTGTCCACGACAGGTAGCCCGCCGTCGATATCGACGGCGGGCTACCGAAAGTACATACTTGTCAGCGTGTTTCGAGCCTGAGAGTTACTGTCCAGGCTACGCAGTGGAGCGGATTCGTTCGTACTCTTCGCCCGATACCTCCTGTGCGTCTCGATGCCCCAAATCGTCCATCCGTACCCGATATGTTTCCCGCATGAAGTAGGTGGTGACCGCTGCCGCCACCCCGATTCCGAACACAACCGAACCGACGATCACCGGCACATTGGCGCCAGGAGGCGCGATCAGGGCGAAGACGGTCGTCATGAGCGCGGTGGCCATTCCCGCGATGTTCTGCGGGATGGCGAAGCCGGTCACGCGAGTTCGAGTCGGAAACTGCTCTTGCAAGGCGCTTGGAAACACGCCCTGGAAACCTTGAAAGGTCACGCCGTAGGCAAGCAGCCCGAAGACGAACATGAGTACGACGTTGTGCACGCTGATGGCATACAGGTAGAAGAAGCACAGCGCAGTGGAGCTGAGCATCCCGAAGATCAGACACGGCCGCCTGCCGTACCTGTCCGAGAGAGCGCCTGCGACGGGAACCAGAAGAGCCGCCACCGCATTCCCGATCAACGAGAGCCACAGAAGGTTGGCCGGTGCGAACCCGTTTCCGTACGCCTTGTTCGTCGCAAACGTCGCGCCGAACACCAACATGACAACCGGGATGATGGTCATCAGCATCAACACGAAAACACGAACCATGTCGGCACCATTGTTGCGAACTGCCTCGACAACCGGCGACGGCGCCGTCTTGTCCGCATCCTGCTCTTCGAGGAACGCCGGCGTCTCTCGCACCCTGCGACGGATGACGATGCCCGCAAATACAACAACGGCGCTCAGCAAGAACGGGATGCGCCAACCCCAGGATTGAAACGCTTCTTCAGGAAGCCACATGGCCATGGGGAGGAATGCTGCGGCCGCCAGAACCTGACCGACGGCTACACCCTGCATCGTGAAACTTGTGTAATAGCCACGCTTGCCGAACGGTGCATGCTCCATGATCATCGCACTCGCACCGGCGATCTCTCCGCCGACTGCAAAGCCCTGAACCAGACGGAGAACTACCAGGAGGGTCGGCGCCCAAACACCTATCGCCGCGTACGACGGAATCAGACCCACGCCGAATGTGGCAACGCCGATGATGAGCATGCAGAGCACCAGGACGTTCTTCCTGCCATGCCGATCGCCCCACTGACCGAGTACGAATCCACCGATCGGACGCGCCACGTAACCGACGCCGTATGTCGCGAAGGACGCAACGATGGCAACCGTCGGATTGGACCCAGGGAAGAAGAGTGTCGGAAAGACCAGTGCCGCCGCTTGCGCGTAGATGAAGAAGTCGTAGTACTCGAGTACGGAGCCGACCCATCCACTCGCTGCGGCCTTTCGCGGCGTCTTCACATGCCTCGGCTGCTGACTCGTGCCGCGCGACTTGACAGTCTCATCATTCATAAGCTTCTCCTAGCAACGCGACTCCGAAGCAGACTGCCGGTGGTCGACTGTGACGTGTACCACTAGAAAGTAGACCAAGATTGACAGTGATGCAACAGTCAGCTTCTAAACAGTCTTACTTTTACCAATGGTCTTTGATCGGGCGTCGAATCTCGAACCCGGCAGCATGGCTTCCTTCACGTCCGCACCGCGGAATTCGATCATTTCGGGGGCCACGCGACCGATGAGGATCGGCCCTGCGGCCCTCATTCAGTTGTCGAGAATTTTATTGTCGAGCGGACGGCAGTCCGACCACGAACCGTAGGCTCGCTCGCGACCTCGACAGGCCGGTTCGGCACGGAGTCTCTGGTACCGCAGAAATTATGATTCTGCTGAAATAGAGCACGCTGTAGGCAGTGGCACCCATCTCATGCATGATGTCGATCGCCAAGTTGGCTATCGACCGATGTCCTGCAGCATATTCGGGTCGCCATCGGCTGAGAAAGCTCTCGTTCATCGCATCACGCACAAGGGCAGACCTCAATCGAAGATGAATACTCCCTTTCCAGCGCTCTGCTGATCGAAGTGAGCGTACGCGGCCTCCGCATCGTCCAAACGCCATCGGCTCGTGAACAGATCGTCGACGGGCAGGCATCGTCGCCCGACGAAATCGACACATCGCTGAAGTTCGGCGATCGACAGCGTCCACGAAGTCATCAAGGTCGCCTGGGTAGTGAGCAGTTTACTGACGTCGACTTCGAAGGAACCACCTCCGAGCCCCAGGAAGCACGCGCGTCCCCAAGTCGACAGGCACTTCAGCGCAGCTTCACTGGCGCCGCTGGAACCGGAGGTCTCCAGGACCCGAGGCGCTCCAACCCCGCAAGTCAGCTCACGGACTGCAACGGCCACGTCCACATCGCTCGCGTCGACAACCTCTGCCGCACCGAATTTCTTGGCCAGCTCCAGACGGGACGCCTGCACGTCGACGGCAATCACTCGCGCACCCTGACTTGACGCAATCATCGTGGCAGACAGACCGACTGGACCTTGGCCCGATACGAGCAGATCCATCCCGTTCAGGTCACCGAGGCGTTTCAGTCCGCCCCAAGCGGTACCTGTCCCACATCCAATCGTGGCACCACTGGTGAAGGTCATCCGGTCGGGAAGTTTCACCAAAGTCACGGCGGGGACGAGCATGTACGCCGAATGCGATCCGTTCGCGTCCGCACCGTAACGCACGGTCCCAGCACGGCAAAGCTGGAACCAACCGGACCTGCACTGGTCGCACGCGTTGCATCCGGCGTAGTGGTGCACAGTGACACGATCACCGACCTGGGCCATGTGCGCCGACACGCCAACGCCTACCTCCTCGACAATCCCGGAGGGTTCATGACCTGCAATGCACTCCGGGGGACTCTCAGCACGGTACGGATGGAGGTCGCTTCCGCACATTCCCGATGCCATGATGCGGAGCACCACCTCACCTGGACCAGGTTTCGGATCTGCGAACTCTACGAGCTCGAGCCGACGATCACCGACGAAAACAACACCCTTCACAAACACTCTCCTAGAGTTGATGCTTACCCAGCAAGAACTTCGCGAGCCACGGAACTGGTGAATCTCACTCGCTGATCAGAGACTCATTCTGGTAAAGCAGCACCTGTTCCGCCGGAACACGGACCTTGACGCGATCACCACGGTTCAAGTGCGCCCCCTCTGCGTGCTGCGCAAACCAGGAGGTACCTGCAATATCGATCACGAATTGTTGCCGACCGCCTTCCCCGAGCACTACCTGCGCGAGTGTCCCTTCGAGGTCGATCTGATGGTCGTGAGGATGCGGAGCCGCGTCGCGGTGGAAGACGTGAGTGTCGCGCGCGCGAACGAACAACTTCAACTGCGCGGAGGCGTCTGTCACTCGTTGTGCAAGGGCTGCTGTCCCTGTAATTGCGGTGCCCGAGTGCTCCAAGCCGCGTTCAGTCCTGGATACCTCCAGTTGATTTCGCACCCCCAGAAAGTGCGCGGCATACGGCGACACCGGTCGCTTGTAGACATCTGCCGGTGGCCCAACCTGTTCGATTCGACCTTCCCTCATCAGAACAACACGGTCCCCCATCTCCAGAGCTTCTTCCTGGTCATGTGTGATGTGAAGCGCCGTAAAACCAAGTGTTCGGTGAAGCTGAAGTAGCTCGGTGCGGAGCGAAATTCTCAGGAGTGCGTCGAGTGCACTGAGAGGCTCGTCGAGAAGCAGCACTTCAGGTTCGTACACAAGAGCACGAGCGAGTGCGATACGTTGTTGCTGACCGCCACTGAGCTCTGCAGGCAGGCGTTTCGCGAGACTCTCGCACTCGAGACTCTTCAGCACCTTCCCCACGCGTGCATCGCGCTCCGCCTTTCCGACTTTGCGCATGCGCAATGGGTAGGCGACATTTTTTTCGACGCTCATATGGGGCCACAGGGCGTAGTTTTGGAACACCATTCCGAGATTGCGGTCGTTCACCCGCAGATTGATGCCATGTCCTGCGTCGTAGACAGTCCGCCCATTCAGAGTGATCGACCCCGCGTTCGGGTCCTCGAGTCCAGCGATGCAGCGAATGAGAGTCGACTTGCCGCACCCGCTCGGCCCGACGATCACGACGTACTCGCCCTCGTTGATTTCCAGATCGATGTCGGACAACGCGTCGACGTGACGGCCTTTCGCAGTGAAGGACTTGCCTACCCTTGAAATCGAAGCGCTGACGTTCCTGTCGAACGAGGAGGCGACCGCGTCGACCTCGGCTGTAGGTGTGGGCACGATGTTCACAAACCTTTCAGACTGGACTTGCCACCGATTCGGATGGTGAGTAGCAGAACGAGCGTGGTGATGACAGTCATGATCAGGGCCAGCACCGCTACGTCCGGGACGAGACCCTGCACGCTTCTCTCGTACAGAAGTGTTCCCAGCACCTGATTGCCCGGAGTTCGGACCATCACAGAGACCGCAAAGTCGTTGGAGAGCAGGACAAAGGCCAATCCGAGTGCGGCGGCCATTCCTCGCCTTGCGACTGGGAGGGCGACGCTGCGGACCATCCGCAATTGCCCGGCACCACACACGCGGGCAGCCTCGAACAACGAGGAGTCGACGCCGATGAGGCTGTTGTACTGGGACCGTAGTGAGAACGGCAAGATAATGAAGGCATAGCCGATGACGAACAGTGTCACTGAGCCGTACAACGAGAACGGTTGCTGGATGAACACGAACAGTATCGCCATGCCCAAGAGCGCACGAGGCACCGCAAGCGGTGCGATGAAGATGAAGTCCAAGGTTGCTCGCACGGCTCGTGGTGCTCTCAGCACACCGCTGAGCGCAATAGCAGCGACGAACCCGATCGGCAATACGATGGCAGCCGCGATGAACGATGTACGAAGCGTATTGAGAATTGCATCCCACACCTTCGGGTCGCCGAAGGCGTCACGGACGTGAACGGTAGTGAAGGTAATCGCGCTGAGATCTCCATTCCAAAAAGGTGACAGAGCAACCAGGGCGATAGCGGCTATAGGCACGATTACTGTGACGAAGCCATAAGTTGCCGTCGTGACAAAGGGCCAGCGGCCGTTCTGCGTGCTGATTCCCCGGCCGCTCGATGAAGTGATGTATCGACGCTGATCACCGACGATTTTGCGTTGCAGGACAATCGACACGATGCCGAATGCGAGAAGTGGCAGGCCGAGAGCAGCTGTCACTGCGTAGTCGATTGGGTACTGCTCACGCAACCGGAAAATTTCGGTTGCGATCACATTTACGTTCGCCCGAGTGCCCAAGAACAAAGGTGCAGTGAACTGACCGAGACCGATCAAGAACGCCACCACGACGCCTGCGACTAGCGACGGACGCAGAAGTGGAAACGTGACGGTCATGAACGTCTGGAATGCCGATGCACCACACACTCGTGCTGAGGCGGTTACGGAACCATTGATCTCGAATATTCGCGCCAGCACGAAAGCGTAAATAAATCCAGCCAAGTCGAGCGAGGTAATGACCATGATCGCCGGCACGGAGTAAACGTCGATCGGGCCCTCGGACAGGTGGTCGAAAAACGGAGTCATCCTCAAGAGCGAATTTCCGTATCCGACGGTAGGCGAGAAAACGAAGATCCAGCCGTAGACCATTGCGACCGGTGGAACAACCAGCGGGAGTTGGGGAATAATCGCTGCGAATGACTGCAGCCTTCCCGGAATCCGAGCGACGGCCGCCGCCAGTGCGACCGCCAGCACCGCACCGATGACAGTCGACCCGGCGGCGAGGAAGACCGTCATCCCCAAAGTCCTGCCCAGGTCAGGAACGTCCATAACCCGGTCGAGTGTCCCGGGTTCGAATACTCGCGCGAAGTACAGAAGGATCGGCACCATCACGACGGCGGCGAGGGCCGCTGTCCCGAGAATCCACAGGCTCGCCGACGCTGACGAGCGAGTCCTCGGCCGGTCGGCACGTCCCAATTGTCGCTTCTCCACTGGCTGATCGATGATCGACGTCATGCCACTTGCCTTCTCGTCCGAGGTTGAACGTCACGATTCGGGAAACGTGCCATGAGTCAGCCGAAGTTCGGCGCGAAGTTTTCTGAGATCCAGTCGTTCTGGGCTTCCGAGGTCCACTGGTCGACGTCGAATACGCTCACAGAGTCCCATGGAAGACTGCCCTCCACATCGATTGGAGTTACGGCCGGCTTCAGGTGCCGAGCCAAAGAGGTGGCGCCAGGTGCACTCATCAGCCAGTTCATGAACACGTTTGCCGCGTTCGTATGAGCTGCATTCTCGAGAATCGCAGCGTTGTAGTGGACCCCTGCCACTGAGGGACCCTCAGGAACTACGATGCCGACGGGTGCTCCCTTGTCGATCACAGCTTGGGTGATGCTGGCGATGTCCGGATAGGCGTAATCGAAGTCACCCGCGGCGATGCCCTCGGTCAGTTGTGGGTTCGACGGTACGACAGTGACATTGGCTTCGGACAGTCGCGTCATGAAGTCGTCGCCGAACGCGTCCTGGAGCACCTTGTATTGGTACGTGACAAATGGAGACGAACGGCGCGGATCTACGATCCCGATCCTTGCATCTGGATTGGTGTCGAGAAGCTGCTCGAGGTTCACAGGCGCCGCCTCAGTCGTACGGTACGAGATTACATTCGGGAATCCGTACACGCCCGTGTAGTTCTGGTCGCCCACTCGATCGACGCCACCGGTCTCCTGAACCGCGGGACCAAGCTCGAGCGTTGCGAAGTTCTGGGTGTTGTCTGCAAACCATCCCGGCGAAGCGTGGAAGGCGACATCTGCCCCCTCTGCACCTACCGAGATCTCCTGATCCAGTCGAGGGAGTAGGTCCGCCGTCGGCACCTGCTCGACGGTGACGTCGATATCGGGGTAGGCGTTTCGGAAGTCGTCGAAAACCGGGTCCATGCCCGTCAACGACACGTATGCAGTAAGCGCACCTTCCGCATTGGCGTCGTTCTCGATTGTTCGCCACTGTTCGGCGTCGGCTGCGACGGGTGGACCCGCGGCCTCACCCCCGCCGGAGGCGCCCGAACCGCCACATCCCGCGAGTGCGGTCACCAGAATCAGGCTCACCACGCCAGCGACCCCGACTGTCTTGTACGTGCGCAACTCGATCTCCTTCTCGCCTGATCCCCCTCTGTGATAGGGGACACATGCGCCGTAATGTAAGACAATTTATACCGTGTGTCAAGACAGTTTCAGTTGATCAATGTACGACTATAGTTACGATCATCCTCGCTCGAGATCTCAACCGCCATAACCGACTTGCATTCCCGCAATCGCTGCGCGGCAGTCGATTCGAGCTTTCAAGCTATGGATCCATAAAAGAAATCGGAGAACCCATCATGGTCAAAATTTTGGCTGGCGTAGACGGCAGTCCCACCGCCAGGGCCGCAGCAGGACGCGCCGCTGAACTGGCAGTGGCGCTCGACGCCGAGCTACACCTGATCACTGCCTACGGGGCGTTCCGGCGCGAGGAGGTGTCGGAAAGTCCTGCCGGAGAAAAGATAATCATCAGCAGCGATAGTGAAGCTGCCAAAACCGCGCATCTCACCGCGCTCGAACTCTGCCGGCGGCACGCGGACTTGACCGTATCGTCAGCACCCGCGGAGGGAAGCCCTTCGGAAGCATTGCTGAAGACTGCCCGAGATATTGGCGCAGACCTGATCGTTGTTGGCAACAAGCGTGTTCAAGGTCCTGGCCGATTGCTCGGAAGCATCGCTCGCGACGTAGCGGCTGCCGCCTCGTGCGATGTGTACGTTGCCCATACCCACAGCCGCCCTCGCTCCTGAACTCTATGCGGCAACCAGTAACTCCTGTGGTGTCGCTTTGGTCGGCATTAAGCATCGGAATTGCGCGCAGCAACTATGCCGATATCCTCCAACACCTTGTCACCCGAGCCCACGTAGCACTGTATGAAACCAAGACAGGAGCCCCACAAATCGGACTCGGTGCAACACAGTCTATGGCGCAACCTAGCCGGGAACGTTGGTCTCACCACACCCGTGCTCGAAGTCTGGTTGCAAACGTACGTCCGAGTCCGAAATGTGTGTGCCCACCACGGTCGTCTGTGGAACCTTGGAGTGGGGGTCTATCCAGCGATTCCGAATTCGCCCACAATCTCGTGGCTGAACGAAATTGACGCGCTGAATGAACGCTCACCCAACCGTCTCTACCCCCGAACTGGTGTCACTACGGTCCATTCTTGACACCATCTCTCCCCACAGCAGCTGGGCACGACGCCTACACACCCTGCTCCGAGAGCCCCGGCCGATTGAGCGGCCTCGACATGGCACGTAGGTATTTCACTGTGTCATAAAGGCTGTCGTCGTCCGGGGAACCTACACTCGAACTCCACACGGAGCTCGGCGAGCGTGTCCTCACCGGTATCGACGCGCCGGAGCGTGTGGCATGATGCTCGCACTGTCGGCGATAATGAACGCATTGCAAGCACGGTCTTGGCCTGCCCGGGATAGAGATCTGCGATTCGGCGTATCACCAGACCAGGCAGGTACGCCACCCGGTGACCGCACGCCCGGGCGACGGTCGCTGGTAGTGCCCCGACCGTGTTGGGCTATGCAAAAATTGTCGATAACTGCCCGTGGGCGGCGAGGCAGTCGAATACCGACCGCGGGCGGGCCTCGTCGTTGGGTAATGCTCTGTCGTGCAGGAGGGTGCCATCGGCTTCGAGACCTACCGCGTGATGTTCGAATTCTCCCCAAGTCAATAGAACGCCGATCGGATCGTCGCCCACTTGTGTTCTTCGCGAGATTCCGCGCACAAGGCCCGCGATGAACCTCAGCGCAGGTAGTCCACCCCCGAGAGGCGGGCGGAAGTAGCCCACAGCTTTGCTGCCGCACGTACGTCGGTGGCTGACGCGGTGAAGGGTACGCCGACGACGTCTGGGTGGGACTTCGAGCCGGCGGGGCCCCAGAACAGCTGCGGGTCCACTTGCAGCGACGCAGCAGCCGTGAGGACAGCGACCGCAGCCGCATCGGAGTCTCTGCCGATGACTTTGGCGATCACCTTGGTTGCAACGCGGGTGGTCGTCGACGGGTAAGTTCCGTGCAGCGGTGTGCGAGCCATGCTTGGGTGCGCTACGAAGCTCCGAACCGGACTCTCGGCCTTCGCGAGACGACGTCCCAGATCGACAGCGAACATCGCGTTGGCCAGCTTGGACCTGTTGTAGGCGCGGCCAGGTGAGTAACCGTTGGCACCTGCGAGGTTGTCGAGGTCGAGCGTGGCCCGCTTGTAGAGGGCGGACGAGACAGTGACCACGCGGGGTTCGTTGCCACGTTCCAGAGCCGTCAGCAGCGCACCGGTCAGCGCGTAGTGCCCCAAGTGATTGGTGGCGAACTGGCTTTCCACCCCTTGGGGGCTCAGTCGTAATGGCACACTGCTGATTCCGGCGTTCAGGATCAGAAGGTCGAGCGGACTATCCGCTATTTGCCCTGCGAACTTGGACACCGACTCGAGGTCCAGCAAATCGAGGTGAGCGACCGTAACCTGATCGGCACGGAGACCGCCTTGTTCGACCATGTGCCGCCGGACCTGCTCCCCGCGAGCCATGTCGCGGACGCCAAGGAGCACGTCGGCTCCTAGATGCGCCAAACCGCGGCCGGTAGCGAGACCGAGGCCACTGGCACCGCCCGTGACCACGGCGACGCGACCGGAAAGGTCGGGCAGGTTGGACAGTGGGTCAGCGATCTCGAGTGATTGTTGAAGCTTCATGTTCACGAGCGTAAAGTCTGACACTGGTGTCAGGGTCAAGAAACCAGTCGAATCGACACAATCAGTGGAGTCGGCAGGGCCAGCGAGGAGTAGCACGGTGCAAATCGGCGAGTTGAGCAACCGCAGCGGTGCCAGTGTCCGTTCGTTGCGTTATTACGAGCAGCAGGGGTTACTTGCATCGCAGCGTGCCAGCAATGGTTATCGGACGTACTCCGACGATGCTGTCACGACGGTCGAAGCCATCCGCTCGCTGCTCGAGATCGGGCTGCCCACCGCGTTGCTGAAGGACGTGCTGCCCTGCACGCTCGGCGAACGCTCGGAGCCGGCCTGCCCTCAACTGCTGGAACGTATTGCCGAGCTACGCGACGACGTTCGATCCGAAGCCGACAGACTTGCCGCAGTCGGCAGATCCTTGAACAACTACCTACACACCAACATGTAGACCGCGGAGCGAGTGGCTACAGATTCAGTCGCGCAGGGTACGAATCGGGCGGAGATCGTCATCGTCTGCACCGCAGCACGGCGTTCCGATCGACTGTCCGGCAAACAGCTGTCCACCACGAGCCGAGTAGTCGAGCTCGGAATTTTCATTGCAGAGATCTCCACCGACCGAATCCCGTGCTCTTGGAACGGAACGCCAGCGGACAGCTCGCTCGCGTGGCACTCGGCCGCCTCCTCTCGGCCGTCTCTGTGACTATGTAGCAAACTGCAATCGGACAACGCAAGCAAGTGGCCTCCGATCGTGCTTCGACCGACCGAGGGCGACGCTTGCGCTGAACAACCGCGCACCCATCGAGCTTAATAGGAGGAAAGCTTCCTCCGCAGACCTCCTGACCAGCGCATCTAAAACCAAAACATACGATTTCTGTCACACAGAGCCGAATCCGCCGCTCACCAAAGTCCGTAAGCACCCGTAAGCGTCCACTCAGTACATCGTGCCCGCTCGAAATACGCTGTGACGCAGTCGAGAATGGATTCACACACGGACCCCGGTGCCCCCAGTCGGACTCGAACCGACACTGTGCGGCTTTTAGGTCCGGAGAAGTGGACTTACCCGGACTTCGATGAATCCACATTTTCCTGTTTGACAACACTTTTCGCACATTCGCGTCCAGGCCGATCCAACCCCGGATGTACCCAGTTGTGTCACTCTCGTGTCAACGAGGCCCTCGACAAAGACCACGCTGAATCCACCTGCATCCTGACGTACAGCGGGGAGAGAACCCCGCCAACTGCGCCAATGCCGTCTTGCACATTGCCTACGTAACCCGGCGTTCTATGCCATCGAACGGTCGTACGTGCGCCCACCGCGAACCCACCTGCGAGCCGAGCCGGGTCGACCGACTGATTTCAACCGGCCCTTTACCAAGTTCGGTCAAACTTCAGGGTCGAGACTTCACGCTCACCGGCCAGCTCCCCCGGCTCTGAAAATACTGCGTCGCTTCGGGTTCCTTGGTGTACTCCAGAAGGTTCCCGACATGCCGGGCCAACACCTTCCGCACCTGACTGGGCTCGGCGAAAAAGAACTCACGCCTGAGGTTCGCGTGATTGAGCCGACGGGTCGCAAAAGCCGCGTGCAGTGCCCCCTCCAATGCGACAGCGTCGTCCGAGAAGTACAACGCGTGCACGTCGAATGGGAACGGCACCGACGCGCTCCCCAGTTCGCGGACTCGGTCCATCGGTTCGAGCCGACGGGTCATACCGATTTTGACCACGTCCGGTCCGAATGCACCGCGGTTGCTGATCACGTACACGTACCCAGCTCGAATGTTGGCACGACGATAGTCGTTTTGTGCGATGGCCTGGTCGAGTTCGCCCAACTTGACTCGAATACGCTGCGCCTCATCACCGGTGAGGCCACCCAAAGAGTCGAGCACATTTTGATAGTGCGCTCGTTCTTTGTTCAGCTTCTCCTTTTGCGCCGCCAGTTCCTGCTCGACCTTGCGTTCCTCGCGAAGACGCTCACGCTCCTCACGTTGTGCGAGTTTCTCTTCCTGAACTTTCATCATGTAATCGGCTGTGAGCTCGAGTTCTTCGACCCGCAGCCTGTGATACGTCTGGGCGACATGCATCTGCATCATGTCTCCGAGTTTTGCGATCGTGGCGGCGGCCTTTTCAAGGCGGTTTACGGCCGTCGCTAGGTTTCCCGCCCGGATGGTACGGACACAGATGTCGGCCTCGGCGTTATAGGCACGCAGCATGAGCTTCGACAGATCCGAAGTCATCTTGCGGCCTTTGGCTAGAGAGTTGTTGAAGCTGAACATGTCCGATGCGACTATGGCCTCTTCCCCGACGACCGCAGCCTTGATCTCGTCACGCACCGCGGCCAACCGTTCACGGAATTGCTCGGCGTTCTCCAGGGGGTGCTGGTAGGTGTAGATGCCCACCTCCTGCAACACGATCCGGTCGTCGGTCTCCACCACGCCGGTAGGCGCCGACCCCGGAGCCGTGGTTGGTGAGGAGCCCCGTCGCGCAGCGTGCGATCGTGCCTCGTCGCGTTCTTGCTCAACCACTTTGAGGCGATCCAAGAGATCGTTCAGCTCGCGCTCTTTGGCTACCAGAGTGGTTCGGAGAGCCCGGATAGCGTCTTCTGGGCCTGTCATCGTGGCCTGCACGCGTGATCGCAGACAGGGCTTTCCTGATAGGTGCTCAACCGCGCACTCCCCGTGTGTTGCCCACTGGTACCAGGTCATGGGGATTCTTCGATACGCCGGCACTCAAGTGCTGGAGCGTCGCGGTCGCCTGGACGCCAGATAGATTGAGCCGCTCGAAGACGGTTCGATCCGTTGCCAGTTCAACCAGTGTGATTCGAGTGGGATGGCCAGTGGCCGGGTCCACGGTGTCGACCCCGACTGTCATCGACAAGGTGCTGACCACACCGTCACGGTCCGCCTCGAAGATCTCGTGGGCGGTGCGGACCGCGACCTCGGCCACAGCGGTTGCATATCGGTCCTTGCGCGCTTTCAGCGGTAGTGGCGTGCTGGTGATCGTGTCAGTTGCCTTGGTGTACTTGAACGACTTCTCGGTCGGTAGATCCGAGGGCAAGGGAACCGAGACAGTCAGTTCGAGTTCCCGGGCGGCACCATCGAACGAGAAGTCATGCTGGACCTCGAAGCATTCCGGATACACCGAGTTCCCGAGCACGATCGATATGTACTCTTCGAGCGCGCTCGGCTCACCCTCTTGCAGCCCGACCATCAGCCGTTCCAACTGGACATTCGCCTGCATCACCTGCTTCCGGCGTTCTGCACACTCCGCCTCGTACTCGGACTGAGCGACGGAGAGCGACTGTAGGCGCCTCGCTTCGGCGTCCCTATAGGCGTCTTCGTTGGCCGCCTGGGTGTGGTTGCGCTGAGCGATAGCCTGTTCCCACCCTTGGCGCTGTTGCCAATACATCGCCTGTGCTTGCTCCACCGCGGCAGCGTGACGTTTCCTTCCGCCCAGCATCGCGCCGAGACCCTCGGGGGCCGCGGGTTCGACATAGACCGGCTCTGGTGGGAACGGAAGGGGTAGGGGCGGGGTTGTCGGTGTAGTCAGATCCGGTCGATCGAACGGCGGATGCTCGATCTTCTGTCGTAAAGCGTTCAGGTCGACGTAATCGTCCACGTCCAGCGTGGCCGCCAGGATGCCGTCGATCGCCTCGTACTTCTCAGCCAAGGTGGCGTTTCGCGCATCGACCTCTGCCAGTTGCGCCTCCACGTGCAAGCGGGCGCGTTCTTTGACCGCCGCTGCAGAAGCTTGATTCGCCGCGCGGTCGGCGGAGGCGCACGCGCGCTCCCAATCGCGCCGTGCCTTTTCCGACAACCGCACAGCTCGTGCAGTCGCCTGCGCGTGGGCTCGTGCTTGCTGGCGGTCACGTTGTTCGCGTAGCCGGTTTTGGTGCTGCATCTCCGCGAAAAAACCTCGACGCTTCGCCACCCGTGACACCTCTGTTCTGATCGTTGCTAGTTCCTGCACTGTAGCGACCCATCCAGACAAATCCGGTGCCCTTCGACTTCGGCCGGCGGCCCCTTCATCTACTCGAATGACACTTTCGGATGACATTGCCGCGATGGATCGAGTCACCGGCAAAGCCATTTGCATGGACGGATGGACTCGTGCCGCACGCGTCCAGTTCGTGATGACTTGTGACATTCTGTGACACCGAGCCATGACACTCGAGGCAAAACACACTCCTGCGAAAGCGCTCTGAGCAGCACAAACTCGACCGGAGGCACGACTTCTCTGACAACGAACAGAATCCGCTACTCCGCGGGGTCCATACACATCCGCGAGCGTCCACCCAGTACATCTATGCCCATCGAAATACGCTGTGCGGCAATCGAGAATGGATCCATCTGGACTCTGGTGCCCCCAGTCGGACTCGAACCGACACTGTGCGGATTTTAAGTCCGCTGCCTCTGCCAATTGGGCTATAGGGGCGATTGCTGGGACCGCTGGTTCCAGCGGTGACGATCATATCGGTCCGCTACTGGGCGGGGATGACCGGTGGCACGAAGTCGAAGGTCATGCCCAGGAGCCACACCAGCAGCAGGACGACCGGGAAGTGGAAGATGAACTGCAGGAACGTGAATCCGATGAGATCGCGGGCCCGCAGGCCCAGTACGGCGAGCAGCGGAAGCATGAAGAACGGGTTGATGAGGTTCGGCAGTGCCTCGGCGACGTTGTAGATCTGGACGGTCCAGCCAAGGTTCATCTGCACGTCGGTAGCCGATTGCATGACGTAGGGCGCTTCGACCAGCCATTTACCTCCGCCGGAGGGCACGAACAGCCCGAGGATCACGGTGTAGATCGCGATGACGACAGCAAAGCCGCCGCCGCTACCGATGTCGGTGAAGAAGTTCGCGAGGTGCTCGGAGATCGTGACGCCTCCCCGTCCCTCGGCCTCGACCAGAATGGCAGCCATCGCCGCGTACAGCGGGAATTGAACGAGTATGCCCGCGGTGGCCGGCACTGCTTTGGACACTGCGTCGAGAAACCTTCTGGGCGTTCCGTGCAGGACGAGACCGAGGATCAGAAAAACCAGAAGATAGCCGTTCAGGCTCGACACCACCGACAGCACCGGCAACGTCAGTAGCTGCGACACAAGCCATCCCAGCGTCATTGCACCGATCAGCAACGGAAGGACCCGACTGTACTCGAGCCACTCGCCGGGACGCGACCGCGGAGCCGGCTCGTCGATCGTGTCGTCGAGATCGACGCCCATGCTCTCTGCAGTCTTGATCGCCGCGCCCTTCGGTGCGGACAGATGCGCTATGACGACGGTGATCACCGTGATGATCAAACAGGTCACCAACGACTGCCACGTGAAGATGGTCTTGCCGAAATCGAGAACACCGGTGATCTGCAGCAGCGGTCCGGGCAGGGAACTCGCAGTTGCCTGCAATTGTGCCGCGGACGAGGACATTCCGAGCGCCCACACCGCACCGAGCCCCATGAAGGCCGCGGCGCCGAGAGCCCGATAGTCGGCCTGCATGTCCGACCGTCGCGCGATCGCGCGAGCGAGCAAACCGCTGAAGACCAAACTCAATCCCCAGTTCAGAAACGACACCGTACAGGAAAGCAGAGCCACGAAACTCACTGCGCTGCTGGGTGAACGAGGCAGTAGCGCCAGACGGGTGATCAGCCGCGCCACCGGGGGCGACGTCGCAACGACGTACCCGGTGAGCACCACCATCGCCATCTGCAGGGTGAACGCCGTCAGATCCCAGAAACCCCCACCGAAGGCGTCGACGACGTTCTGCGGCGACGACCCGTTCGCGAACGCCGCCACCGCGACGACGACAACGCCCACCAAAGCGAAGATGTAGGCGTCGGGGAACCATTTCTCGGTTGCTCGGGCCAATCCTTGCGCGAGCCGTGCCAGGCCCTTCTCTGCGGGTGCCTGCGTCGTCGTCATCGATGATCCTCGTTTCGGCGTAGTCCCCTGCGCGTGCGTGTCGCACGTCACAGAGTTCACCGAACCGGACACCGATGCAAGGAGCATCGCCGCAGGTACTACCTGCGAATCTGCAGAACTACGCCTTCACGGACAGGGCGATGCCGTCGAGAATGTCGTGTTCACTGACCACTAGGGTGCTGACGGCGCCGCGACGCTCGAACTCTTCGGCCAGAACACTGGTCACGATGGCACCGCCACCGATGACGTCGACCCGTCCGGGGTGCATGGGCCCCAACGCCGCTCGGTCTGCGCGAGTCATTCCGATCAGACGGTCGCACACGTCGAACAGGTCCCCGAAGGACACACGCGTCAGGTGGACCTTGTCCGCGTCGTACTCCTGCAGCCCTGCAGCGATGGCTGCGATGGTGGTCATGGTGCCCGCGACGCCGACCCAACTAGAGGCCTCGCCGATGTTGACGTCCTCGAACGCGTCCTCCAACTTCTCGCGGGCGTACGCGCGAGCTCCGGCGATCTCGTCGGCGGTGGGCGGATCGGAGTGCAGAAAACGCTCGGTCAGACGGACGCACCCGATGTTGGCGGAAAATGCCGCACGCACACCCTTGCGATCACCCAGAACGAGTTCGGTGGACCCGCCGCCGAGGTCGACGACGACGAACGGTGCACCCTTGGCGTCGAGTTCGCCGACGGCACCGGCGAAGGACAGCCGTGCTTCCTCGTCACCGGTGATGACCTCGGCGACCGAACCGGGCACGATGGGATCCAGGATCTCTCGCGTCATCGTGAAGAAGTCGTCGCGGTTCGCGGCGTCGCGGGTGGCGGATGTCGCGACCATGCGCAGCGCCGACGCACCGGCTTCGCGAATGATGCCAGCGTATTCCTCGAGCGCGACGCGGGTGCGTTCGATCGCCTCGGGCGCAAAGGAACCCGTCGCGTCGACGCCTTGGCCGAGGCGCACGACGCGCATCTCCCGCGCAACATCCGTCAGAACACCGTCTTTGATGTCCGCAACGAGGAGGCGGATGGAATTGGTGCCGCAATCGATGGCTGCTACCCGAGTCATGAAGTCTCTCCGCGAAGTTCGGCGATGGTCGGCCAGTCGGCCGGAATTGCTGTGCCGCGCAACGAGGTCTCGGCGGCGAGCGCCACCGACTCGTCACCGAGTGGGTTGACGCCCGGGCCCTTGGCGAGGGAGTGAGCGATCAACACGTGCAGGCACTTGACCCGATCCGGCATACCTCCGCCGGTGAAATCGGTTCCGAGAGATTCGATGTCGTTGCGCTCGGCCAGGTAGGACTCGTGCGCGCGCCGATATCCGGCGGCCAGTTCCTCGTCCTCGGACAACCGAAGAGTCATCTCTCGCATCACGCCCGCCGATTCCTGACGGCTGGCCTCAGCAGTCAAGCGCGGATCCGTCAGATAGAACAGGGTGGGGAACGGGGTGCCGTCGGGCAGCTTGGGGGCAGTTTTCACCACACCGGGCCTACCGTCCGGGGATCGATACGCGATGGCGAGAACACCGCGGGGTTCGCGTCCGAGTTGAGCCGCTACGGCGTCGAGATCTTCCTTCGAGACTGCCGAGCTCACCCGACCGGTCCTCCTTCGATGTCCGGTGCAGGCTCGGGCAAAACAGCCCGATCCGGCACCACTTCTTGTTCCTCCACGGGCCCCTGCGGTTGCACCGCGGACTCCCACAGGTCCCGGTACCACGGGCCTTCGGATTGCTTGGTGGTTTCCACGTCGTCCACCGGCGGACCGACGTCCCCCGGCAACTGCACCGTGTACGGCGTCTCCCCCGGCATCACCCAGCGGAGCCTGGACTTCGCATTGGCTGCGATGCGCGTCGGGTCGTTCAATTGCGTTTTCTCGAGCTCCAGGTCCTTGACGTCCTGCTCGAGTCCGGTGCGCTCGGCGAGAACCTGCTCGAGCTCGGCGCGCTGCGAGAAGTAGGTGCGCAGCGGCATCGCGAGCGTCAACGCCAACGCGCACACGACGACGGCGAGGACCACGGCCTTGGCCGTCGACAGGCCGAGAAACGTGCGCTCACCGCCGGACGAAGCCCGCGCGCCTACCCGTCGGGGAGCTGCTTTGCCGCCGACCACGGCGTCACGCGCCTGATCGGACGGCTCCGGCGCCGGCTGACCGGAGCTGCGCTCGTCTCCCGACGCAGCTCCGGACGTCCGGCCCCGGGATGCAGAGCGACCACGAGGCCGGGGATCACGCCCACCTGGGCTTGTCCCGGATCTTCCTCGTCGTGCCGCCATGCAATCACCCTCGTCGAGTCGAGCTGAAAACTATCCCTCGTAATTGAACCGGGGGAAAGCCAGCTCACCCGAGTAACGCGCCGCGTCACCCAGAGCTTCTTCGATTCTCAGCAACTGGTTGTACTTCGCGACGCGCTCGGAACGTGCGGGCGCACCCGTCTTGATCTGACCGCTGCCGACGGCAACCGCCAGGTCCGCGATGGTGGTGTCCTCGGTCTCGCCGGACCGGTGGCTCATCATCGTCTTGTAGCCGTTGCGGTGCGCGAGGTCGACGGCGTCGAGGGTCTCGGTGAGCGTGCCGATCTGGTTGACCTTCACCAGCAGCGCGTTGGCCGCACCCTTGACGATGCCGTCCTCGAGACGCTCCGGGTTGGTGACGAAGAGGTCGTCGCCGACGAGCTGCACCTTGTCACCGATGGCCTCGGTGAGGGCAACCCAGCCGTCCCAGTCGTTCTCGTCCAGCGGATCCTCGATGGAGACGAGCGGGTAGGCGTCGACGAGTTCGCCGTAGAACGCCGACAGCTCCTCGGCGGACTTGGTAGCGCGCTCGAAGGCGTAGCCGGTGCCTGCGGTGTAGAACTCGGTGGCTGCGACGTCGAGTGCGAGCGCCACATCCTGTCCGGGCTTGAGGCCGGTCTTGGCGATGGCGTCGAGAATGAGGTCGAGCGCTTCCTTGGTTCCGGCCAGGTCGGGCGCGAAGCCACCCTCGTCCCCGAGGCCCGTCGACAGGCCCTTGGCCTTCAGAACCGACTTGAGGGAGTGGTAGACCTCGGCACCCCAGCGCAGGGATTCCTTGAAGGTCGGCGCACCGATGGGCGCGATCATGAACTCCTGGACGTCGACGCCACTGTCCGCGTGCGCGCCACCGTTGATGATGTTCATCATCGGTACGGGAAGGATGTGTGCGTTCGGTCCGCCGAGGTAACGGAACAGCTCGAGTCCAGCGGACTCCGCAGCCGCCTTCGCCACCGCGAGGGAAACACCGAGCAGCGAGTTCGCGCCGAGACGCGCCTTGCTCGGGGTGCCGTCGAGATCGAGAAGAGCCTGGTCGACGGCCCGCTGCTCGATGGCGTCGAGGCCGATGACAGCCGGTGCGATCTCGTCGAGAACAGCGTTGACAGCCTTCTCGACGCCCTTGCCGCCGTAACGCTCGCCGCCGTCACGAAGCTCGACTGCCTCGTGCTCACCGGTGGACGCTCCGGAAGGAACCGCTGCGCGGGTCAGTGTTCCGTCGTCCAGTGCGACCTCGACCTCGACCGTGGGGTTGCCACGGGAGTCGAGAATCTCGCGAGCTCCGACCTGCTCAATGATGGCCACGAATGCTTCTCCTTGTAACGGGGGCGGGCGGGTAAGTGCCGGGTGTCAGACTAGCCGCTCGCCTGACCTCCCCGCGACGCACAGGAGCGGAGCCTGCGGAGTGACCAGGGAAAGTCAGGAGCGGAGCCTGCGGAGTGACCAGGGAAAGTCAGGAGCGGAGCCTGCGGAGTGACCAGGGAAAGTCAGGAGCGGAGCCTGCGGAGTCACGCAGTGGTGCCGACTGAATAGGCGGCTGCAGCGTCGCGGACGTCTCGGAGATAGACACCGGACTGGTTGTAGGCCATGAGCGCGCGCTCCCACCCTTCCGCAGTACGCAGATCACCTCCGCGCGCGCAGAGGTAGCGAGCTGCGGTCAGAGCTGCGTCGTCGAGGTTGTCGGGATCGGCGATTCCGTCACCGTTGGCGTCGACGCCCCATTTCTTCCAGGTCTCGGGAATGAACTGCATCGGGCCCATCGCGCGGTCATGCACCGGATCGCCGTCGAGTTGGCCACCATCGGTGTCGGGAATTTCGGCGACGCCCGGGCCGCCGTCCAATGGGATGCCGCGAATCGCGGGCGACACCAGACCGTCGGGGGCGACGGACGAGCCCTGGTACGTGCCGTGGCGACTTTCGATGTAGCCGATTCCGGCGAGCGTCGTCCAGGCGATGCCGCAGCCGGGTGCCGTGTCGGACATGATCGCGGCGGCGTGACCGTAGGCCGCCAACGCCGGAACCGAGATGTTCATGGCGTCGGCCTGGGGCTCCGCCCAATCGAGCAGGAGGTCCGCCGTTCTCCCCTGTGCGTTGAAGTCGATCTCGGGCACCGGCGTTCCCGCTCCGGGAGGAATGCCTTCGGGAATCGCACGCGGCGGTTCCGACGAGCCGCACGCCGCAGCCAACAGACCCACCGCGACCACAGCAACGACGTAGGCCACTCGCTTCTTCACAGGTCCATCCTGCACACGAAAAGTAATAGAAACCTAAAGCGCCGAGTATGCGCAGGTCAAAGGCGTTTTCCAATATGCACGAGGGTGTATGTTGCTCTCAACCACATGAGGGTTCCCTACCCTTTCTCGCAACGCTTCAGGAGCACCGAACGTGTCCGTCCTAGCCGCTCCGCCCATCGCCACCCAAATGTTCGGAAGCGGGTTGATCGGCCTCCGAGAAGGCCTGGAAACGGGCATCGTCGTCATGATCCTGGTCGCTTTCCTCGTCAAGGCCGAGCGGCGCGACGCGTTGAAGTGGGTCTGGTTGGGAGTCGGGCTGGCTGTTGCCATGGTGGCAGCGATCTTTTTCGTCATTCACTACGGAACGTCGACGGTCACCGGACTGACCGCGGAGATCATCGCCGGAGCCGCCTCGCTGGTCGCCGTCGGCATCGTCACCGCGATGGTGCTGTGGATGCGCACCGCTGCCAAAGACATCTCCGGCGAACTCCGCTCCGGCATGGAGCGAGCGTTGACCGTCGGACCACTCGCGGTCCTGGCGCTGTCGTTCTTCGCCGTCGGACGCGAAGGCGTCGAAACTGCGTTGCTGATGGTCGGATACGCGGAGAACACGGGCGGCAGTTCGTGGCCGCTGCTGGGACTTCTGCTGGGAATCGTCGCCGCGGCCGGACTGACGGTTCTGCTGTACTTCGGCGCCATCCGCATCAATTTCGCGGTGTTCTTCAAATACACCGGCATCTTCCTGATCGTCGTCGCGGCAGGCATTCTCGCGTACGGAATCCGTGCACTGCAGATCGGCGGGATTCTGCCCGGCGGAGGTTCGACGGCCTTCGACATCACCGCACAGTTCGACGCGTCCAGTTGGTACGGCACCGTCCTCGCCGGCATCTTCAACTTCCGACCCGAACCCACCGTCCTGCAGGTCACCGGATGGGTGCTCTACCTCGCTGTCGTTCTCTACCTGTTCCTTCGGCCGGTTCGCGTACCCGAACCCGCAGTCACCTCATGAAAGGCACTCCCTTGCGCCGTACCACCTTTGCGCTGGCCGCACTCGCGGCTCTGCCGCTCGCTCTCGCCGGCTGCACCGAGAAATCGTCGTCCGACGGCGGATCCGAGTCCGGTTCCGGCGACATCGCGGTCGCCGCCACCGACACCACGTGCGATGTCGCGACGTCCGAAGGAACGACCGGCAACTCGACGTTCCAGATCACGAACAACGGAACCAAGGTCACCGAGTTCTACGTCTACGGCGAAGGCGACCGTGTCATGGGCGAGGTCGAGAACATCGGACCGGGCCTGACGCGTCAGCTCATCGTCGCCCTGCCCGACCCCGGCACCTACCAAACCGCCTGCAAGGCAGGAATGGTCGGCGACGGAATCCGCGCAGACTTCGTCGTCTCCGGCGACGCCGTGCGTCAGGCCGACGAGAATGGACTGCTCGACGAGGCCGCAACCGGCTACAAGCGATACGTCGTCAGCCAGGTCGACGCGCTCCAGGAGACCACGGCATCGTTCGTCGCCGCCGTGAAGTCCGGCGACATCGAAGCCGCGAAGGCCCAGTTCCCCGTCACCCGTAGCTACTACGAGCGAATCGAACCGGTTGCCGAAGCGTTCCCCGACGACCTCGACCCGCGCATCGATCTGCGTGAACCGGACGTCGAGCCCGGTGACACCTGGACCGGCTTCCACCGCATCGAGAAAGATCTCTGGGAGCAGGGGCTGCAGCCCGATACGAACCAGATGGCCGATCAGCTTCAGGCCGACGTCGCAGAACTCGCCGAGAAGGTCAAGGCCGAGGACTTCACCATCGACCCCATTCAGGTCGCAGGTGGCGCCCAGGGACTGCTCGACGAGGTCGCCAAGACCAAGATCAGCGGCGAGGAAGACTTCTTCTCGCACACCGACCTGTGGGACTTCCAGGCGAACGTCGACGGCTCCCAGGCAGCAGTTGCCGCAGTGCGTCCGATCATCGATCAGAACGACGCAGAGCTGGGATCGGCCATCGATGCACGCTTCGCCGAGCTCGACGCCGAACTGGCCGAGTACCGCCAGGGCGACGGCTTCGTCTTCTACGACACCGTCACCGAACCCCAGCGTCAGGAACTCTCCAACAAGATCGACGCACTGTCCGCCGAGGTAAGTCAGGTACAGGGTGTCGTTGCCGGACAGTAATACTTCTCGCTTCTCTCGGCGGCGCCTGTTCGGCGCCGTCGGGGTGGGCGCGGCCCTCGTCGGGACGGGAGCCGTTGCCGCATGCGCGGAGTCGGACGAGGACCACGCGTCGGACATCGTGGAATTTCGCGGAGCGCACCAGGCCGGCATCGTCACTCCGGCACAGGACCGCATGCACTTCGTCGCATTCGACATCACCACCGAGTCACGCGACGAATTCGTTGCGCTGCTCCAGAAGTGGACGCTCATGGCGGAGCGGCTCACCCGGGGCGAAGAAACATTCGACGGTGGCGCCGTCGGCGCAGGTGAGTACCGCCCGCCGTCGGACACCGGTGAGGCATTGGGGTTGTCCGCGTCGTCGTTGACGCTGACGATCGGATTCGGGCCCGGACTGTTCACCCGCTTCGGGCTTGCGGATCTCAAGCCGACGTCTCTGGCCGACCTGCAGCACTTTCCCGCCGACAATCTCGACGAACGCCGCTCCGGCGGCGACCTCTGCATCCAGGCCTGCGCCAACGACCCGCAGGTCGCAGTCCACGCCATCCGCAACCTCGCACGCGTCGGATTCGGCACCGTGTCAGTCAAGTGGTCCCAACTCGGATTCGGGCGCACGTCGTCGACGTCGACCACCCAGGCGACACCACGAAATCTGTTCGGATTCAAAGACGGAACGGCCAACCTCAAAGCCGAGGATCCCGAACTGCTCGACGATTACATCTGGGTCGGGGAAGACGACGATCAACCATGGATGGCCGGAGGCTCGTACCTGGTTGCGCGTCGAATCCGCATGCTGATCGAATCCTGGGATCGGACCACGCTGAAGGAGCAGGAACGAGTCATCGGGCGCAGCAAGGGAACCGGCGCGCCCCTGGGCCTGAAAGACGAATTCGACGCCCTCGACCTCGATTCCAAAGGTCCTGAAGGATTGCTGATCGACTCCGACGCCCACGTGCGTCTCGCCTCGAAGGAGAACCTCGACGGCATCCAAATCCTCAGGCGCGGTTACAACTTCACCGACGGCTCCGACGGATTCGGTCACCTGGACGCAGGACTGTTCTTCATTGCGTACTGCCGAGACCCACTCGAGCAGTTCGTGCCCATGCAGCTGGCCCTGGCCCGCAAAGACCTACTGAACGAATACATCCAACACGTCGGCTCCGCCGTCTTCGCCTGCCCGCCCGGATTGGGTGAATCGGAATTCTGGGGGTCTACCCTCTTCGCATGAATGGTTCATTCATGCGAGCAGACAGCCTGCGTGGCGCATCCAAGCCGCTCGACGAGAACGTCTTCTACCGAAGTGGAACCGATCCGACCTCGCGCGCGTCTAACCTGACGACGTGATTTCTGCGAGGGGGAAGTTATGCGTAAGGCCTGTCTGACGGCGATCAGCGTCGCACTGCTGGTGGGCTGCTCCACCGACATCACCGGCGACGCCGTCGCCGACTCCCCCTCCGACCAGACCTTCGACCCCTGCACCATCCCCGACACCACCATCACCGCCGCAGGCCTCGACCCAGCATCAAGAGAATCCATGGCAGACAGGGGATACACCACCCCGGGCTGGACCATCTGCAGTTGGCAGGGCCCAGCGGGCCGCGACTGGTACAGCTACTCTTCCCTGTTCTCTCCCGTCCATACCCTGGACGACGTCAGAGAAAATCCCGACAACGCGAACTTCGCGCCGCTTGTTCTGTCGGGTCGCGAAGCCGTGACCTATGATTCCAGCGTCTCGTCCGCCGAAACCGCGTGTGACGTCGCGTTCGATACCCAGAGTGGGGTTGCGGTGTTCACCGCTATGCGCAAAGGGTCGCGTGACCAAGAGGGTGACCTATGCGAGATCGTCACTCGCCACACTCGAGCTATCGCAGAGTCGTTTCCCCAATCATGAGATCCCCAACATAAGGAGTGACCATGTCGCCTGAACCAACGCCTGCTCTGACCTACTGGCAGGGCTTGGCGCTGGCCGCTGATTCCGGCCAGCTCTACCTCGACGAAAACACAGCAAGAGAATGCGACCGAGCGTGCCAACAATATTTGAACAAGCTGGACATTCATAAGGAGTCTGCGTCACTGCTGGCAAAGGTCGATGGATACGGCGACTTCGAGATGGGCAAACAGTTTGCACAAATTCTGTCCGAGAAAGCGGTGGGCGGACAGAACAGCATGGTCGGTGTCATCGACAGCCACATTCAAGTGGTGAGGGAAATGCAGGCGGTGTTCCAGAAGTTCTTCGATCAGTACTCGGATACCGATGCGGCTACTGCATCCGACGTCGCGCAGACGTTCCCCAACTGATCCACCGGCCAGGCCTCGCCGTCGTCGGCGATGAAGTTTGCGCGGATGCCGGGTCTACACTCCGAAACGGCACCTTCGATGCGGGGAGACACATGGCACAGCTACTGCGGGTACAGAATTTCACCATCTCAGCCGACGGGGTCGCCGCAGGCGTCGACCAGAGCCTCGAGAACCCGTTCGGTCTCGACCATCTGACGTTGATGAAGTGGTTCTTCGCCACGGCAAGTTTTCCGGGCAACGCCGGTTCCAGTGGGTCCCGGGGCTTGGACGACTACTTCGCCCGCGATTTCTCGAACAACATCGGCGCCGAGATCATGGGCCGGAACAAGTTCGGACCTCAACGCGGGCCGTGGACGGACCACGAATGGGAGGGGTGGTGGGGTGATGAGCCACCGTTCCACACCCCGGTGTTCGTACTCACACACCACAAGCGCCCCTCGATCCAACTCTCCGACACAACCTTTCACTTCGTCGACAGTTCGCCGGCAGATGTGTTGGACAGAGCCAAGCAGGCGGCCGACGGTAAGGACGTACGTCTCGGCGGCGGCGTCACAACGATCCGAGAGTTCTTGGACGCCGATCTCGTCGACGCACTGCACGTTGCTGTCGCTCCGATCGAGTTCGGGTCGGGCCTGAAACTATGGGAGTCACCGGACGAACTCGACGACCGATTCGAACACGAATCAGTGCCAAGCCCCAGCGGCGTCACACATCATCTGTTCTGGCGTAAGTAGCCTCATCGCAGACGCACGCCCAGGCGCGCAGCATTGACCGAACGTCACATTCGCTCCGGAAAACCGGCCGACCAGCCCCTCATCGCTTGGATGTCACATTCATGCGTACCGGTAGCTAGCAGGGCCCATTCGTGCGCCAAAGGAGGCGGACCTACCGCCTACCCCAGTTCTCGATCCACTCGATGGCGGTGAGTTTGCCGGGGACTGCGCCGTGGACCTTGGCGGATTTTTCGGCGTCGCGGATTCGGTCGGCGAAACGCAAGACGTTGCGCCGCAACAAGTCCTCGGCGCTTTCGCCGCCGTGACTGTGGTCGAGGCCGATGTGTACGACGCGAAGTTCGTCGGGAATCAGCTCGTCGGGAAGTCCAGCTTTGCTCGCCCGCGCGACGACTTTCTGGGCCAATGCCAGTGCGGGTTGGGAGAGTGCGACGCCGTCCAGGCAGGAACCGCGGGCTTTCTCGGCTGCCTTCTTCTCCTCCCACGCTTTCTCCTGCACAGCGATGTCGATCGGGCCGGTCGATCCGTCGTCGAGGTGCGGGGTTCGGTGAGTCAGCTTTCGTACAAGACCCGCTGCTACGTCGTCGACGTCGAATGCATTTTCCGACGCGTCCTGCGCGATCCGAGAATGAAACAGCACCTGCAGCAGGATGTCGCCGAGTTCCTCTTTCAGGTCCTCGAGGTTGCCGCTGTGGATGGCGTCGAGGAGCTCGTACGTCTCTTCCAGCAGGTAACCGCTCAACGACGCGTGTGTCTGCTGAGCTTCCCACCCACCGCGGACCCGAAGGCGGTCCATCAGAAGTACGGCAGCGATAAGGTCGTCACCAGGCAGCTTGGGTGACGAGATCACGCGGTCACCGCGCCGAATGCGCTGCTGCACATCCGGGTTCGACGGGTCGGTGCTGACGAGGACCTCGGCGGAGCCGTCGGCGTGCGCGGTACCCGAGAACAGCCACCGGGTGCGCACCGGAACCTCCTCGGTGAACTCGACGATTCCGTTGAGGAATTCCACGGCCTCGGCCGGGACCATCGTCGGGCGAACGGGATCCAGCAGCACTACCGTCATCACACCCCCACAGTCTGCTCCAGCAACACCGACCTGGACGGTTTACCGTCGAGTGACAGTATGAGGTCGGCGATGTACTGGACCAACTCGACGTCCCGCACTCGCGCAGCACCGACGCCGCCGCCTTCCACGCGTGGCAGGGGCGTCTGCACCACACCGGTGGTGGCGCGGTACGCGGCGTTGGGGTAGAGCCGCTTGAGTCGGATCTGCTTGGAATCGGGCAGATCCATCGGCGCCAGCTTGACCTGGGTGCCCGCAACGTTGACGTCCGTGAGCCCGTACTCCTTCGCGATCAAACGAAGCTTCGCGACGGACACCAGGCGTCCCACTTCCTCGGGAAGTGGGCCGTAGCGGTCGACGAGCTCGTCCAGCACCGCGTTGATCGAGTCGGAATCCGTTGCAGCAGCCAGCTTTCGGTACGCTTCGAGCCGCAACCGGTCGCTGGTGACGTAGTCCGGCGGAATGTGTGCGTCGACGGGCAGGTCGATGCGCACTTCCTTCGGCGCTTCGTCGGTGGAGATCGGTTTGCCGTCGGCGGCTGCCCGGTACGCTTCCACGGCTTCGCCGACCAACCGCACGTACAGATCGAATCCGACGCCGGCGACGTGGCCGGACTGTTCGGCGCCCAGAACGTTTCCGGCGCCGCGGATTTCGAGGTCTTTCATGGCGACGGCCATACCGGCACCGAGGTCGGAGTTCTGCGAGATGGTGGACAGCCTGTCGTAGGCAGTTTCGGTGAGCGGCTTCTCCGCCGGGTACAGGAAGTACGCGTAACCACGCTCGCGGCTACGTCCGACGCGTCCACGCAGCTGGTGGAGCTGAGACAGGCCGAGCGAATCACTGCGCTCGACGATCAGCGTGTTGGCGTTGGAGATGTCGAGACCCGTCTCGATGATGGTGGTACACACCAGCACGTCGGTTTCGCGTTCCCAGAAGCCCTGCACCGTGCGTTCGAGGGTCTCCTCGTTCATCTGACCGTGCGCCGTGGTGACGCGCGCTTCCGGAACGAGATCACGAATTCGCTTCGCGGCCTTGTCGATCGAACTGACACGGTTGTGCACGAAGAACACCTGGCCGTCGCGCAGCAGTTCGCGTCGAATCGCAGCCGCGACCTGCTTGTCGTTGTACGCGCCGACGTAGGTCAGAACCGGATGGCGCTCCTCGGGTGGAGTGAGGATGGTCGACATCTCGCGAATCCCAGCGAGGCTCATCTCCAACGTACGAGGGATCGGCGTCGCGGACATCGTCAGCACGTCCACGTGGGTGCGGAGCGACTTGATGTGCTCCTTGTGCTCGACGCCGAACCGCTGTTCCTCGTCGACGACGATGAGGCCGAGATCCTTCCACACGACACCCGTCTGCAACAGGCGGTGCGTGCCGACGACGACGTCGACGGTTCCGTCGGCCAGACCGGCCATGACCTCTTTCGACTCGGCGCCGTGGGTGAAGCGAGAGAGCCCCTTGACCGTCACGGGGAACGCGGCCATTCGTGCGGTGAACGTCTGCAGATGTTGCTGTGCCAGCAGCGTTGTCGGCACGAGTACCGCCACCTGCTTGCCGTCCTGAACTGCTTTGAACGCGGCGCGGACGGCGATTTCCGTCTTGCCGTAGCCGACGTCGCCGAGGATTACGCGGTCCATCGGAACTGCCTTCTCCATGTCCGCCTTGACGTCGGTGATCGCGGTCATCTGGTCCATGGTCTCGGTGAACCCGAACGCGTCTTCCATCTCACGCTGCCACGGGGTGTCCGGACCGAACGCGTGGCCCGGCGCCGCCTGACGCGCCGCGTACAACTGCACGAGCTCGCCGGCGATCTCACGAACCGCCTTGCGCGCCTTTCGTTTGGTGTTCGCCCAGTCGGATCCGCCGAGCTTGCTGAGCGACGGCAATTCGCCACCGACATAGCGCGAGAGCTGATCCAGCGAATCCATCGGCACGAACAATCGGTCGCCGGGCTGACCGCGTTTGCTGGGTGCGTACTCGATGACGAGGTATTCGCGTCGTGCACCGCCGACGGTGCGCTCGATCATCTCCACGAATCGTCCGATGCCGTGCTGATCGTGCACGACGCTGTCGCCGGCCACGAGAGCGAGCGGATCGACTTGATTTCGCCTCTTCGCCGGTAGCTTTCGCCCTTCGGTGGCAGCGACGCGGTTTCCGGTGAGGTCGCTCTCGGTGACGACCACGAGCCGGGCGTCGGGCAGGATCAGTCCCTCGTTCAACGTGCCACACAGGACGCTGACGACGTCCGGCAACGGCTCGGACCCCGACTCGATATGTGCCGCAGGTACTTCCGCTTCGCCGAGCCGCTCGATGATGCGGTTGGCGGTGCCTGCACCGGCGACGGCGATGACCGCGCGCCCACCCGTCGAGACGTGTGCGCGGAGCATCGCGAACACACCGGCGAGCAACTCCTCGGAGCCACGGACCTCCGGGACCGACTCGACGACGAGTGCGACCTCGTCCTCGCTTCCGGACGCGAGAGGACTGATGGTCCACCACGGTCGTCCCAGCGCCTGTGCGGATTCACGAATCTGCCTGAGCGAGCGGTACGCCGACGCCCCGAGATCCAGGCTCACTCCGCCGAGACTGTCGGTGTTGACCGTCGACGCGTCGAGCGGAGCCGCTCCGCCGACCGACGCGGCCGTCCACGACGCTTCCAGGAACTCTTGGCCGGTACGGACCAGATCGGTTGCACGCGTGCGGATTCGCTCCGGATCACACAGCAGGACATGCGCGCCGTCGGGCAATACGTCGGCGAGCAGCTGGAGCTCACCGGGTTGCAGCAGCGGTAGCAGGGCCTCCATGCCTTCCACGGGAACACCCGCGGACAGCTTGTCCAGCATCTCGACCAGCGCTGCGTCCGCCTGGTTGTCCGCAGCGAGCGCCGCCGCACGGTCACGGACGGTCTCGGTGAGAATCAGCTCACGACACGGCGGCGCGATGACCGACTGAATGTCGACGTCCGGGAGCGACCGCTGGTCCGCGACCGAGAAGGCGCGCAGCTCGGTGACCTCGTCGCCCCAGAATTCGACGCGAACGGGGTGATCGGCCGTCGGCGAGAAGATATCGAGAATACCGCCGCGAACGGCGAATTCACCGCGCTTACCGACCATGTCGACGCGCGTGTAGGCCAGTTCCACGAGGCGGTGGATGAGCCCGTCGAAGTCGATTTCGACGCCGACGCGCAAGCCGATGGGTTCGATCTCCCCCAGCCCCGGCGCCATCGGCTGCACGAGCGAGCGAACGGTGGTGACGATGACCTGAAGCGTCGGGCCGTAGTCCTTGTCGTCCGGCCGGGCCAGGCGTCGCAAAACCTCGAGCCGTCGGCCGACGGTGTCCGCACTCGGGGACAACCGCTCGTGCGGCAGTGTCTCCCACGACGGGAACTGAGCGACGGCGTCGCCGAGAATCTGTTTCAGTTCCGTCGTCAGATCGTCGGCCTCACGGCCGGTTGCGGTGACGACGAGGACCTGCGCTCGCTCGGCGATGGCGGATGCGACGAACGGCCGCACCGAATTGGGTGCGACGAGGGTGCGCTCCGCGGCTCCGACGGCGTCGCGCAAGGCGGCGAGCGTGGAGTCCGATAGCGCGACGCGCGCGAGGCCCGACAGTGCAAGCGAAGAATCGGAAGACAACTGCGGGGCTCCTGAGCGAGATCGGCGCAATGGATATCGCGATCGATCCTACCGCCGACGTCGTGCGTTCTTTACATACGTCCAGCTACGGGCAACTAGTGCCGGATGACGCGCCGGGCCGCGAACTCACGGAAGTACTCGACCTTGCCCGCCGTCACGAGTGACGGAAGGAGGTAGTACCAGAGACGTTCCATCCGAGACGGAAGCTCCTCCGTGTTGCCTGTGGCGACGGCAACCATGTGCACGCCGGTGAGGATCTCGAGGACGAGAGCACCGATGGTCGCGGGGTCGGCATCAGCGGCGAGGTCACCTTGCTTGATCGCTTTGGCGGCCAGCGCGTTGAACGACTCGCTCCAGCCGGACATCACGTTGCCCTGGGTGCCCCGGTAGTCACCGATCTGGTGGCTGAGCCGCAGCATTGCCGACACCATCGGGTCACTCACCGACATGTCGACGACGATGTAGGAGATGCCGATGGCTGCTTCCAGCGCAGGGATACGGCCGTCGTTGAACTGCTGGCACGCCGCGATGAGCCGGCCGTTGCCCTCGTCGATGACCGCGCGAGCCAACTCTTCCTTCGACCCGAAGTGGAAGTAGAGGGCACCTTTGGTGACCTGGGACTGAGAGATGATCTCGCTGAGGCTCGCGTTCGCGTAGCCGAGCCGCAGAAAAACATTTGCGGCACCCGACAGCACGGTGTCGCGCGTGATCTCAGCGCGTGCCTGTCTGACCATTGGATCCGCCTTCGCAATACTCGACTGCCACTGCGCAAATTACGAGCGAACGGTACCACTCGGTGGCATTCTTACCTTGGTCAACGTGCAGATGGTCCGAACAACATACATGCGTCGCTGTGAAGTAGGTCTCATGGACGCAAATCAAACCCTACCCGCTCTTTCACCGACACGTGGGGAAATACTCGGCTCATTCACCGGCCAGTAGGGGCGCGGCCTCCAAATTGGTGAGACCGTTCCAACACAGATTGACAACGTGCGCGGCGACGACTTCCTTCGACGGCTCCCTGACGTCGAGCCACCACTGAGCCGTCATGGACACCATCCCGACCAGCGCCTGCGCGTAGAGCGGCGCGAACCCGGCGTCGAAACCTCGACGGGTGAAGTCGCCGGCGAGGATGTGCCCGACCTGGCTCACCGCATCGTTCAGCAACGACGAGTACTTGCCGTCGGCAGCAGCGACCGGAGAGTCACGGACCAGGATGCGGAACCCGTCGGTTCGCTCCTCCACGTACGTCAGCAATGCGAGAGCAACCCGCTCGACCCTCACCCGCGATCGGTTCTGCGACAGCGACGAGGTGACCATGTGCAGCAGAGTCGACATCTCGCGGTCGACGATGACGGCGTAGAGACCTTCCTTGCCGCCGAAATGCTCGTAGACGACGGGCTTCGACACGTTCGCGCGGACCGCGATCTCCTCCACCGACGTCGCCTCGTACCCCCGCTCGGCGAACAAGGAGCGGCCGATCTCGATCAACTGTTCGCGACGCTGCGTGCCCGTCATCCGGACACGCGGCGCCTTCTCGGGCTCGGACATGACGCACCTCCCTGTGATCTGGTCACTCCTGCCGGTTTCCCGGCGTCGAAACTTGGAGCTCCGGTCTCCCAGCGTCGAAACCCGAGCTTATGGGACGAATGACACCGATCGGCGGGAGCGGTTCGACCTCGGGCCACCCCGCATGCGAGACTCGTTGCGCTCGGCGGGAGCTTCGAGGCCAGTAGTCTGTCTTGTGCAGACACCGGCGACCGGAGAAACCGCTGGTGAAATGATCCGCCGTGGTGTAATGGCAGCACCTCTGATTTTGGTTCAGATAGTTCAGGTTCGAGTCCTGGCGGCGGAGCGAGAAACATTGCCCTGAAGATCCAGTTCAGCGATCGTCGCCCGAGGAGCCCCGTTGCCGTTGCATACCGCCGTGGTCGTTCTCGCAGCAGGTGCAGGCACCCGAATGCGATCCAAGACCCCGAAGGTTCTGCATCCGCTGGCCGGGCGGACGATGCTCGCGCACGCTCTGCACGCCGCCGCCGACCTCGGTCCCGACCACCTCGTCACCGTCGTCGGACACGACCGCGAGCGGGTCACCGAATCCGTCCTCGAACTGAGCGAGGAACTCGGACGCACCATCGTCACCACGGTGCAGGAACAGCAGCTGGGCACCGGCCACGCAGTGCAGTGCGGCCTCAGTGCACTTCCCGACGATTTCGAGGGAACCGTCCTCGTCACGGCAGCCGACGTCCCCCTCCTCGACGGACACACCCTCAAAGCATTGCTCGACGAGCACCTGAGCGCGCCGCTTCCCGCAGCAGCGACGGTCCTGACGTTCGTGCCCGACGACGCCAACGGGTACGGCCGCATCGTCCGCGCCGACGACGATCAGGTCGCCGAGATCGTCGAACACGCCGACGCCACCCCCGCGCAGGTCCTGATCGACGAGGTCAACTCCGGCGTCTACGCGTTCGACGCGACCGCGTTGCGCGTCGCGCTCGGCAAGCTCAGTACGGCCAACGCGCAGCACGAGCTCTATCTCACCGACGTCGTCAAGATCAGCAAGAGCAGCGGCCTACCCGTGTACGGAACCCAGCTCGCCGACCCCGACCTGGTCATGGGCGTCAACGACCGCGTTCAGCTCGCCCACGTCACCGCCGTCCTCAACCGCCACATCGTCGAAAAGCACATGCGCGCGGGAGTCACCGTCGTCGATCCCGCGACCACCTGGATCGACATCGACGTCACCGTCGGTGCCGACGTTCGACTCGAGCCGGGTGTCCAGCTGCTCGGCAGCACCCACGTCGGCGAGGACGCCGTCATCGGACCCGACACGACTCTGCGCGACGTCGTCGTCGGCGAACGCGCATCCGTCGTACGTACGCAGGCAGACAAATCCACCATCGGGCCCGGCGCAACCGTCGGGCCCTTCGCCTACCTGCGCCCCGGATCGGACATCGGGGACAGCGCCAAGATCGGAACCTTCGTCGAGACCAAGAACTCGACCGTCGGCAACCACTCGAAAGTGCCGCACCTGACGTACGTCGGAGATGCGACCATCGGCGAACACTCCAACATCGGAGCATCGAGCGTGTTCGTCAACTACGACGGCGTCAACAAGAGCCGAACCGTAGTCGGATCCCACGTCCGCACCGGCTCGGACAACATGTTCGTCGCCCCCGTGCGAGTGGGCGACGGCGCGTACACCGGAGCAGGCACCGTGCTCCGCAACGATGTACCACCGGGGACGCTCGCTGTCTCCGCTGGTTCCCAGCGCAACATCGAAGGCTGGGTCGAGAAGAAGCGTCCAGGCACTGCCGCAGCAGACGCTGCAGCACGCGCTCTGGCGGCCGAATCGGCAAACGCGCAAAAATCAAAGGACGGCGAACAGCAGTGACCACCCCGAACTGGATCGACAACCAGAAGAACCTCATGCTCTTCTCGGGTCGAGCTCACCCCGAACTCGCACAGCAGGTTGCGAAGGAACTGGGGATCGAGGTAACCCCGCAGACCGCACGCGACTTCGCAAACGGCGAGATCTTCGTTCGCTTCGAGGAGTCGGTCCGAGGATCGGACGCCTTCGTCCTGCAGAGCCACCCCTTCCCGCTCAACACCTGGTTGATGGAACAGCTCATCATGATCGACGCGCTCAAGCGTGGATCGGCGAAGCGCATCACCGCGATCCTGCCGTTCTACCCGTACGCCCGCCAGGACAAGAAGCACCGCGGACGTGAGCCGATCTCCGCACGCCTCGTCGCCGACCTGCTCAAGACCGCAGGCGCCGACCGGATCATCACCGTCGACCTCCACACCGACCAGATCCAGGGCTTCTTCGACGGCCCCGTCGACCACATGCACGCACACAGCCAACTCGCCGATCACATCCGCGACAAGTACAGCCTCGAACACATCACCGTCGTCTCCCCCGACTCCGGCCGAGTCCGCGTCGCAGAGAAGTGGGCCGACAGCTTCGACGGCGCACCCCTCGCCTTCATCCACAAGACCCGTGATCCACTGGTGCCCAACCAGGTCAAGTCCAACCGCGTCGTCGGTGACGTCGAAGGCCGCACCTGCATCCTGATCGACGACATGATCGACACCGGCGGCACCATCGCCGGCGCCGTCAAGGTCCTCAAGGAAGCCGGAGCAGGCGACGTCGTCATCGCCGCCACCCACGGCGTCCTCTCCGACCCCGCCGCCGAACGCCTCGCCAACTGCGGAGCCAAGGAAGTCGTCGTCACCAACACCCTCCCCATCACCGACGAGAAGCGATTCGACACCCTCACCGAGCTGTCCATCGCACCCCTCCTCGCCCGCACCATCCGCGAGGTCTTCGAAAACGGGTCCGTCACAAGCCTGTTCAACGGCTCGGCCTAGGTCGTTCCGCAGGCTCCGGTGGTGTAGCTCCGCACTTTCCGGAGCGAACGTGGCGTTCAGTCCGTCTGACGGACCGAACGCCACGTTCGCTCCAAACGGACGGTCCACCCAAGTGACCGAACGTCACGTTCGGTTTCTTTACACCCGCTCCGCAGACCCCTGATTCCTGGAAATGAGCTTCGTCACTTCGGTGATGGAAAGCGCAGTTCGGGAGGGAGGGGGTGTGCGGGGCGGGTTGCGTTGTACCCTAAGATGACTCGTCGTGATCGACGCGCAAACCATGGACAGCCCTGCAGCAACTTCTACCGTCCGTATCGCCCGGTGGACTCCGGGTGGGTGCGTGTGGTGCGGAAGCACCGACTCGATCGAAACTTATCGCAATGAACCGCGTTGCGGCCTGTGCCGTGAAAAAGAAGCCGTCATCGACGAGGCGAAGCACTTCATCGGCATGTACGGTCTGCGCCCACTCGGCGGCACTCTTGCGTCCGACGACGAGGAGGAGCGCGAGTACCGCGTCACTGCTCGTGATGCTCGTGCCGTGCTGAACAGCATTCGTCTCGAGAAGCTGCCGGATCCGGCTGCGGTTCGCAAAGCGTTGCGCCCCAGGGCTGCTGCTGCAGTTGCTGCTCCTCGCCAGGCACCGAGCAGTGCAAGCTCGTCGTCTGCTTCCTCTGCTGCTGCGAGCAAGCCGGCCGCTCCCAAGAAGCAGCAGGCGGGTGTCAGTGGCATCGACATGATCGAGCTCGAGTCGCGAGTGCAGAAGTTGCTCGCTCAGCTCACCGACGTCGACTCACAGATCAGCGCGATCGAGGGACAGGAAAGCCTGCCGGCACGCGCGCGCCGCAAGGATCTCGAGAAGCAGCGCACCACCGTGCTCACCACCCTCGGTGCGCTCGAGAAGGCGCGTCGCCGCATCTGACACTCGGCGGTACGTACCCTGGACGGGTGTTCAGGACGCTAGCGCGCTATCAGGTCGCCATCGACGTCGGATTCGCCGCCGTCTTCACGGCCGTGCTGTTTCCGTCCGCCGCCGCAGACAACGGTGCGCTCGCCGTTGTCGTCCTGCTCGGCTACGGCGTCGCGCTGGCACTGCGTCGTCTCTCGCCTCCTCTGGCGCTGGCGATCTCCTGGGTCTTCGCCATCGGTCAGATGGCCGGTGGTCTCGGCACACAGGGCGCCGACACTGCAATTCTGTTCGTGCTGTTCGCCACTGCTGCATACGGTTCGGACCGCGTTCGCAAGATCGGTCTCGTGTCCACCGTCGTCGGCGGCATAGTCGCCGCTACCTTTCTCACCCTCGTCGGGGACCCGAACGTCTCACCGGACGGCAGCCGCTCCGTCGGCGACTACGCGCAGCAACTGATCATCCTGCTGGTTGCCTCCTGGGCTGTCCTGGGATTGTCGTGGGCGCTGGGTCGCATCGCGCTGGCGAACCGGATGTCCATCGAGGAGAAGCACCAACGCGCGTTGGCCGAGATCGAACAGGAACGGGCACTGCAGGACATTGCCGTCGAACACGAGCGCAACCGAATCGCCCGCGACATGCACGACATAGTCGCGCACTCCCTCGCCGTCGTCATCGCGCAGGCCGACGGTGCCCGGTACGCACGCAAAGCGGATCCCGAGGCTGTCGACGAGGCCCTCGGCACCATCGCAGGCACCGCTCGCGACGCACTACGCGACGTCCGCGGCGTGCTGGCCCAGTTACGCCACAACACCGACGACGTTCCGGCCACGGAATCGCAGGACCTGTCCACGTTGGTCGACCGAATGCGCGCGGCCGGGCTGCGGATCGACTTCGATTCCACCGGCGACTCCGCAAACCTGGGTGCCGGAGGTCATCTGACGCTGTACCGGATAGCGCAGGAGGCACTGACCAACGCTCTGCGGCACGGGGACTCGTCGCGCCCGGTATCGGTAGCCGTCGAGTCCGGACCCAGCGGCACGACGCTCACCGTGCGCAACTCGGTGCGAAAAGCACCCGAATCCACGGGCGGGCACGGCCTCATCGGTATGCGCGAACGCGCGGTCCTGTCCGGCGGCACCCTGAAGACCAGCCACGATCATGGTGTGTGGACACTCGTCGCGCACATTCCCGGAGCACTCACAGGAACGGAGCCTGCGGAATGAGCCGAATCAGGGTAGCGCTGGTCGACGACCAGCAGCTTTTTCGTGCCGGGATCAGGATGCTGATCTCGTCGCAACCCGATCTCGAGTTCGTCGGCGAGGCCGGCGACGGCAAGGCCGGGGTCGAGTTGGCGGCCGAGGTCTCCCCCGACGTCGTGTTGATGGACATTCGGATGCCGGTTCTCGATGGCATTGCGGCGACAGCGGAGATCGTCGCCGCATCGAGCGAGCCGCCGAGGATCCTCGTGTTGACGACCTTCGATCTCGACGAGAGTGCGGCGAAGGCGATCAAGGCCGGCGCGAGTGGATTCGTTCTCAAGGACGCCGATCCTGAATTCTTGCTCGCGGCGATCCGCACCGTTCATGCCGGTAACTCGGTGATCGCGGCGTCGGCTACGACGGCGTTGCTCGGTCACTTCACCGACACTCCGGCAACTCCACAGGTGCCCAAGGAGTTCGAGCTTCTCACCGCACGTGAACGCGAGCTGTTTCACCTGGCGGCGAGGGGTGCGAGCAACTCCGAGATCGCGGCACAGGAGTTCCTGAGCGAAGCAACCGTCAAGACTCACATCAGCAGAATCTTCACGAAGCTCGGTCTGCGGGATCGCGTTCAGTTGGTCGTGTACGCCTTCGAACACGGTCTGGTGCGGTGAACTCCCCGATGCACCGACCCCAGATCATCCTCTGGATGTACGAAGCAGAGACTGCAGCCTGACGCTTTTCACCCCGGTGGTTCGTAGTTTCTACAGACATGACCACAACACCAGCACCGGTAGCCCGGGTTCACCGGGTCCACAAGAGCTACGGCGACGCAGCCAACCACGTGAACGCGCTCGACGACGTGTCGCTCGACATCCGCTCCGGAGAGTTCACGGCCATCATGGGCCCGTCGGGCTCCGGCAAATCGACCCTCATGCACGTGATGGCGGGCCTCGATTCGGTGACGTCCGGGCAAGTCGTGCTCGCGAACACCGACATCACCGATCTCGGCGACGATGCACTCACCGAGCTTCGCCGACGCCAGATCGGCTTCATCTTCCAGGCTTTCAATCTGGTCCCGACGCTGGACGTCAGATCCAACATTCTGCTTCCGTTCGAGCTCGACGGCCACGCACCGACCGAGATGGAAGCCGCATGGGTGGAACAGCTCATCGCCACACTGGGCCTGAGTGAACGCACGTCCCATCGCCCCCATCAGTTGTCCGGTGGGCAGCAGCAGCGGGTCGCCATCGCACGGGCGCTCGGCTCGCGGCCACACCTGATCTTCGCGGACGAACCGACGGGAAACCTCGATTCCCGCACCGGCCGTGAAGTTCTCGCGCTCCTGGCGGCCGCGGTTCGCGAGTACGGGCAGTCGATCGTCATGGTCACGCACGACCCGGTCGCGGCCAGCTACGCAGACCGGATCGTGTTCCTGGCGGACGGGCGAATCGTCGACGAGCGCGGACGTTCGACGCCCGAGCAGATCTCCGGTTACATGCTTGCGATGGAGAAGGTCGCATGAGGGCCGCCACCGCGTCGACACCGCGTCGTGAACACGGAGCGAGCATCCTCGTCACAGCGCTCGCATCGTTCTTCGGTGTGGTGCTGATCCAGGCAACGGCGTTCCTGCTCGACATCTTCGGTACCGACGGACAAGGTGCTGTCGCCGTCGCTCTCTACAGCGTCGCGATGGTGTTCGTACTTCTCGCGCTGTACGTCGCGTCGGTCGTCACCGCGAACACGTTCGGTACGATCGTCGCCGGCCGCACGAAAACCATTGCGCTGCTCCGGCTCCTCGGTGCATCCGGCCGAGAACTGCGTCGATCCGTGTCCCGGGAAGGACTGTCCGTCGGACTGTTCGGTGCCGCAGTAGGCTTGGTGGTGGGTGTCGCCGCCAGTCACCTCGCCCGAGCGATCGCCGTCGGTGCAGGCAAGCTACCCGACGTCGCATACACGACGGTGCAGCCACTCGTCGCGCTGCCGGTCGTCATCGTCGTGGGAACCACGTGGGCCGCGTCGTACATCGGGAGCAAACGCGTCCTCGACGTGACGCCGATTCAGGCGACGGGCGTCGTCGTGACCGCTGCGTCCGAGGATTCGCGGCGGCGAGCCGCACGCACGACGTTGTCGATCGTTCTCATCGCCGGTGGCGCAGTGTTGTTGGGACTCGGGGTGCTCGTCGGCACGGTGACCCCTGCCGGTGTGCTCATCGCCTTCTTCGGCGGCGCCGCGTCGTTCACCGGCATCATGGTCGGCGCACACAGAATCGTGCCGTGGGTCCTGCGAGTAGTCGGCAGGCTCTTCGGCAGCACGCCGTCGGCGCGCCTGGCCGCAGCGAACGCAACGCGGTACCCGGAGCGTGCCACGCGCACAGCGCTGGGTCTGCTGATCGGCGTCACGCTGGTGGTGACGTTCGCCGTGGCGATGTACAGCTACCGAACGATGCTGCAACACGAGTTCAGCGAAGAATCGCTCGATCAGGTGCTGACGGTGACCGTCGGGATCATGACCGGACTGATCGGCTTCTCGGGTGTCATCGCGGCCGTCGGGATGGTCAACAACCTCTCGCTCAGCGTCATGCAGCGCACCCGCGAACTCGGCCTGTTGCGCGCTCTCGGCTTCACCCGCAAGCAGGTCCGTGGAATGATCGTGTCCGAGAGCGCGCAGATGGTGATCGCGTCGATGGGTTTCGGCCTTCTCCTCGGCATCGTCTACGGATGGGCGGCCGCGCAATCGCTGCTCGGTTCCATCGCGCAATCGGGCATCGGCCTGCCGACGCTGCCATGGGCGCTCATCGCCGGAACCGTCCTGTCGGCTGCGGTGCTGGCGTTGGTGGCCTCGCTCATGCCGTCGCGCCGAGCGAACTCCATCTCACCGGTCGTCGCGCTGTCCGAGTGATGTCCGACTGGCGAGGATGAGGGCGAACCTGCTCTCCGGATCGGTCCAGAACTCGTCGACGCGGAACCCCGCGTCGACGAGTTCTGCTTCTATCCCCTCTTTCCTGAACTTGGCCGAGATCTCCGTGCGTAACTCCTCGCCCTCGTCGAAGTGGACGTCGAGGTCGAGATCCTCGATTCGGATGTCCTGCGCCGTGCGAGCCCGCAAACGCATCTCGATCCACTCGGCGTCCGAATTCCACAGCGCCACATGTTCGAACTGGCCTGGATCGAAGTTCGCGTTCAAACGCTCGTTCAACACCGACAGAACGTTCGCGTTGAACTGCGCCGTGACACCGGCCGCGTCGTCGTACGCCGGGACGACCACACTCTCCTCGACTACCAATCCGACTCCCAGCAGCAGGAATTCACCGACGATCAGAGCCTGGGCGATGTCGGCGAGGAAGAGCGCACGCTCCTCGGGAATGAGATTGCCCAGAGTGCCGCCCAGGAACGCGATGGTTCGGCTGCCGTCGGCAGGAAGGTTCTGCAGGGTATCGGTGAAATCGCTGACGATCCCCTGGATCTCGAGCCCGGGATGCTCGCGGGCGATCACCTCGATCGCCCCCTCCAGTGCCGTCGGCGACACGTCCTGGGGTACGTACTTGCGCAGCGACCCGTGCTTGATGCCCGCATTCAGCAGCAGTCGTGTCTTCTCCGAGGACCCCGAACCCAACTCCACCAGTATCGCGGCGTCCGTCCGCTCGGCGACGTCGTAGGCGTGTGCCTCGATCAGTGCACGCTCGGTGCGCGTCGGGTAGTACTCCGGCAGTTCGGTGATCTGCTCGAACAGCTCGCTCCCACGCGCATCGTAGAACCATTTGGGAGAAATCCTTTTCGGCGCCGCCGTCATACCCAACCGCACATCGGAACGAAGATCGTCGAGCAGCCTTTCGGGTGAGATGTGCACGTCCAGAGCGATATTAGCCATAAGCTTTCCCCTCAATCGAGATCTGTGACGTCGACATGCCCCGGTCGGGCGACGACGAAAGTTCGGTCCGCAAGCGACACCCACCGGGAGTCCCCGTCGGTGGGCTCGGATGCCACGGTGACGGAGTCCCCCGTGTCCAGTACGGAGAGCGAGTGGTACACCGCGCTCGCGTACAACGTGTGACCGTCGCTCAGCAGGAGATTCAGACGCGGAGCGGGCGACGACTGTTCCACGCGGGAGATCAACACCCGCAACGCTTTCTCCGGATCGTGCTGCCGCAGCAGGTTCCGGAGAATCACCCACAGAGCCGCAGAATCCGTCGGTGCCGGCAGTGCCAGCAACTCGGTCGGCGGCACCTCCGACGCCAGTTCGGCCAACGCGTCGGGCCACCCGAACACGACACCGTTGTGGCTGAACGCCCACGTCCCGTCCGTGAACGGGGCGCAGGCACTCCGCTCGACCGGCATCCCGACGGTTGCAGACCGAACGGCTCCGAGCACGGCCGTCGACGACGTCGCACCGAGTACGTCGGCGACCGCCGGGTCCGACCAGATCGGCATCGCATTGCGGTAGCTGCGGGCACCGTCGTCGTCCCACCACGCCGCGCCGAATCCGTCGGCGTTGATCGTGCCGCCGCCCCGCATGTCCTTCGGCGCCCAGGACTGCACGAACAACGAGTTCTCGCCGGCGGTGAGAACGTCGGCGACCGACCGTCTCGGTCCGAGATAGCCCAGGTGCCTACACATCTCGGGCACACCGGAAGCCGGCGAAGATCTGCCTCCGGATCGGGTGGTCCCAGTTGCGGAACGTGCCGCGGCACGCGACCTCGTCCGTCCCGAACGATCCGCCGCGCAGGACCTTGTAATCACCGCGCAGAAACACCTCGGAGTACTCGGCGTACGGGAACGGCTCGAAGCCCGGGTAGGGCTCGAAATCCGACGACGTCCACTCCCACACGTCACCCATCAGCTGCTGCACTCCGAGCGGCGACGCCCCGGCCGGGTAGGCGCCGACGTCGGCGGGTTCGAGGTGCCGCTGACCGAGATTGGCGTGCACCTCGGTCGGTTCGGCATCTCCCCACGGGTACTTGCGTACCGTCGCGGTCGCTGGATCGAAACGGGCAGCCTTCTCCCACTCCGCTTCGGTCGGCAGCCTTTTGCCTGCCCACCGCGCGTACGCCTCGGCTTCGAAGAAACAGACGTGTACGACGGGCTGGTCGGGCTTGATCGGTGCCGTCACCCCGAATGCCCGACGCCACCAGCTGCCGTCGGCGTCGCGTTCCCAGAACTGTGGGGAAACGAGCCCTTCGGCGGTTCGGTGTGCCCAGCCGCGTTCGCTCCACAGTTCCGGACGCGAGTATCCACCGTCGGCGATGAATTCCTCGTACTGACGATTGGTCACGGGCGCGACGTCGAGGGCGAACGTGGCGACGTACGTCGAATGTGCGGGTCGTTCGTTGTCGAGTGCCCACGGGTCGAGCGTGGTGCCCATGGTGAAGACACCACCGTCGACGATCACTTCTCCGGCCGCCGAGATCTGCGCTGCGGGAGGAGGCGGCGCGTGGAGAACCGCTGGACCGGTACGTAATTGGTGGGTCGCGAGCATCGTCTCGTCGTGCTGCTGCTCGTGCTGGGCCACCATGCCGAAGGCGAAGCCATCGCGTTCGAGCCTGCGCCCGTCCAGCGGACTGGCGGAGAGTACGTCCCACACCTTGTCGCGGACGGACCCGACGTACGCGCGCGCCTCGTCCGGTGTCAGCAGTGGAAGTGACGGACGGCTGGACCGGGAGTGCTTGAACGCGTCGTACAGTTCGTCGATGTCGGACCGTACCGGTTCGCGCCCGCCGACGTCGCGGACAAGCCAGAGTTCTTCCTGATTCCCGATGTGCGCGAGGTCCCAGACGAGCGGGCTCATCAGCGGCGAATGCTGCGCGGTGAGGTCCGCGTCGTCCACTGCGTCGGTGAGGGCCGAACTGCGGGCACGACTGCGGGCGAGTACCCGCTCGACGGTGCTGCGCAGTTGTTCGGTGCTCGTCATGCCGATTCCTTTCCGGTGGAATGCTGTGCGATAGGTGCCGATGCGAGACGACATCGCTCGGCGGTGTCCAGCAACAGCGTTCGATGGTCCGACGAGTTGTCGGCAGCCAAGTGCAGCAACGCTTCTGCGGCACGACGAAGATCGGAATCGGCGAGACCGTCGCGGGCAGCGTCGACCCACCGGCCGGCAGTCTCCGCCGCGATCTGCGTTGCGCGCTCGATCACGTCGGGCCCGGACAGCAATGCGTCGAACAGGGCTGCGGGAACGACCCACTGGCCGTCGGGCTGTGCGTCGAGGTAGCGGATCTCGAAGTGCCCACACGCGCGAACGTGCGGAAACAACGTGGTGAGGTGGTAATCGAGATCATCGGTGGTCGGTGGTCGCCCGACACGGCCGTGGTCGGCAATCCAGTCAGCGAACGTCGTTCCCGGTGGAGCCGTCCAGTTCTCGCTCTCGCCCCTGATACATAGCAGCGGGACGTCGAGCGCCCAAGCCGAATAGTCCGCGATCGGATCGCCCGTGTTGGGCACTTCGGTTCTGCTGCCGTCCAATTCGAGCCACGTCCGCATCCGCTGAGACGCCCAGCTCCCCTCCGGTGCACCGCGTAGCGTCGGCGAGCACGCGAAGGCGGCGACGAGTGCGGGCCCGACGGCCTCCAACATGGTCCACCGGCGCGCCACGTCCTCGCGGTCCCGCCCGGCGTCGACGCTCACCTGAACGGCGGCCGTGTTGCACATCATCAGTTTGCCGAAGGGGCCGATGGTCGTGAACCTGTCCTCCATCGCGCAGTATCGAGGGAGAACGAGCAGACGCTGCGGTTCCCGGTCGCGATCTGCGGGAACGGACGTCATACCGATCCGTGCGGTGTTCAGCATCGACTCGAGAAGACGGGAGTCCGCGTCGACCGATCGAGCGAGCTCCCGCACCGACGGGAACGGCGAACTGGACAGTTCCACCTGGCCACCCGGCTCGATGGTCACGACGCTCCCGCCGGGGAGCGGACGGGCAGGCGAGATGGAGGAAATGTTTCGCGGGGCGTACTGCCCGAGGGCAGCCGCCAGAGAGTCCAACGCGGGCCTCGCCCCGTCCGGCGTGTGTGTCAACCACTCCAATTCGGCACCGATGAGTCGAGGTGGACCGAGCTTGAAGCACACACGTTCGACGTAGGCCGCTGCGGCAGGCCGCGAGCTCAGCCCCCGGGACTTGACCGTGGACGTCATCGCCATCTCCTCACGTTCGTCCCGACTAGCTGAGTTGCCACGACTACCCGAGGCTGTTCCGCTCGAAACCGAGCACATGTGAAAGCCTTGCAGGAGTGAAGCCTGCGGATCGACCCGTCGGGCTCCGCTTACGACAGTAACCACGACTCCCCAGCAGTGCACCAGGAAGGCGTCGACATGTTCGATCTCGATCGGATCCGCCGGGACACACCGGCCGCGGTCTCCTCGATTTTCCTCGACAGCGCGGGATCGTCACTGCCGCCCGACCCCGTCGTCGACGCCGCCGTCGCACATCTTCGTCGCGAAGCGGCGGTCGGTGGATACCGCGCAGCGAACGAACGGATGGCCGATCTCGCGGCAGTCAAGACCTCCATTGCCAGGTTGATCGGCGCGACGCCGTCGGGCATTGCTCTGAGCGACAGCGCAACTCGATCGTGGAGCGACTTCTTCTACTCCATCCCGCTGACTCACGGTGATCGGATACTGCTCTGCCAGGTCGAATACGCGTCCAACGCGATCGCTGCCCTGCAGCGCGCCGCCGCGACGGGCGCAACCGTGGAGTTCGTACCGAGCGACCCCTCGGGCCAGATCGACCTCGCCGCACTCGAGGACATGCTCGACGAACGCGTCCGAATTGTCTCACTTGTCCACGCGCCCACCAACGGTGGACTGATCAATCCCGCACGAGAGGTCTCCGAACTCGCCCACCGAGTCGGCGCACTCGTACTGCTCGACGCATGCCAATCAATCGGACAGGTGCGCGTCGACGTCGGCGAACTCGGGGTGGACGCACTCAGCGCGACGGGCCGAAAGTGGTTGCGCGGGCCCCGCGGAACGGGATTCCTCTACGTCCGCCCAGGTCTCGCCGACACGCTCGAGCCACCGGCACTCGATCTGCACAGTGCGCAATGGAGCGGCGAACGTGAGTACCAACTCGCGGCCGACGCCTCGCGGTTCGAATTCTGGGAATGCTCCGTCGCGTCCCGACTCGGGCTCGGCGTGGCCGTCGACTACCTGCTGGACATCGGAATCGATGCCGTCCAGGACGCCGTCAGCGCCCGCGCCGAACACCTACGCGCCGGCCTTCGCACCGTCGCAGGCGTCACCGTCCACGACCTCGGTGACCGGCGCAGCGGCATCGTGTCCTTCACCGTCGACGGCAGGAATCCCACCGACGTGCGCGACGAGTTGGCCGCGAAGGGCATCACCGTGACGGTCAGCCATCGACGTTCGACACTCGTGGACATGAGCTCGAGAGGGTTGGACTCGGTGATTCGCGCATCTCCGCACTACTTCGTGACGTTCGATCAACTCGACGAGCTGGTCGCCTCCATGCACACAGGGCGAGGGCACTGATCGCCGTCCCGGCCACAGCCGTCCAGGTGATGGGGTCGCCGAACATCAGCAGAGCCCACACCATCGTCGTCGCAGGTGTGAGGTAGAGCAGCGCGCTGACACGGGTGGCCCCGCTGCGGCGCAGGACGAACATGTAGGTGCCGTATGCGCCGAAGGTCGACAGCACGACCAACCACGCGACCGCGCCCCAGAAGCCGACCGTGACGGGCGGCGTTGCGTCGCCGAGAACCGCGCTCCATCCCATGAAGAGTCCGGCCGCGACGCACGCCTGGATCAGCATCGCGAGCGGAATCGGTTCCGTCGTGCGCAGCTTGCGTTCGACAACGGTGCCGACGGCCAGCGACACCATGCCCGCCAGCGGCAGCAAGTACACGAACCAGGGCGCACCCTCACCGCCGAGGTCACCGGCGACCACGACGACGACTCCACCGAATCCCACGGTCAGAGACACGAACTTGCCGACGCCGAAACCCTCGCCCAACAGACGTGCAGCCAGGCCCGCCACGACCAGGGGCTGCATGGCCGCGATCAGCGCCGCCGTACCCGCCGGAACACCGAGCCCGACGCCCCCGAACACGCACGCCAGGTAGAGGAACTGGCTGAAGAAGCCGAGCACACTCTGCCGGCGAACCCCCGCCCAGGTCGTGCGGAGCCCCCGATACCAGCACCAGGCACCGAGGATCGCGACAGCAACGAGGTACCGCCATCCCAGCAGGGTGTGTGCGGGCGCGTGGGCGGTGCCGAGGTCCGCGCCGATGAATCCGGAACTCCACAGAATCACCAGAGCGGTGGCCGCTAGTTTGTCCATACCGACGAGGTAACCATACAGGTCTGTATACTTGCAGTGGACCTGTGATCGGAGACACCCATGACCAAGGCTTTGACACCCGCGGGCGAGCGCATCCTCACCGTCGCCAGCGCGTTGTTCTACGAACGCGGCATCCGGGCCGTCGGCGTCGACCTCATCGCCGACGAAGCCGGGACGACGAAGAAGACGCTCTACGACCGGTTCGGCTCCAAGGACGGACTGGTGATGCGGTACCTCGAGCGACGCTTCGAGAGATGGCGCGAGTTCGTCAACGCCTACCTCGAACCGATCCCCACCGGCCCCGAACGCGTCCTGAGCATCTACGACGCGCTGGCCTCCTGGATGCGCGACAACCACCGCGGCTGCGGGTTCGTCAACGCCTTCGCCGAATACGGCGGGACCGACCACCCGGCCCTGGACGTCATCCGATCCGAGAAGGACTGGACGCGAGCACTGTTCGTTCAGCTCGCCGAGGACGCAGGCCTGCCTGCACCCGACGAGCTCGGCCTGAAACTGTCCCTTATCCACGAAGGCGCCGTCGTGATGAGCACCGCGGGAGCTCGCGCCGACGCCGTCGACGTCGCCCGATCCATCGCCTCCACCCTTGTGAATGGAATCGTGAGTGGAGCCTTGCAGTCCGGTCGCTCCGCAGGCTCCGCTCCTTCCCCCAGGTCTACGTTTCCACTCACGTGAGGGGGTCGTGTAGAGTCTCCCGGGTTGTCTCGGCGAGGGTAGCTCCGCACAGGAACTACCGTGATCGACGCGGCTCGGCTCCTCGGCCGTGCTCGTTCGTGTCTGCCCCGACGAAGCACTTGCCCACACCGTGATCTCAAGGAGCTGTTCTCTGATGTCGAACGAAGTAAACAACCTCAAGGCTGCTGTACGCACCGAGTTCGGCAAGGGCGCTGCACGCCGCGCACGCCGCGACGGCCTGGTCCCCGCTGTTCTGTACGGACACGGCACCGACCCGCAGCACCTCGCCCTCGACACCCGCGCATTCGCCGCAGTCCTGCGTAAGGACGGCACCAACGCTGTTCTGACCCTCGACATCGACGGCAAGGAGCAGGTCGCCCTGACCAAGTCCGTCGTCGTTCACCCGATCAAGCGCAGCATCGAGCACGCCGACCTCCTCGTCCTGCGCAAGGGCGAGCGCGTCACCGTCGAGATCAACGTCGTCGTCGAGGGTGACGCAGCCCCCGGCACCCTGGTCACCACCGACTCGACCGTCGTCGAGATCGAGGCCGACGCACTGTCCATCCCCGAGTCCGTCGAGGTCTCGGTCGAGGGCGTCGAGGCAGGCACCCAGATCCTCGCAGGCGGCCTGACCCTTCCGGCCGGCGTCACCCTGATCTCCGACCCCGAGCTCCTGCTCGTCAACGTCGTCGAGGCCCCGACCGAGGAAGACCTCGAAGCCGAGGGCGAAGAAGCTCCGACCGGCGACGTCGTCGACGAAGAAGAGGCATCCGAGGAAAGCTCCGACGAGAGCTGATCTCAGCCCCGCATCACGACACGCGCCGCTCCCCTCGTCGGGAGCGGCGCGTTCTCGTTTCACCCTTCTCGATGGGAGCATGATCAACCGTGACAGCAGATACGGCCCTGATCGTCGGCCTGGGTAACCCCGGCGCACAGTACGAAACGACCCGCCACAACGTCGGATTCATGGTCGCCGACGCGCTCGCCACCCGGATCGGTGCGAAGTTCTCCTCGCACAAGAAGTCGAACTCCGACATCGTCCAAGCACGCCTCGCGGACCGCTCGGTGATCGTCGCCAAACCCCGCACCTTCATGAACCTGTCCGGGCAACCCGTCGCGGGCCTGGCACGATTCTTCTCCGTCGAGCCGTCGAACGTCGTCGTAGTCCACGACGAACTCGACATCGATTTCGGTGCCATCCGCCTCAAACTCGGCGGCGGCGAAGGCGGCCACAACGGGCTTCGCTCCATCTCTCAGCACCTGAGCACCAAGGACTACCTGCGTGTGCGCGTCGGAGTCGGGCGTCCTCCCGGCCGAATGGACCCGGCCTCGTACGTCCTCAAACCCTTCTCCTCGGCCGAACGCAAGGACCTCGGCGTGATCGTGGAAGAGGCCGCCGACGCCGCCGAACTACTCCTGCGCGTCGGCCTCGAAGCAGCGCAGAACCAGGTTCATCCGAGGTAGCTGGCACCGTTTTTGCCGAGCTGGCACGCGTGCTCTCGCACTGGAAGGCGTGCGAAGTCTGCAAAAAGGGTGCTGACTCGGTCCCACTCAGCCCAGCAGCCCCGCCGAGTTGGATCGACGGAGTTTGCCGGAGGACGTCTTGGGAATCGATCCGGGACCGAGGACGGCAACGGTTCTGGGCCGTACTCCTACTTCCGAGTGCACGGCGTGAACGACGTCGTGTTCGATTCGCTTCACCTCGTCGGGATTCTGGAAGTCGTTGGTCTCCACGGCAACGGCGAAGCTCTCCCGCTTGTCGCCCGCGTCGAGCCTGATCGCGACGGCGTTACCCGGTCGCACCCCGCGTACCGAGCCTGCTGCACGTTCGATGTCGGTCGGGTAGATGTTGCGGCCGCCCATGATGATGACGTCCTTGACGCGGCCGCAGACGACGACCAGTCCTTCTTCGGTGAAGTAGCCGACATCGCCGGTGTCGAGCCACCCGTCCTCGTCCTGTGTGGCGACGGGTCCGTCGACGGTGATGTACCCCGGTGTGACGGCTTTGCCGCGCACTTCGATGATGCCGACGCCGCGCGGAGTGAGGACCTGGCCTTCTTTGTCCACGACACGGCCTTCGAGGTTCGGCACCATCTTGCCGAGTGTCGCAAGGCGTCGCAGATTGCCCTTGGTCGACGGGACGGCTCGGCCCATCGCCTCGAGCAGATCGGCGTCGACGACGTCGAGGACCTGCCCTTGGCCCGGGTCGGGGATGGACACGGCGAGTGTGGTTTCGGCCATGCCGTACACGGGCGCGAGTGCGAGCGGATCGAGGTTGTACGGCGCCCCGGCCTCGGCCAGCGCCGCCATCGTGTCCGGGTCCACGGGCTCGGCGCCGTTCCACGCGTAGCGGAGCGAACTCAGGTCGAGATCGAGATCGTCCTCGGCTTGCGACAGTCTCCTCGCGAGCAGCGAGTACGCGAAATTGGGTGCTGCGGTGACGGTTCCGCCGTACTTGTGGATCAGCTTGGCCCACAGGAGCGGTGACCGGAGGAAATCCAGCGGCGTGATGCTGACGACCTCGGCACCCACCTGCATCGGCACCGTCAGGAACCCGACCATGCCCATGTCGTGGAACAGAGGCAGCCAGCTGACCATCACGTCGGAGTCGACGTCGAACTTGATGCGGTCGATCATGGCGTACGCGTTGACGTAGAAGTTCTCGTGCGTGATGCGCACGGCCTTCGGTGAACCGGTGGATCCGGACGTCAACTGCTGCAGTGCGATGTCCGACTCGTCGGTGTCGACGGGATCGCAGTCCCGGCCCGCCCGCATGTCGTCGATCTTCAGCACGGTGATGCCGCGTTCTTCGAGAATGGGCGCCGCGATGTCGAACGGGGCGCCCAGGATGACAGCCTTCGCGTCGATCATCTTCACGACCGTCTCGGTGTCGGTGCCCCACACCCCGAGGTCGGTACGCGGTGTCGGCTGGTGCAGCATCGTCACCGATCCGCCTCGCATCCACGTCGCCTGGCACGCAGGCGCGATGTCGACCGGTTGGCCGGCGAGGACACCGATGGCGTCGCCGCGTTCGATGCCTGCGTCGGCGAGTGCGCCCGCCATCGATCGCGCCACCTGGTGAATCTCGCCCCAGGACTGCCTCAGCGCCTGATCCGGCTCACCGGTGACGAGCCCCCGCTCGCTCGTGCGCGCCGTCGAGAACATCTCCTCGGTGAATCTGCTCAAAACTCATCTCCTGTGCCGACGGTCCGACCTGTACCCACGCTATTGAAATTCGCAGGCCCGCGGAGCCGTTACCCGAGAAAACGTACGAACGACCACGAGTACCCTGGTACCGGCAACACCGCCCCCGTGAATAGAAGAGGTTCGCTTGAGTACGCCGGATTCGGTCGAGACCAACACTGCGCCCACCGAGTCGGCCCCCAAGAACGCTCACAAGGAACTTCCCGCCGAGGTGTCCAGGCGCCGGACGTTCGCCGTCATCTCCCATCCCGATGCCGGTAAGTCGACGCTCACCGAGGCTCTGGCGCTGCACGCTCGTGTCATTTCCGAGGCAGGCGCGATCCACGGCAAGGCAGGCAGGCGCTCCACCGTCTCCGACTGGATGGAGATGGAGAAGGCGCGAGGCATCTCGGTCAGTTCGACGGCCTTGCAGTTCAACTACCAGGTCGACGCCGCCGTCGACGACACCAACGTCATCAACCTCGTGGACACCCCTGGTCACGCCGACTTCTCCGAGGACACCTACCGCGTCCTGACGGCCGTCGACGCCGCGGTCATGCTCATCGACGCCGCCAAAGGCCTCGAACCGCAGACCCTCAAGCTCTTCCAGGTGTGCCGACAGTTCGGTATCCCGGTCATCACCGTCATCAACAAGTGGGACCGCCCCGGCCAGTCGCCGTTGGAACTTCTCGACGAGATCGAGCAGCGGATCGGCCTGACGCCGACGCCCCTGTACTGGCCCGTCGGTATCGCGGGCGACTTCCGCGGTCTGCTCGACGTCCGCGCAGGCAACTACATCCGGTTCACCCGAACCGCGGGCGGCGCGACCATCGCCCCCGAGGAATTGCTCGACGCCGACGCCGCGGCCGCCCGCGAGGGTGACGAATGGGAGACGGCTCTCGAGGAGAGCGAGTTGCTGGTCTCGAGCGGGCAAGCGCACGACCAGGAGCTGTTCCTGGCGGGGCAGACGTCGCCGGTCATCTTCGGTTCCGCGATGCTGAACTTCGGTGTCCGCCAGATCCTCGACACACTGGTCGCCCTCGCGCCCGCACCCGGCCCGCGCGACGACGTCAAGGGCGGTGTCCGAGACGTCACCGATCCCTTCAGTGCCGTCGTCTTCAAGGTCCAGGCCGGAATGGACACCGCGCACCGCGACCGGTTGGCGTTCATGCGCGTCGTGTCCGGCGTGTTCGAGCGCGGCATGGTGGTCACCCACGCACAGACCGGCAAACCGTTCACGACGAAGTACGCACTGACGGTGTTCGGCCGCGAACGCACCACCGTGGAGAACGCCTACCCCGGCGACGTCGTCGGCTTGGTCAACGCCACCGCGCTGGCACCGGGTCACACCCTGTTCACCGACAAGAAGGTGGAGTTTCCACCCATCCCGTCCTTCGCGCCCGAACACTTCGCTGCCCTGCGGGTCGACAGCGCGGACAAGTACAAGAAGTTCCGTCGCGCCGTGGAACAGATGGACTCCGAAGGCGTGGTTCAGGTGTTGCGCAACGATATTCGCGGCGACGCCTCCCCTGTCCTCGCCGCCGTCGGGCCGATGCAGTTCGAGGTGGTCACCGCCCGCATGAAGTCCGAGTTCGGCGTCGACGCCCGGCTCGAACCGCTCGGCTACTCCGTCGCACGCCGCACCGACACCGAATCCGCCGTCGAACTCGGCCGCCAGCGTGGCGTCGAGGTCTTCACTCGCACCGACGGCGCGTTGCTGGCACTCGTCAGCGACAAGTGGCGTCTGCAGTACCTCGAGAAGGAAATGCCCGAACTGACGCTGGAGCCTCTCGTCGCCGCGGGCGAATAGTGCTCCTCGGGCTGCTCGACGCGCAGGTCTCCATCGCGGGACACCCCATCCTGTGGCGCGAGATCGTCGGCAACGGCTTCGGCCTGGCGTCGGCGATCGGGGGAATGCGGCGAGTGGTGTGGGCGTGGCCGGTGGGGATCATCGGCAACGCCTTGCTGTTCACCGTGTTCCTCGGCGGCGCCTTTCACACGCCGCAGGCATTGGATCTGTACGGGCAAGCCGGGCGCCAGTTGCTGTTCATCGCGGTCAGCGTCTACGGCTGGTCGCAGTGGCTGCGCACCTCGCGGGCCCGCAAGACGGCGGTGTTGCCGCGGTGGGCGTCGACGAAGGAACGCATCGCGATGATCGCGGTGATGGTCGTCGGCACCGCTGCCTTCGCCCAGCTGTTCGGGTACCTCGGGTCCTACGGCAAATGGGCCGACGCGTGGATCTTCACCGGATCCTTGCTCGCGACGTTCGGCATGGCACGGGGAATCACCGAATTCTGGCTGATCTGGATCGGCGTCGACGTGGTGGGTGTGCCGCTGCTGTTCCGTGCCGGTTTCTACCCGTCCGCATTTCTGTATCTTGTGTACGCAGCCTTTGTGGCCTGGGGTTTCGTGGTGTGGCTGCGCATTCAGAAGGCGAACGGTACTTCGAAAATCTCCGCTTAAACGGGTGAAGTGTTATTCTTCGGTGGTCCGAACGGACTTCGAGTAGGTTTTCACGCTTCTGATGTGGGGTTGGATATGACGCAGGGCTCGCTATGACGCAGGGATCCAGCTATCCGCTGGCGGGAATCAAGATCGGCCAGGCGCCGGCTCACCGGTTGAGCACGCCGACTCCCAAGCTGGCCAGCGGCGTCTCGGCGTCCAAGTCGAACTCCCCCTCGGACGCGGCGACCGACAGTGCGGCTGCGGACCCAGTAGCGGCGAAGTCGACCGAGAACTCCGCATCGAAGGCCGAGACGAAGCAAGAAGCCGACAGCACAACGCCGAAGCAGCCCTCCAAGGATTCGAACGAGGTTGAAGTGACTACTAGCGATCAGATCTCCGAGCACGGCCTGCCTACCAATGGCCGTTCCACCCACTCGTCGGGCTCGACGTCCACGGCCGCCGGCCGCGGCGGAGCCCCTGACCGCCGCACCGCCATGGGCGTCGCGTCCGTGCGCATCGCGGGCCGCCTCACTCAGAACGAGCTCGGTAGCCGCACCGGCGACATCCGCACCCCGGACACGTCCGTCGGCCCGGACGAGCTGCTGCAGCTCCTCGGCGAGTACCTGGTGTCCGGCGGTCTGCAGAACCCCGAGATTCACGTTCGATCCAACGGCCAGACCATCGTTCTCGACCTGCTGAACCCGGCCAAGGGTTACCGCTGACCCGCTAGGTCACTCCCGTTCCACCAGCTTCGACGGGTGTGCTCCGGCCGGAATGTCGGCCGGAGCACACTCGTGTTCTTCTGCGGTGAACCAGCCGTGATAGTGGAACAGCGTGCCCAGCAGCGGACTCTTGACGTCGATCTGCACCCGGTGCTTCTGTTCGTCTTCGTCCCACCACTCCCGCGCGGAGGTCAGAGCCGACGCCAGCTGCGGAATCCTGATTCCCAGTACCCGCGGCGCACCGCTCTCCAGGACGAGGCCGCCGGCGGAGTCGACCGAGCACGTCGTTCGGACGATCATGTCCGAGGAGAAGCCGAGGTAGTCCAGCGCGAAGTCCGCGCCGGGCGTGCGAGCGGGCGTCACCATCACCGAGTTCATCCCCTGAGGTGATCCGGCGAACGCGAACCGACGAATGAACGCCATGGTCTCGCGGCCGACAGCGTCGACGTACGCATAGTTTTCGATCGTGAACGGCACGTCCGTCCCCCGCCCACCGGGAAACAGCCCACGTTTTCCGCCGAGCCACAGCACCGGCGGCGGAATCAACGTCGAGTGCCGCATTTCTTCCATGACACCCACTCCGAGCTGGCATCGATGGTCTCCGGATGCGAGACCGAACCTCCACTGCACCTTCGGATGGAGCTTCTCGAACTCGCTACCGAGAGCGGTACGCACGACGGATGTCATAGGTCTTTCCTCATCTGAATCGACGTTTCCCGATAGTCCAACGAGGTGTACAACTGCCGAGCGACGGCGTTGCCACCGAAGACGTTGAGCCCCAACGACACAGCTCCCTCCGACCGAGCGGAATCCTCTGCCAGCCGCATCGTCGCCCGGCCGAGCCCCCGACCGCGGAACTCCTCGTCGATCTCGATGTCCCACACCCACCAGTGCAGCGGTTCCGCGTCGTTTCGCGGAGCGATCCACAGGTAGCCGACGCGTACGTCGTCGTCGAACACGTCGAAGATGCGCTGGGTCGGCGTGGGCACTCCACCGGGGAATGTGAGCCGGTAGGAAATCTCCGCATTGGCTTCCGCCTCGGCCTGCGTCTCTCCCGTCGCGACGCGTTCGGCCACGTACCGTTCCCTGGTACCCGCGAGCCATTCCCGGACTCGCTCGGGGTCCATGAGCACCAGCGTCGGGTTCATGCACCCCACCCTATGTGAGCGGAAATGTAGGGCAGGGGCAGGAGCGGAGCCCGCGGAGTGACCATAGGCACCACATTGCCACTCACGTAGGTCAGTCGAGCTCGGCAGCCAGTTCCATCCAGCGTTCCTCGGCGACGTCCTTGTCCGCCAGAACCTTCTTCAACTCAGCGTCGAGTTCCACGAGCTTGCCCGGATCCGTGGCCGCTTCCGCGAGTTCCGCGTGCAGCGCGATCTCGCGATCCGACAACCGGACCACCAGCTTCTCGAGCTTGCTCAGTTCCTTACGCGCTGCCCGCTCGGACGCGGCGTCGCGCACCGCCTTCTTCGCCGTCCCCCCGGTCGTCAGGGAATCCGGCGTCGCCTCGGCCGCGAGAACCGCACGACGCCGCAGGTACTCCTCGATCCCTCCGGGCAGGTTGGTGAGCTTGCCGTCACCGAACAGAGCCCACGTCGAATCACAGATACGTTCGATCAGGTAACGATCGTGGCTGATCACGACGAGAGTTCCGGCCCAACCGTCGAGCAGGTCCTCCAGCTGCTGCAGCGTATCGATGTCCAGGTCGTTGGTCGGCTCGTCGAGCAGCAGCACGTTCGGCTCGGCCATGAGCACACGCGTCAGCTGAAGCCTGCGACGCTCGCCGCCGGACAGATCGCCGACGGGCGTGCGTTGCCGCGCAGGCGTGAACCCCAACCGTTCGGCCAATTGACCGGCGGAGATCTCCTTGTCACCGAGGGTGATTCGCTCCGCGACTTCCTTGACGGCGTCGAGAACACGCAGGTTCTTCGGCAGATCGTCCAATTCCTGTCTCAGCCAACCGATCTCCACGGTCTGACCTTGAATCCTCTTGCCGGTCGCCGGTTCCAGCTCGCCCGCGAGGGTACGCAGCAGCGTCGTCTTGCCGGAACCGTTGACGCCGACGAGTCCGACGCGTTCACCCGGCGCCAGACGCCACGTGAAGTCCTTCACCAGCTCACGGCCGTCGGGAGTTTCGAGGCGGGCGTCCTCGAGTTCGATGACGACCCGTCCGAGCCTGCGCTTCGCGAACGACGCCAATGCCACGGAATCTCGGGGCGCAGGCACGTCGGCGATGAGGGCCTCGGCGGCTTCGATCCTGTACTTGGGCTTGGACGTTCGAGCCGGAGCACCGCGCCGCAGCCAGGCGAGCTCCTTACGTGCGAGGTTTCGACGACGCTCTTCCGACGCATCGGCCTGGCGGGCACGTTCGGCGCGCGCGAAGATCCAGTCGTTGTACCCACCCTCGTACGTCTCGACCTTGCCGCCGACTACTTCCCACGTCTGGTTGGCGACGGTGTCGAGGAACCACCGATCGTGTGTCACGACGACGAGCGCACTGCGCCGCGACACCAGGTGAGCCGCAAGCCATTGCACACCCTCGACGTCGAGGTGGTTGGTCGGCTCGTCCAGCACCAGCAGATCCAGATCCTGAACCAGGGCTGCCGCCAACGCGACACGGCGACGCTCGCCGCCGGACAGGTTGTCGATGGTGGCGTCGAGACCCGAGCTGCCCGCAGGACCGAGGTCCGCGATACCGATGCCGGTCAGGATGTTGCGGACCCGCGAATCACCGGCCCACTCGTGCTCGGCCATGCCGAGCGGATCCAGAACGACCTGTCCGACGGTCGATCCCGGCGGCAGAACCCCGCGCTGCGTCACGACGGCCATCCGCAGCCCGCCGACGCGGCTGACGCGCCCGGAATCCGGTGGTTCGAGACCTGCGAGCACTTCGAGAGTGGTTGTCTTGCCGCCTCCGTTGAGGCCGACCATGCCGATGCGCTCGCCCTCCTGCACACCGAGCGAGACGCCGTCGAGCAGCGGTTTGACACCGAAGGACTTGGAGACGTTTTCGAGATTGACGAGATTGACCATCAGGGGAAACCAATCGATTCACTAGTGACTACACGAGCGCCGGGAACGGGTCCGCTCGCGACACGCACGGTACGGCAGACGCCTGCACCGGAGAGTTCGGCGCCGACCGACACCGCGGTATCGGAATCGGCACAGAGAAATGCGCAGGTCGGGCCGGATCCGGACACGATCCCGGCCAGAGCACCTGCGGTCAGGCCTGCTCGCAACGTACGACGCAGCTGCGGGAGGAGCGACACCGCCGCGGCTTGGAGGTCATTGCCCAGAAGTGGAGCGAGAGCGTGGGCGTCGCCGCTCACCAGGGCCTGCATCAGGGCGTCCGGATCGCCCAATCGGGGCGGATCGCCTTTCGCCCTCAGCTCGTCCAGTTCGGCGAAGACGGCAGGAGTCTGCAATCCGCCCTTGGCCAGCGCCAGCACCCAGTGGAAACTGTTGCGTGACAACACCGGAAGCAGCTTCTCGCCGCGGCCCGTCCCTACCGCCGTTCCGCCGTGCAGAACGAACGGGACATCACTGCCGAGCTGAGCGGCGAGATCACTGAGTTCGCTGCGCGAGAGGTCCAGCTTCCACAGCGAATCGAGTGCGACGAGGGTCGCCGCGGCATCGGAACTACCACCGGCCATGCCGCCCGCGACGGGGATTCCCTTGTCGATCGTGATCTCGACGAGAGGTTCACGCCCCACCTTGTCCGCCAGAAGCACAGCGGCCTTCCACACGAGGTTCCGCTCGTCCGTCGGCACACTCTTCGCGTCGGCGCCCTTGACGATCACCTTCAGCCCCTGCGACGGCACCACCGAGACCTCGTCGGACAGCGAGAGCGCCTGAAAGACGGTCGTCAGTTCGTGGTAGCCGTCCTCGCGGAGGTCACCCACGGACAGATGCAGGTTGACCTTGGACGGAGCCCGAACGACAACGGGACTGTGGACAACTGAGAGCACGGTGTTCAAGACTAATCGAGCATCGGTTCGAGGACAGCATCCGTCCGCAATACCTGCCATCATCGAACCCATGCGGGAAACATCTGCACGACTGCTCAAGCTGCTGTCACTGCTCCAGACACGTCGTGATTGGGCCGGAGCCGACCTGGCCGACAGGCTGAACGTCACGCCGCGCACCGTCCGCCGCGACGTCGACAAACTCCGAGAGATCGGATACCCCGTGAACGCGACGGCCGGGGTGGGCGGCGGATACCAACTCGGTGCGGGTGCCGAGATGCCACCGCTGCTCCTCGATGACGACGAAGCTCTCGCCGTCGCCTTCGGCCTCCAATCCGCAGCAGGAGGCTCCGTAGCGGGCATCGGGGAGGCGTCGCTGCGCGCGCTGACCAAGTTGCGCCAGGTGATGCCGTCACGCATCCAGCACCGCCTCGACGCATTGCGGATCGACGTCGTCGAACGCACGGCGGTGTCTGCGGTCGACGCCACGGTGCTGTCGACCGTCGCCGGGGTCTGCCACAACCACGAACGCCTCAGGTTCGACTACCGCCGCCACGACGGCACGGAAGCCCGCCGCGAAGTCGAGCCCTACAGCCTCGTGCGTTCGGGGGCACGCTGGTATCTGCTCGGGTGGGACCTGCTGCGCGAGGACTGGCGTTCCTTCCGCGTGGACAGGCTGGAACCCAAGATCCCCACCGGCCCGCGATTCACCCCGCGACCACTTCCCGACGGCGGTGCCGCGGCATTCGTCGCCGCCGGAATCGACCGCACCTTCACCCGAGTGCAGGCACGCATCGAACTGGCGGCATCCATCGAAACGATTGCACCGATGGTCGACGAGCAGTGGGGCACCCTCGAATCCGGCTCCGAGGACGCGTGCACCCTCATCCTGTCCGGTGACTCACTCGCCTCCATTGCACGATGGCTTTCGGCCTTCGACACGCCGTTCACCGTCCTCGACCCGCCCGAACTGCGCGACGAGTGCCTGAAAGTGGCTCAGCGACACAGCCTTCTCAGCGAACGGTATCTCGCGAGTGTGCGCTCGACAGTCGAGCGATGAGGGGCGAAGGATCAGGCTCGAGTGCCCGCCAACCGCACGAATGCCGCGGCGTCGATGGTTTCCCCGCGGGCACTGGGGTCGATGTCGGCTTCACGCAGCCGCCGCTCGGCTTCTACCGGCGAACCCGCCCATCCGGCAAGCGCTGCTCTCAACGTCTTTCGGCGCTGCGCGAATGCTGCGTCGACGACGGCGAAGACGCGACGGCGGTGCTCGTCGTCCATCGGCCACGGAGGCTCGGCGTACCGATCGATACGAACCAGTCCTGATTCGACCTTCGGCACCGGCCAGAACACCGAACGCCCGACTGAGCCTGCACGTTTGACGGTGCCGAAGAAGTTGGCCTTGACGCTCGGGATTCCGTAGATCTTGCTACCCGGGTCCGCCGCGAGCCTGTCCGCAACCTCGGCCTGCACCATGACCAATGCGGTGCGCAGCGTCGGTAACTGCGAGAACAGGTGCAGCAGAACCGGAACCGCCACGTTGTACGGCAGGTTCGCGACCAGAGCGGACGGGTCACCGGGAATGTCCGCAGCAGTGACCCGAAGCGCGTCGAACTCGACGACGGTCAACTGGTCGGCGTGTGACGGCGCTCGTTCGGCTGCCGTCTGCGGCAACCGTGCGGCGAGCTTGGGATCGATCTCGACCGCGATCACAGCGTCGGCGACATCGAGAAGCGCCAGCGTCAGCGAGCCGAGTCCGGGGCCGACCTCGAGCACGGTGTCCGCTCCCCCGACACCCGCCGAGGCGACGATGCGACGGACGGTGTTGGCGTCGTGGACGAAGTTCTGTCCGAGTTGCTTGGTGGGACGGACATCCAGTTCTGCGGCGAGAGACCGTACTTCCGCGGGTCCGAGCAGCGCCGCGGGTTCTCTCACATGTTCGGACACTGTGAAAACTCTACGCACCCGTCACTCGATGGTTCGTCACCGATAGCCGAGTCGCGAGGTGCACGCGGGCCAGGCGCCCCAGCCCTGGGACTTCTGCGTGACGGACGCGATGGCGATCTGTTCCTCGCGGGTGGCCAGGTCCGCGCGGGGGGCGTACTTCAGTCCGCCCTGACGTTCCCAGGTGTTCTGATCGAACTGCACGCCGCCGAAGAAGCCGTTGCCGGTGTTGATGGCCCAGTTGCCGGTTGCCTCGCACTGCGCGAGCGCATCCCAGATCGCACCGTTCTCGACGGGCGGGACCTCGGTTCCCGGCTTCGCTCCGACACGCACGACCTTGGGCTGTGCGGGAACCTGGATGTCCTCGTCGACCTTCTCGCGGCCCACTTCCTGGCCGTTGACGGTGTTGATCTCCCAGGTGATGTCGGAGACGCCCGGCGAACCCGGGTTCTCGACGACGGTCCTGGACATGTTCATCGTCGGGTCCTCGATGCGCTGCTCCGGAGGCTCGACGTCGGTGGTCTCGGTCTTGGTCTCGGTACGGTCACGGGTGACGACGATCTCGGTGCCGTCCTCGACCTTCTCATCCGGCGCGGGGGTCACGGTGTCGGCCTGCTCGAGCGGCTTGCCCGCTTCCTCCAGGAACTCACGCACGGTGGGCGCAGCCAGGGTCAGCGGTGCGGCAGGTGCGGCGCCGTCGACCAGGGACACTGCCTTGGGCAACGCCACGTCCAGTTCGGTGCCCTCCAGCGGAAGACGTTCGCCGCGCGACGCGGACACGTGCACATCCTCGGCCAGATCCATCTGCTGCAACGCCTCGTCGACGGTCAGCGCGGTCGTCCAGATCTGCTGAGGCTGGCCGTCCACCGTCACACTCAGCTCTCGAGCGCGACGGAGGACGACCGTCTCACCATCCGACAATTCCGAGTCACCCGAGGGTGCTACCAGGTCCTTGTCGCCTGTTTCGTAGCCTGCGGCCTGCAGAGCACCGTTGACGTCTCCCGTCATGGTGCTGAGCGTGATCATTTCGCCATCGACGTCGATCGTCACCGTTTTGTGACGTGCGACCGCGGTGGCGCCCCCGACGATCAGAGTGGCCAGCAGCGCAGCGACCACCAGGTACAACATCATGGACCTGGAGGAGTTCAGGCGAGCAATACTGGACACAAGCAATTCCTGAGTTCTTCGGGCAGAGCCCGTCGGCTGGATCACGGTACGGTAACGAATTGATGGAGCTACCGCAACTCTGCTCGCCCGGTCCGGAGCGAACGTGACGTTCGGTCACCTGGGGGCGCTGCCGCACACGTTTCAGTCACTCGCACAGGTTGCAACACGAGCGGATGACTGGAAGGTGAGCGAAAGTAGGCGTCAGGAGAGGCCGTACACCCGCTCGGCGTTGGCGGTGACGTGCGACGCGAGCTCGACCGGATCGGCACCGCGGATGTCCGCCAATGCGCGCACTGTGTACGGAAGGCAGTACGACTCGTTCGGTGCACCGCGGAAGGGATGCGGCGTCAGGAACGGTGCGTCGGTCTCGACGAGCAGTTGGCCGTCCGGAATCAGCACGGCCGCTTCGCGCAGAGCGTGGGCGTTCTTGAAGCTGACCGTGCCGGAGAGGCTGAGCACGTAGCCGGCGTCGATGCACGCTCGCGCGGTCTCCGGACCCGAGGAGAAGCAATGGAAGATCACCGTCTCCGGCGCGCCCTCGTCCGTCAACACGGACAGCAGGTCGTCGTCGGCCTCGCGGTTGTGGATCATCAACGGCTTGCCGAGCCGCTTTGCCAGGTCGATGTGCCAGCGGAAACCGTCCTGCTGCTCGGGGACGGTCGCGCACCCGTCGAGCTTGCCCGGCCAGTAGTAGTCGAGCCCCGTCTCGCCGACGGCCACGACCCGAGGATCCGACGCCAACCGCTCGATCTCCGCCCTGACGTCGTCGTCGAGAACGTTCGCCCGCGTCGGGTGGATCGCGACGGCCGCCCAGACCCGAGAGTCCCAGTTCGCGGCGTCGACGGCGAAGCGCGCGGCCTCGAGGTCGTCGGCGACGGTCACGACTCTCCCGACGCCGACGGACTCGGCCCGATCCAGGATCTCGGCCACGCTCCCGGCGTCGGATGCGCCGCAGGCGTCGAGGTGTGTGTGCGCGTCGACGAGTGGCGACAGCGCTTCCGGCAAAGGTGGTGCAGGACGTTCTCTACTCACGCCGATAGAGTAGGCGCACCATGACTGCGCCAGCTGATGCCTCACGGCCCACCTTCTACGTCACGACCGCCATTGCGTACCCCAACGGTGTCCCGCACATCGGCCACGCATACGAGTACATCTCGACGGACGTGATCGCTCGATTCAAGCGACTCGACGGATACGACGTCATGTTCTTGACCGGCACGGACGAGCACGGCCTGAAGATGCAGCAGACGGCCACCAAAGAGGGCATCGACGTCCGCGACCTCGCGACACGCAACTCAGACGTGTTCAAGAAGCTCGACGAGACACTCGGCATCTCCTACGACCGATTCATCCGCACGACGGACGCCGATCACCACGAGGCCAGCAAAGCGATCTGGTCGAAGATGGTCGAGCGCGGCGACATCTACCTGGACACGTACTCCGGTTGGTACTCGGTACGCGACGAGGCGTTCTACACCGAGGGCGAAACGACCGTCGCCGACGACGGGACCCGCGTGGCCACCGAGACGAACACGCCGGTGGAGTGGACCGAGGAGTCGACGTACTTCTTCAAGCTGTCGGCGTACCAGGACAAGTTGCTCGAGCTGTACGACAGCAGCCCCGACTTCATCGCGCCCAACACGCGGCGCAACGAAATCGTCAGCTTCGTCAAGGGTGGACTGAAGGACCTGTCCATCTCGCGCACCACGTTCGACTGGGGCGTGCAGGTCCCGAACGATCCCGAGCACGTCATGTACGTCTGGGTCGACGCCTTGACCAACTACCTCACCGGCGTCGGCTACCCGGACGCATCGTCGGAGAAGTTCGCCAAGTATTGGCCCGCTGACCTGCACATCATCGGCAAGGACATCACGCGCTTCCACACCGTGTACTGGCCGGCGTTCCTCATGTCCGCGGGCATCGAGCTGCCCAAGCGGGTGTTCGTGCACGGATTCCTGAACAACAAGGGCGAGAAGATGTCGAAGTCGGTCGGCAACGTCGTCGACCCGTTCGCGCTCGTCGACGAGTTCGGCCTGGACCCGCTGCGCTTCTTCCTGCTGCGCGAGGTCTCCTACGGCCAGGACGGTAGCTACAGCGCCGAGGCCATCGTCACCCGCATGAACGCAGACCTGTCCAACGAGCTCGGCAACCTCGCGCAGCGCTCGCTGACGATGGTGGCCAAGAACCTCGAAGGAAAGGTCCCGACGCCGGGACCGTTCACGACCGACGACGAAGCTTTGCTGGCCCGCGCCGATGCACTGCTCGAGATCTGCCGACGCGAATTCGACGTCCAAGCGCTGCACACGGCTCTGGAAGCAATCTGGTCGGTGCTCGGCGAGACCAACCGCTACTTCTCCCAGCAGGAACCGTGGGTACTGCGCAAGACCGACCCGGACCGCATGGCCACCGTGCTGTACGTGACGCTCGAAGTCCTGCGCATCGTCGGCATTCTGGTGCAACCGGTCATGCCAGGATCGGCGGCTCGCATCCTCGAACTCCTCGGCGGCCCGGCGAACCAGTTCTCCGACATCGGCACCCGCATCGTGCCGGGTTCGCCTCTGCCCACACCGTCACCGGTCTTCCCCAAATACGAGGTGAAGGACCTCTGAGGGTTCACCACTCACGCAGACGCAGAGACCGCCTTCTCCAGCTCCTCCAGTGAGTTCTCCAGGTGTGTGAGCATGCGCTGCAGGTGTGGGACGCTGCGACGGCAGCCGATGAGGCCGAAGTTGAGCGAGTCGCCGTTGCTTGCGACGGTGATGTTCAGCGCCATGCCGTCGCAGACGATGGACGCCGGGTAGATTCCGTCGAGTTTGGCGCCGTTCCAGTACAGTTCGTCCTTCGTTCCGGGGACGTTGGAGATGATGACGTTGAACGGCGGCGGCGTGTTGTTGACGAAGCCGGGTACCGGTCCGAAGAGCAGTGGCAGCATGGTGACGGCGCCGAAGGCGAGGGATTCGAGAGTGTTGAACTCCCGCATCATGTCCTTGCCCTTGACGGTGGAGTCGGTGATGGTGGCGAGCCGGTCCAGCGGATCCGGTTGGTGTGTACCGAGATTGCACAGGATGGTGGATACGGAGTTGCCCGGTCCGCTGTCCTCGCCCGGCTTGCGGAGCGAGACGGGAACCATTGCGATCAAGGGTGATTCAGGCAAGGCGTCCTGATCGATCAGATATCCCCGTAGGGCTCCCGAGCACATGGCGAGCAGAATGTCGTTCAGGGTCACGTCCAATGCCTTTGCGACCGCGTTCATTCGGCTGATCGACCAGCTTTCGGCCGCGAAGCGTCGCGCACCACCGATCGGCACGTTGAACATCGTTCGCGGCGCACGCAGCGGCAGTTGCGCACCTTCGTTGCGGACGGCGCGCACGCCCAATCGTGCTGCGGCAGGTACGAAGTCCGCGATGTCGCCGGCAAGCTTGCGACCGAGAGACAACCCCCCGGAGACCCTTTCCAGCGCTCCCGGCGCTTCCTTGCGCTTCTTCTCCCGGAACAGCGACGGATCCCACGTGGCGACGCCGGTGCGGTCGTCGGGGTCGGTGGTGAGGGTGTTCAACATCAGCTTGAGCGCGGACACGCCGTCGACGAGCGAGTGGTGAACCTTGGTGTAGAGCGCGATCCGGCCGTCGGCGAGGCCCTCGATGATGTGCAGTTCCCACATCGGCCGGTACCGGTCGAGGGGTGCACTGTGGTGCAGCGAGAGAAATTGGAAGAGTTCTCTGATGCGACCAGGAGCAGGCAGTACCACGCGCCTCACGTGGTATTCGAAATCGATGTCGTCTTCCCTCGACCAGGCGAGGCTTCCCATGACGTTCACCGGTCGGCCGGGGCGTTTTCGAAACAGATCGTGCACGTCGCCCGTTGTGAATTGTTTGTGGATTTCTTCTGCAAATTCGTGGGGGTCACCAGGCGGAACGAACAACTGCAATCCGCCGACGTGCATAGGGTGTTCGCGAGACTCCGCGATCAAGAACATGGACTCGGTAACAGGCATGAGCGCCATCTGCGATCACCTTTCCGCCTAGTTTCGATCACGGTGTGACATCGAACACGACCGCATGTTTAGACAGACTAGGTCACGGGTTATTGTCCGTTACCAGGAGTTCCAAGAAGACGCGAAATGGAGGCGAGGACGATGACCACCGTGCTCACCGCTCTGCCCCAGCCGACGCCCGGAGGCGTCCCCACCAGGCTCGACATGCACGGTCGCAGCTTTCACTCGCGCGCTCTTTCGACGTATCTGCAGCTCACGGTTCGCCCCTTCCTCACGGTGTGGTCCAAGACGTCCGCTCTTCCGTGGCCGATGGGCCTCGTCGATTACGCGGGAATGCTGGTGCCGCCGCTCAAGGGAACCCGCCACAGCAAGGTCACGCTCGCCGAGTGCGAGGCGGAATGGATCCGCGCCGAGGGCGTTTCCAACGACCGCGTGGTGCTCTACCTGCACGGAGGCGCCTTCGTCTGTTGCGGGCTGAACAGCCACCGGCGTCTGACTTCACGTGTCTCGGCCAGCGCGGACGCTCCGGTTCTGTCGGTCGACTACCGGATGATGCCGCGCAACCCCATCGCACATGCGGTGGAGGACGGCGTCGACGGTTTCCGCTTCCTGCTGGAATCCGGGTACCGCGCCGACCAGATCGTCATCGCCGGCGACTCCGCAGGCGGGTACCTCGCCTTCATGGTCGCTCTGATGCTGCGCGATCTCGGACTGCCGACACCGGCTGGTATCGCGACCATGTCGCCGCTGACCGACATGGACCCCAGCGGCAAGCTCGAACACGCCAACGCATCGAAGTGCGCGGTCTTCCCTGCCGGGGCCGTACCCGCCCTGACGGTCCTCGCCGACCGAGTGGATGCCCGCATCGTCGTCGAAGGCGAACGGGGACCACGAGTTTCACCCGTCGACGCGGATCTCGTCGGCCTACCTCCGGTTCTGATCCAGGCGGGTTCCACCGAAATGGTGCTCGCCGACGCCGAACTGATGGCCGAGCGCCTCGCCGCAGCAGGCGTCGACTGCGAACTTCAGGTGTGGGACAACCAGGTACACGTGTTCCAGGCCGCCGACTTCGTGCCCGAAGCGCACCGCGCGGTACGCAAATTCGGCGCGTTCGTCAAAGCCCACAGCCCAATGTCGGCCACTGCCGACTCCGCCTGAGTTACCTTTCTTCTCATGGCAGTCACAGCAGATACAGAGGTCGACATCGCGGCCGAGCCGGCAGCGGTGTTGGACGTACTCATGGACGTCGAGGGGCTACCCGCGTGGTCGCCCGTCCACAAGAAGATCGAGATCATCGACCGATTCGACGACGGCAAGCCCCATCACGTGAAGATGTCGGTATCGATCCTCGGCATCAACGACGAGCAGACCGTCGAATACACCTGGGCGGACGACAAAGTCGTCTGGGACCTCGTCGAGGGTTCGCAGCAGAAGTCCCAGCACGGCGAGTACACCCTCACTCCGACCGACAAGGGAACACACGTGACGTTCTCACTGACGGTCGACCCGAAGATCCCGATCCCGGGTTTCCTCGTCAAGAAGGGCACCAAGACTATCCTCGCGGCCGCAACCGAAGGGCTACGTCAGCAAGTCGTCGGCTGAGCTTCTCGCAGCCAGGACCGCCTCGTAGAGATCCCGCTTGGACACGCCGCCGACTGCCAGCTGGGCACAGGCATCCTTCAACCGCATGCCCGACGCCACCAGCTCCTCGACGTCGTCGATGAGGTCTTCCGGTTCCGACGCCACGGCGACGGCTCCGGCGAGGACGACGGTGATTTCTCCGCGTACTCCGTCGGCAGCCCAGTCGGCGAGTTCGCCGAGGGTGCCTCTCTTGACTTCCTCGTAGGTCTTGGTGAGCTCTCTGCAGACCGCGGCGCGGCGGTCGGGGCCGAGTACTGCGACGGCGTCGGCGAGGCAGTCGGAGAGGCGATGAGGGGCCTCGAAGAAGACGCAGGCGCGCGATTCGGTCGCGAGGGATTCGAAGAATCGGCGTCGGCCGCCTTGTTTGCGCGGCGGGAAGCCGTCGAAGCAGAAGCGTTCGACGGGCAATCCGGAGAGTGCGAGGGCGGTGGTGACTGCGGACGGGCCGGGTAGGCACGTCACCGGCAGGTCGGCGTCGACGCATGCGGCGACGAGGCGGTAGCCGGGGTCACTGACCGACGGCATTCCGGCGTCGGTGACGAGCAGGACCGATTTGCCGTCGCGGACAGCGTCGACCAGCCCGGGAAGCCGGGTCGTCTCCACCTGGTCGTAGAAGCTGACGATCTTGCCGGTGATGGCGACCCCGAGCCCCGACGCCAGCTGTTTCGTCCGGCGGGTGTCTTCGGCTGCGACGACGTCGGCCGTGGCCAAGGCGTCGCGGAGTCGCTGGGACGCGTCACCCAGATCGCCCATCGGTGTTGCGGCAAGGATCAGCATGGCGCCCATTCTTCTCCACCGGGCCTCGACCCCTACGATCGGTGTGTGGCCCTACGCGAGTCGACCGAGCGATACGTAGTCAGTCCGGGGCCGAGTACACCCGCTGCCGACTATTACCGCGACACCGATCGTCGGCGGGGGTGGATCGTCACTCTGGTGATCACGGCGCTCGCGGCCGTCACGCGGTTCGCGATGCTGCGCTACCCCACCGATGCCGGTACTCCGGTGTTCGACGAGAAGCATTACGCGCCGCAGGGCTGGCAGGTGTTCACCGGCGGCGGGATCGAGGACAACCCCGGGTACGGATTGGTGGTTCACCCTCCGGTCGGAAAGCAGCTGATCGCCGTCGGCGAGGCACTCTTCGGCTACAACGGGTGGGGATGGCGGTTCTCCGCGGCGGTTGCGGGAACTCTGCTGGTGCTGATCGTGATTCGGATCGTGCGGCGTCTTGCCCGCTCGACACTGGTCGGTGCGATCGCGGGCATTCTGCTGACCGTCGACGGCGTCACGTTCGTCTCGTCGCGCATCGGGATGTTGGACATCTTCCTGGCGTTCTTCGTGACGGCCGCGATGGGGTGTCTGGTCGTCGACCGAGACGACGTTCGACGACGCATGGCGAAGGTCCAGGCGGAGGGTCGCATCGCCGCCAGCGTGTACGGCCCACGAATGGGGGTGCGCTGGTGGAGGTTCGGCGCGGGAATCCTGCTGGGCTTGGCGTGCGGAACCAAGTGGTCCGGGATCTATTTCATCGTGTTCTTCGGTCTGTTGTCGGTCGCGTTCGATCTCGCAGCGCGGCGTGCGAGCGGGGTGCAGCGGCCGTGGATCGGCACGGCAGTACGCGACATCGGACCCGCGCTCTACGCGCTGGTGGTGATTCCGCTGATCGTGTACCTGTGCACCTACGCAGGGTGGTTCGCCAGCGAGACCAGCGTGAACCGACATGCCGTCGGCAACCAGATCGGCACGGACGGGCCGTTCTCGTTCGTGCCCGCTGCGCTGCGATCACTGTGGTACTACAGCGGCAACGTGCTCACGTTCCACTCGGGTCTGACGAACTCGGCGGGCAACGTCCACCCGTGGGAGTCGAAGCCGTGGACGTGGCCGATGGGTCTGCGGCCGATGCTGTACTACTTCGCCGAGGGCGACACCGTTCAGGGATGCTCGGCGAGCTCGTGCGTCAAGGCGATCATGCTCATCGGCACCCCGGCCATGTGGTGGCTCGCGGTTCCGATGCTGCTGTGGTGCCTGTGGATGATGCTGGTCCGTCGGGATTGGCGATTCGCCGTCGTGCTGACCGGCTACGGCGCAGCGTATCTGCCGTGGTTCGCCACGCTGGATCGGCAGATGTACTACTTCTACGCTGTCGCGCTCGCGCCGTTCATGGTCATGGGATTCGCACTGATCCTGGGGCAGATCATCGGCCGGGCGCGAGCGTCGGTGGAGCGACGTGGCACGGGGCTGATGCTCGTGTGCCTCTACGTGGCGCTCGTCGTGGCGAACTTCATCTGGTTGTGGCCGATCCTGACGGGAATGCCCATCACTCCGGATCTGTGGCAGCAGCAGCTCTGGTTGCCTTCCTGGCGTTAGACCCCGGAGTCCGAGTTCTGCTCACAAGGGGGTCGTGGGAGAGGTCGCGGTAGAGCGAGATGCACAGCCCGATCATCACGAGCACGAACGGTGCGGCGGCGATGATGGTCATGGTCTGGAGCCCGTTCAGTGCGTCGGCGCCGCCGGTCCACAGCATCAGCGCGGCGATGCCGCCGGTGAGCACGCCCCAGAACACGACGACCCATCTGCTCGGTTCCTGACTACCGCGTTGGCTCAGTGTGCCCATCACCATCGATGCGGCGTCGGCTCCCGAGACGAAGAAGATGGCCACGAGCACCATGACCAGGACACTCGAAATCCCTGCGACGGGCAGATTCTCGAGCATGCCGAACAATTGGGACTCGCTGCTGTCCCGGCCCGCGAGATCGATTCCGTTCTGTTGTTCGGCGATGCCCGCTCCACCGAAAATGGAGAACCAGACCAGGCTCACCGTGCTGGGCACGAGGATGACGCCGATGACGAACTCGCGGACGGTGCGGCCGCGGCTGATTCGTGCGAGGAACATGCCGACGAACGGCGTCCAGGACACCCACCATGCCCAGTAGAAGATGGTCCACGACGACAACCACGTGGCGGTTTCGCCGCCGTCGCCTGCCGCTGCGGACCGAGCCGACATGTGCACGAGCTGGCTGGCGTAGTCACCGATGGTCGTCGGAATCAGATTGAGTATCAACACGGTCGGTCCGAGGACGAAGACGAAGACCGCGAGAACCAGCGCCAGCACCATGTTGATGTTGGACAACCACTGGATGCCTTTCGCGACGCCCGAGACTGCCGAGGCGACGAAGGCGAGCGTCAACAGTGCCACGATCGCGACGAGCAACAGGGTGCCCGCCTCCCCCAGCCAGCCGAGAACCTGAAATCCCGAGCCGATCTGGAGAGCGCCGAGGCCGAGCGACGCGGCGGTGCCGAACATGGTGGCGAAGATCGCGAGGATGTCGATGACCTTGCCGATGGGGCCCTCCGCGCGGCGCCCGAGCAACGGGATGAACGCCGAACTGATCAGCTGCTTACGGCCGCGTCGATACGTTCCGTAGGCCACGGCGAGTCCGACCACCGCGTAGATGGACCACGGGTGCAGACTCCAGTGGAACATCGTCGTCGCCATCGCCGCCCCGACGGTGCCGTCCGATCCCGGGGGCGGAGAAACGAAGTGAGACAGGGGTTCTGCGACGCCGAAGAACATCAACCCGATCCCCATGCCGGCACTGAACATCATGGCGATCCAGCTGACGGTCTTGAATTCCGGCTTCTCGCCGTCTTTTCCGAGCGGAATCCTGCCGAACTTGCTGACTGCGAGGTAGATCGAGAACACGACGAACCCCGAGGCCGCGATGATGAACAGCCACCCGATGTTGGTCACCAACCAGCTCAGGATCGACGTCGTCGTGGATTCGAGCGAGTCGGCAGCGAGCAGGCCCCACACCAGAATCGCGGCGGTGATCGCTGCCGTCGTGCCGAACACCAGGTAATCCGTGCGCGGTGGGTGCGGTGTCGATCCGGAAACGACTGAACCCTGGGACCGCTCGGTATTCGTTGCCATAGGTGAAGTGAAGCACTATCACCGTGGTGGCGTGGCGAATTTCCGAGTAGGTGCCAGGGTTCCGGGTCGAGCGACGTGTCAGGCGCGCGCTTTCGCGAAGCTGGTTCGGCCGCCGGTGGCTGCGTCGAGGCTGAACCGTCCGGCTCCGGTCGCGGCGATCAGCAGGGCGCCGACGCCGAGCGCCAGGACGAGCTCGTAGCCGCCCTCGGACACGAATACACCCAGGTCGTAGTGCACGAACAGGAATGCGCCGAGCATGTCGAGGAACAGCAGGATGCCGATGATCGGGGTGAAGATACCCACCACCAGCGCGACACCGCCGATGAGTTCGACGAAGGTCGCGAAGTACGCGGAGGCTGCAGGCAGCGGGACGCCCATGCCTTCGAAACCGGCCTTGGTCGCGTCGAGTCCGTTGGTGTTGAGTTTCTGCCACCCGTGGGCGATGAACACGATGCCCAGGCCGATTCGGGCAACGAGTGTTGCAATGTCGCGGAAGATGGTCGAGTTCATGTCAGATCCTTCGGGCACGGCAATGGGAACCGGACTACCCTGACACAGTTATGTTGAAGCGTCAACTTAGTGCGGTGTCGACATGTCCGCGAATCTTCTCGTCGGACAACCCGAGGGCGCGCAACTCGGTGACGTACTTCCGCGCTGCGCGCGCCGCGTTGTCCTCCGTCGGATCCCCGCCCGACGCGATGAACGTCCCCAGACGCCCACGGGCGGAGATGACGCCCTGCGCCTCGAGTTCCTTGTACGCCTTCGCGACGGTGTGCGGCGCGATCGACAACTCCTCGGCCAGACCACGCACCGTCGGAATCTTGGTCTCCGCGACCAGTTCACCGCTCCGCACCAGATCGAGAATCCCCGACCTCACCTGCTCGAACAACGGGGTCCCGGACGCCGGGTCGACGTGGATGCGCATGCAGGACTTTCTATCACGCACTCACGCGGTCACACCGCGGAGACAGCGTCCTCCACGGAGACATCGCCCGACGTCAACATCAAGGTCTTGCCCGCGGTGGCCGGGGTGTCGATCAACGCTGCGATGACGGCCGCGACATCGGCGCGCGGCACCGTCCCGCGCTCCAGCGGCGGCGCGGTCAGCGTGACATGGCCCGACGGGTCGTCGTCCGTCAATCCCCCGGGGCGCAGAATCGTCCAGTCCAGCTTCTGCCTGGACTTCAGATCTTCCTCGGCCGCCGTCTTGGCCGCGATGTACGCCTTCCAAGTGTCCTCGGCGTCGTCCGCAACCGGCTCACCCGCTCCGAACGAGCTGATCTGCACGAACCGTGCAACACCGGCCTTCTCGGCAGCGTCGGCCAGCAGCACCGACGCCGCGCGGTCGACGGTGTCCTTACGCTCTACGCCACCGGATGGCCCGGCTCCCGCCGCGAAGACCACGGCATCGGCGTCGTGCAACAGGGCAGCGACGTCCTCGACGGATGCATTCTCGAGGTCCACCACCTCGGGGAGTGCGCCCAGCGCCGTCACAGCGTCAACGTGGTGCGGGTTTCGAATCAACGCCACCGCTCGGTCGCCCTGTGCCGTGAGAACCTGAATCAGGTGCTGCGCGATCTTGCCGTGTCCGCCTGCGATCACTACTCGTCGATCAGTCATTGCACTCGACTACCCGACCGGCTCGGACCACAAACAGTGGCACTATCTATGTCCATGACTTCGACTGCGACCATCTACCACAATCCCCGATGCAACACCTCGCGCACCGTGTTGAAAGCCATCCAGGAGGCGGGGATCGAGCCGACCGTCGTGAAATACCTCGAAACCCCGCCCACCAAGGACGGACTGCGCAAACTTCTCGACGACGCGGGCCTGACGGCCGCCCAGGCAATCCGTCGAAAGGAAGCGCTGTACAAGGAACTCGGGCTGAAGGACGCATCCGAGGACGGTCTGATCGCGGCAATGGTCGAACACCCGATCCTCATCGAACGCCCGATCGTCGTGACGGACAAGGGCACCGTGCTCGCGAGGCCGGCCGACAAGGTGCACGAGGTTCTGTAAGCGCAAGTAATGTCGAGGTATGCCGATGCCCGATTGGAAAGTGCGTGAGCTCAGCCCAGGCCAACTGTCCGAGCGCAGCGGAGTTGCGGTGTCGGCCTTGCACTTCTACGAGAAGCAGGGCCTCATCACCAGCCGACGTACGTCGGGGAACCAACGGCGCTACCACCGCGACACTCTGCGGCGCGTTGCGTTCATTCGCATCTCGCAGAAGGTCGGCATTCCGCTCTCACGCATTCGCGACGCGTTGGCCGACCTCCCGGAGGAGCGGACACCCACCAAACGCGACTGGGCCAAGCTCTCGGGCCACTGGCATGCCGACCTGGACCGTCGTATCGAGCAACTCGTCAGGCTTCGGGACGACCTGACGGGCTGCATCGGGTGCGGCTGCCTGTCGCTCTCCAGTTGCGCGCTGGCCAATCCGGGCGACGAGTTGGCCGACAGCGGGCCCGGCGCACGGCGTCTGGACGTCGACCTATGACTTCTTCAGCAATTTCCCGAACTGGTCGTTGGCCTTCTGCAGCACGAACTCGTAGGGCAGCGCGAACTTTCGAGCCCACCAGTATCCGAAGCGGATGTCGTTGGACGAGTAGACAAGATAGCGGTTCTTGACGATTCCCGTGATGATCGCATCGGCCACCACGTCGGGTTCGACAGCTCGTTTCTCGAAGCGATGCTGCAGCTTCTGCACGCGCGGGTCGTCGCGGTCGACGCCTGCGATCTCCACGGTGTTCACCAAGCCGGTCTTGACCCCACCCGGTACGACGAGGCTGACGCCGATGCCGTGCCGCTTGAGGTCGTAGCGCAGGACTTCCGACGCACCGCGCAGACCGTATTTGCTGGCACTGTAGGCGGCGTGCCACGGCAATGGGATCAGGCCCGCCGCGGACGAGACGTTGACGAGGTGACCTCCGCGACCTGCCTTGACCATCGGGGGAAGAAAGTTCTCCATGACGTGGATCGGTCCCATGAGGTTGACGTCGATCATCGACTTCCAGTGCCGGTGCTCGAGGTTCTCCACCGTTCCCCACGCCGAGATTCCTGCGACGTTCATGACGATGTCGAGGCTGTCGACGGACTCGTGCACCGTGGACGCGAACGACGTCACTGCTTCGTAGTCCGAGACGTCGAAGGCCGCGTGCATCTCGACCGACGAGCCGACCGCCGCGACGGTCTCCTTCAATCCCACTTCGTTGATGTCGGTGAGATACAGCTTCGCGCCTGCTCTGGATGCGGCGATGGCCGTGGCACGCCCGATCCCGCTGCCCGCCCCCGTGACGAGCGTCTTCTTTCCTCGCAGATCCTTGATGGTCATCGTGTGTCTCGTCCCCCACGAACTCGAAGAATGTGTCCTTCGCACCCTACGCGCCTGTCCGGTTGTCGCTGGTGGTGTCGACGGAGGAGACTGGGCCGATGGCAATAGTGTCGAGGGGATTCGTCGGCAAGAACCGAGGCGACTCGTCCCGTATCCCGCCCGGCCAGTACCGAACCGACGATTTCCCGGTTCTGTCCGCCGGGCCGACACCTCGCGTTCGTACCGAGGGCTGGGAGTTCACGGTCGTCACCGAGCGCGGCGAGAAACATCGTTGGACGTGGAACGAGATGCGCGCTCTGCCCGCAGAGAAGCCGACGGTGGACATCCACTGCGTCACCAAGTGGTCCAAGTTGGACACTCGGTGGCGCGGGGTGTCACTCGACACGGTGCTGGACGGAATCGAGACCACCGCAACCCACGTGATAGCTCATGGACGCGACGGGTACACCACCAACCTCCCGCTCGGTGAACTGCGTAACGGAAAAGCTTGGCTCGTATACGAATACGACGGAAAGCCGTTGCACCCCGAGCACGGTGGGCCGGCCCGCCTGCTGGTTCCGGGCCTGTACTTCTGGAAATCGGCCAAGTGGATCGAGAAGCTGACCTTGCTCATGCGCAACGAGCCCGGATTCTGGGAACGCAACGGATATCACGACTACGGCGATCCGTGGCAGGAGCAGAGGTATCAGGGAGATTGAACTGGCTGGTTGCAACACTCGTCGCGAAGATCAAGGAAACCTCGACCGCCGAGACCCTCGTCTTCGACATTCCGGACTGGCCGGGCCACATGCCGGGGCAGCACGTCGACGTGCGCCTCACCGCGGAGGACGGTTACTCGGCGCAGCGTAGTTACTCGATAGCAACTCCTACGGACGGCACGGCCGTCGCGCTCACCGTGCAGACCGTCGACGACGGCGAGGTGTCGCCGTATCTCACCGGAGTCCTCGAGGTCGGCGAGCAGGTCGAAATGCGCGGCCCGATCGGCGGATGGTTCGTCTGGAACGAATCCGACCCTGCCCCGGTGCTGCTCCTGGCAGGTGGCTCCGGCGTCGTTCCTCTGATGTCGATGCTCCGCGCGCGCAGGACGGCCGAACGCAAGACCCCCTTTCGCCTCATCTACTCGGTCCGGACACCCGCGGAGATCCTGTACGCCTCCGAACTTCGCGCGATGCCCGGCGGAATCGACGTCGCATACCGCTTCACCCGGGAAGCTCCCGAGGGCTACCGAGGCCGCGTCGGCCGACTCACGTCGGACGACCTCGTCGTCGACGGATGGCCCGCCGAGTTCGCGCCGTCGTGCTTCGTGTGTGGACCGACGGGATTCGTCGAAGCGGCAGCGGACCTCCTGGTGCAGGACGGCCACCTACCGCCGCGCATCAGAACCGAACGATTCGGTTAGAGGCGCTTCGACATTTCCTCACGGTAATCGGCAACGGTCGACTCGATGCGCGTTGCATCGTCCTCGTCTCCGCGGTGGCGGGCGTCGTCGGCCCTGCTCTGCAGCGTCTTGATTGCTTTGCGGAGCTCGGCGTCGGACATTCGATGCTCGGTCAATGCTGTGTGGTTCATGTCACACAGTGTCCGCCTGGTTCCGAGACTCCGCAAGCAGGTGTCAGACGTGGACGGACTCGTTCACCAACTCGGAAGCGGGAACGAAACTGGACAGGCTGCGAGCCGCGAATTCGCGGAAGTACCCGAGCTTGTTCGGCGGTACCAGGGACGGCAGAACGGTGTTCCACACCTTCTCCATCCGCGACGGAGCGGTTTCCAGCGTCGACTGAGCCTCGGACACCATCAACACGCCGGCCAGCATCTCGCACACGAGAAGCGCAGCGTTGGACGAATCCAGATGATCGGCCACGTCACCGTGCTCGATCGCCCGGTCGAAGAGGTGCTCGAAGATGTTGCCCCAGGTGCCGAACACGCTGCCGCGAGCCGTCTCCGAGCCGTCGATCTCCATCTGCAGGCGGTACATCACACGGACCAACGGATCCGACGCGGCAAGTTCGAGGACGGAGTAGGAGATACCGATGACCGACTCGAGGGCGGGCGATCGCGAATCAACGAGGCCTGCACAGGCGGTGGATACGCGCTCATGGCCCTCGTCGACGATGGCGCGCGCGAGCTCTTCCTTGGACGCGAAATGGAAATACAGAGCACCTTTGGTCACTCCGGACTTCGCCGACACCTGACTCAGTGTGGCATTTGCGTGACCGACCTCGAGAAAGAGATCTGCGGCTGCACGCAATGCGGCTGCACGCGTGGCTTCTGCCCTCAGTTGCCTAACCATGAACTACTCACCCCTGCTCAGTTGCCTACTCATGACACCGACGCCGCCCTGCTGAGACCGCTCGAGGAATGCTCCGAACCCGTCTTCTCGAATTCGCCGACCCACCCGACAGTCCGGTTGCGCAGGACAATACTAACCTCACATGTATCACTATTGTGATCCACGAGTGACGAATAAGTGACGCCTTGGACGAATCAGATAACTATCGAAATAAAAAGTTCCACTTCGCCGGTTTTTGTAACGACTTCGATGTCTTCTTTGTACGCACGAAATAGCTCGCCATTTGCTGTTGCGTCTTCGACCTGGGCCCACACGTCCTCGACCGGGTCCTGAATTACCCCATCGGGGACGAATACCGCATACACCCCACTGGGTACGGACACGAAGACATCACCCACGGGAACGTCCGACGGAGAATCGAACGGCGTCGCGACCACGGCGTTGTAATCACCGGCCGCGTCCGGGACGTAGACGGTGCTGATGTCGACGGGCTCCAGGTGCTGATCGCGAATACGTTCGCGCAGAAATCGGAACAGTTCACTGGTGCTGGCCTCGGCGCCCGGAGTGATCCTGGGCGCCACGAGGCCGCCGAACAACTCCGCGCTACGTGCGGTCACTCGATGACTCACGCCCGAGCACCCGACAGCTCGATCGACAGATAGAGGTCGATCTTGTAGGCGTGCGGATAACACTCGTAATCGGCGGTGAACGTCCGCGTGATCTCGTGCTGCTCTTCCGCGTGCTCGATCTGCTGCCACAACCGGACCATCACGTCGGGGAAATGACCGACGGACGAGAATTTTGCGTACTTGGCAGCCGGAATACGCGCGACCAGATGCCCACGCGTGACCTCGGCGAGCGTCGAACACCGGTAACCGACGATCTGAGTGTTGTACGAACCGATGCCCGGAGCGAAATCCGTGTAGACGGACGCAAGTGGGCCGCCGATGTCCTGCTTCAGAACGGAAGACCACGCCTGATCGAGAGCAGGGTCGTTCAACCGCCCCAGCGCACGCTTGGGGCTGCGGACCGGAAGACCGGCAACCCAGGTTTCTTCGAGGTCGACGATCTCGAAAGCCATACACCACTCCACTACCTCGGGGCCGCGGCGAACGAGCCCGCGACCGGGGTGACGCTTCCCCAGTAGACGTCGACCATCGATACTGATTGAAACATTTTCCGGCCAAAGCCTACCGGTTCGATCTCCCCGCCATCACGACGGACTCGGCCCATGGACCAGTAATTCATCACGATCGGATGGCGCCGCCGAGACCATCCGCTTGTGATACCTCTCAAAAACAGACTGCGATGGATTAATTTCTTCCGTAACCGTGGACGTACCCGAATTGAATCCTGTATCAATACTCCTTGTCGGTGAGAGTGCCGACGTTCGCGAACACCACCCCTTCAGTACAAGGAGCTCACCGCATGGATCTCGCAGCATTCATCTCCAGCCTTCTCTCCACCGGCAGCACCACGGGAAGCTCCGCATCGGACATCCCGATCATCGACCTGCTGGGCGCTGGTTCCTCCAACTGATCCCAGACGCACCGAACAAATGAGGCTCGGCCCGGACAACCGGGCCGAGCCTCATCTTGTATGTACGACCATCTCTGGTGGATCTGAATCTTTGGTGGAGCTGAGGGGAATCGAACCCCTGACCTTCTCGATGCGAACGAGACGCGCTACCAACTGCGCCACAGCCCCTTCTTGCGATCCTTGCGAACCGCTGAGCAACCATATCAAAGGCGCGTAGGCGTCATGCTCCCGAGGCGCGTCGGATGTCGTCGTCCATCGAACCTTGCTGTTGGAACGGCTCGTCGTAGTGGTCCAGGTGGTCGAATTCCGGGTCCTCGTCGTCGATTTCGAGGACGACGGCACCTGGTCGCTTCAGACGCTGCGGTACCAGCTTGAGCTCGTCGTCCGTACGAGACTCGACACCGAGCCTGGAGCGGCCCATGCGAGTCATGCGTCGGCGACGGATTTCCTGCTCGATCTGCACCTGACGGCGGAGGTAGTAGAGGTACCCGACCAACGACAGCACTGCCAGACCGCACGCCCACCACAGCATCGGCGTGAGGATCACGGCAAGCGCGCCGGTGGTGATGGCCGCGAAGACCAACCCGAGCACTGCGCGCTGACGGAACGAGTACCGAGCGGCGCGCGCGATGGCGTCGGCCTCGGGATCGAATCCGCCGCGCCCCCGGCGGTTGGGAACGTAGTCCCGCTCGTCGGCGACGTCCGTGTCGTCCATGTCGGGATCTGCGTGAGTGTCCATACGGTCCTCCGCCTGGGTGTTCGGGTGTTCGCGACCGGATGGGTCGGTGTGCTCGGTGCGCCGCCCGAAGACGACGCTTGCCGGAGCGGATACGCGCTCGTCGTATTCGGGCCGCCAGTCCGGGTCGCTGGCGTGGCCGGTTGCCGGTCCGCGTGCCGTCCGCTTGGTGCCGCCGCGATGGAGTACGCGGGTAGCCAAGGCGACGTCGGATGTCTGCATGATCCGAGGACGCTTGCTCGTCATCATCGGGAGCAGAACGAACACCCAGATGGCGACCAGACCGATCCAGATGATCGAGTTGGGCATCGCGCGCGTTCTCCTTCCGAGGCAGATCCGGTTACATCGGTGACTGGATCAGGCTATGCGGAAGAGGTGCCCTTACCGCGGAGACGCGCCGACCCGAATTACACACACGTCACTTTAGTCACACGAGTCTCGAGCCGTCAGCGGAGATGCTCACGCCCAGGCAGCTCGGCCTGCCCGTACCAATCGATCCGCGACGGTCCCCTGTACCTCGGTGGACGTCATGGCCACCAGAACGTGGTCGCGCCACCGTCCGTCGACGTCGAGGTAGTTCTTCAGCAGGCCCTCTTCGCGGAACCCAACGTTGCGCAGCACGGCCTGGCTCGCGTGGTTCTCCGGCCGCACCGTCGCTTCGACTCGGTGCAGGCCGACGGGGCCGAAGCAATGGTCCAGGCCCAGCGCCAACGCCGCCGTCGCGACGCCGTGGCCGTTGACTTCCTTGGCGACCCAGTATCCGATCCACGCCGATCGGAGCGCCCCGCGGACGATGTTGCCGACGGTGAGCTGACCGCAGAAATCGCCGTTCAGCTCGATCGCCATCGGCAGCATGTGGCCCTTGCGGGCCTCCGACTTCAGACCGGATACGAGGCCTGGCCAGGCGGAGATGTGGTGGCGCGCAACCCATGCGCCTTCACCCGTGGGCTCCCACGGCTCGAGGTGTGCACGGTCGGCAATCCTCGTCCGACTCCAGGATGCACCGTCACGCAGCCGCACCGGGCGGAGCGTCACCGTTCCGGCCGACACCGTCAGAGGACCCAACTTCGCCGGCCACCCAGGGTGGCTCGACCACGTGCGTGACATTTTTCGATATTAGGCGCCCTCCGTATGTGAGTGGAAATGCGTCCCCCAGGACGCATTTCCACTCACCTGGACCTCTATCCCCTCTGCGCCAGGAAGGACACGTCGACCTCTTCGCCGGTGCGGATTTCGGTGACGTCTGGGTCGATGACGACCAGACAGTTGGCCTCGGCGAGGGTCGCCAGAAGGTGAGACGACGCTCCCGGCGCTCCCCCGAGTGCCTGGACGAGGTATTCACCGGTTTCCTCGTCGCGCATCAGCTGGCCGCGCAGGAATCCCTTGCGATCCTCGATGGACGTGATGGGGGCGACGGTGCGTGCGGTGACGGTGCGGCGCATCGGCTGTCTGCGTCCGAGCGCAATACGAATGAGCGGCCGGACCATCACCTCGAAGACCACCAGCGCGCTGACGGGGTTCGCGGGCAGCAGGAAGGTCGGGACCTCGTCCCGTCCGAGCTGGCCGAAGCCCTGAACCGATCCGGGGTGCATGGCGACACGTTCGACTTCGAGATCGCCCAGGTCCGAGAGTGCTTCGCGTACCGAGTCCGATGCACCGCCACCGACCGCGCCGGCGATGACGACGATCTCCGAGCGGATCAGCTGACCTTCGACCACTTCTCGCAGTCGCTTCGGGTCGGTGCTGACGATGCCGACGCGGTTGACGTCGGCACCCGCGTCTCGGGCCGCGGCGGCCAGTGAATAAGAGTTGACGTCGTAGACCTGCCCCGGCCCCGGCGTCCGGTCGGTGTCGACGAGTTCGCCGCCCACCGAGATCACGGACAGCCTCGGGCGCGGATGGACCAGCACCTTGTCGCGTCCGACGGCGGCGAGCAGGCCGACCTGGGCAGCGCCGATGATGGTTCCGGAGCGGACGGCGACGTCGCCGGGTTGCACGTCGTCGCCGATCTTGCGGACGTAGTCACCCGAACGCACCGGGCGATACACCTTCACCCGTGCGTGCCCGCCGTCGGTGCGGTCGAGCGGTAGCACCGCGTCGGCGAGCGTCGGCAACGGCGCGCCGGTGTCGACGCGGACGGCCTGCCGTGGCTGCAATCGGATCGGTTGACGCGACCCTGCGCTCACCTCACCCACGACGGGCAGGGTGAGTTCGATCCGCTCGTCGTCCTCGTTGCGGAGGTCCGTGCCTGCATGCGCGACGTCGACGCTGCGGACGGCGTAACCGTCGATGGCCGCCTGGTCGAAGCCGGGCAGGGGGCGCTCGGTGACGACTTCCTCCGCGCAGAGCAGGCCCTGCGCTTCCGAGATCGCGACCCGAACAGGCCGCGGTGCAACTGCCGCAGCAGTCACTCGGGTCTGCTGATCCTCAACCGAGCGCATCTGGCCCTTCCTCCGATTTTCACACTTCGCGGGCCTACTCGTACTTCGTGAGCTGCGGCGCCCAGTCGTCACTCAGACGCTCGGTCAGCCACTCACGCAACGCCGGACCGTAATCATCACGTTCGAGAGCAAAGTCAACCGCAGCGCGGAGGTATCCTCCGGGATTTCCGAGGTCGTGTCGGGGTCCGCGGTGGACGACGACGTGGACCGGGTGTCCTTCTTCGATGAGGAGGGCGATGGCGTCGGTCAGCTGAAGTTCGCCGCCCGCACCGGGCTCGATGCGTCGGAGTGCGTCGAAGATCGCGCGGTCCAGCAGGTAGCGGCCCGCCGCAGCGAACAGCGACGGCGCGTCTTCTCGGTTGGGCTTCTCCACCATGCCGGTGACCTTGAGCACGTTCGGGTTGACGGCGTCGGGAACCTTCTCGACCTCGAAGACGCCGTACGCGGAAACGTTCTCTTCGGGAACCTCGAATGCGCACAGCACCGAGCCGCCGCGCTTGGCGCGGACGCGCGACATGACGTCGAGAACGCCACGAGGAAGCACCAGGTCGTCGGGAAGCAGCACTGCGACGGCGCTCTCGTCGTCGTCGAGCACTTCCTCGGCGCACGCGACAGCGTGGCCGAGTCCGAGCGGCTCCTGCTGCACGACCGACTGGACGTCGAGAAGCGCGGGTGCCACACGAACCTTCTCGAGCATCTTGAGCTTGCCGCTGGCTTCGAGCTTCGTTTCCAGGACGAGGTCCTCGACGAAGTGTGCGACGACGCCGTCCTTACCCGGCGATGTCACGATCACCAGACGCTGCGCGCCGGAGTCGGCAGCCTCGCCGGCGACCAGCTCGATTCCTGGCGTATCGACGACGGGCAGCAATTCCTTCGGGACCGTTTTGGTGGCAGGAAGGAATCGGGTTCCCATTCCTGCGGCGGGAACGATCGCCGTTCTGAAATGCCGTACCGGACCTGTCGACGCGTCTGTCATATTGCCTACCCTATCCATGCTCGCTACGGATTCGCTCCGCGTGTGATGGCTGTTTCCCGTTGGTGCTTAAGCTGAAAACTTATGACGAATGGTGAATTCCCGACGCCTGTGTCCAAGGACGCGTGGCGACGTCATGTCTTGAATTCTCGTCGCGCTCTCAGCGCCGAAGTTCACGCCGAGGAATCCAGGAAACTCTGTCATGCCGCGGCTGATTCGGCGCGGGGAGCGAGTGCCGTGGCTGCGTACGTGCCGGTCGGGAGTGAACCGGGCTCACTCGATCTGCTCGACGAACTTCTACATCGAACCCCCCAGGTTCTGGTCCCGGTCGCGAGGGAACCGGGGCCGTTGCACTGGGCAGAATACACAGGCCGGGGCAGCCTTCGGGCGGCTCCCTACGGATTGCTCGAACCGAGCGGTCCGGTGTTGAACCCGGAGTCCGTGACGCGGTGTTCGTTGGTGTTCGTGCCCGCTCTCGCCGTCGATTTCCGGGGCGTTCGGCTGGGCCGAGGTGCCGGTTTCTACGACAGGACGCTGGACTTCGTCGAACCAGGCGTTCCGATCGTCGCGATCGTGCGCGACGGGGAACTGGTGGAGAAGTTGCCCGAGGAACCGCACGATCGTCGCTCGACGCACGCGCTGACACCGGACGGAGGCCTGGTGGAACTCACTGGGGAATAGTCGGCCGAATGGCTTCGTTGGCAGTCATGACTGTAGAGTGCCAATGCTCTCTCTTTCACCGATGGAGTGGACCAGCGCGGAGGATCATCGATGCCCACATATTCGTACGCCTGCACCGAATGCGACAACCGATTCGACATCGTGCAGTCCTTCAGTGACGACTCCCTGACGGTGTGCCCGGCCTGCTCGGGCAAGCTGCGCAAACTGTTCAACTCTGTCGGCATCGTGTTCAAGGGCAGCGGATTCTACCGAACCGACAGCCGGGGCGGATCCAGCTCGGTGAGCGAGAGCGCAGGCGAGTCCAAGAGCGACTCGTCGACCAAGACGGAGACCAAGACGTCGTCTACCAGCGATTCCTCGTCCTCCAACTCCAGCACGACCACGTCGAGCACGCCGTCGAAGGCTGCTGCCAGCTCCTAGTTTTTCCAGTTGTCCACAGGCTCCGGCTTCATCCACAGCCGGGGCCTGTTTTCGTCGGTGTAGGACTCCGCGGTCGCTAGCGTGACCGACATGCCGCCTTCCCGTGATCGCCGCCGGTCCTCCGGCCGGCACCCGTCGAAACTCTCTGCGTCCTCTCGTCTCGACGCCACCCTGCTCGATCGCCTGTCGGCTCGGCCGACCTGGATGCACGCTGTTCTGCTCCGCCGCATTGCGGCGGGCGTTCTCGCCGCCTGCGCTGTGGCTCTGTTCGCGCGCGACGCGGCGGCCGACGATCATGTCGTCGTGATCGTCGCCGCGCGGGATCTGACGCCAGGAGTCCAGTTGACGGTCGACGACGTGGAACTTCGTGAGTACGCACCGTCGTCCGTGCCGGACGGTGCGATCACCGATGTCGACGACGCGTCGGCCCGCACACTTGCCGGCCCGATCCGTGCCGGTGAGCCGTTGACAGATGTGCGCTTGTTGTCGTCGCGCCTGGCCGAGGCCATCACCGAGTCGGCGGACGCACGAGTGGTTCCGGTTCGTCTGGGCGATCCCGGCGTGACCGAATTACTCCGATCCGGAGATGTCGTCGACGTTCTGACCGTCGGCGACGGTGGCGACGACAAGTCGCCCCGCATTCTGGCGAGGGAGGCCGTAGTCGTTCTCGTATCGGCCGACACCCCACAACAGCGCGGCAGTGACCGTGTGGTGCTGATCGCCATGTCGGCGGAGGACGCAACCACTGTTGCCGGCGCGTCGTTGACCAGCTCGCTTGCGGTCACCTTGAGGTGAGGCGATCAGCTGCTGGCGGCAAGCCCCGGATCGGACTTCGCGGGAGGCTTCACTTCTTCGTCGTGGATCGGAGCCTGCTGCGGCTCCAACTTGCCGACGAACGTGGCGTGATCGGTGAACACGAGAGCGCCGATCGTATCGGTGAAGACGACGCGGACACCGTACACGTCGGCGCCGTCGGAGGCCTCGTACGTCTCGATGAAGACGTCACTGTGCAACGTATCGTCGGCGCGCATGGGCCGGTGCTCAACGATTCGCTGGTCCGAGAGGTGAAGCACGTAGGAGTCGAAGTCGGCGAAGACGTTTCGCATGACATTGAGGGCCGCAGAGGTGCCGAGATTCCGGTACGCCTCGTCGCGGTGGGCGTAGTCCCCCACGTCGGCACGCGTCGGGAAGAGCCAGAGCAGCGCGGACCGATCGTCCTGCGCGATGCCCGGATCGTGGAACACCGACAGCCGGTGCCGCTTGCCGATCTGAGCGTCGATCCAGTCGCGTGACGGTGCAGCATCCCCTGCTCTGTGACGACCCATAACGGGGATCCTATCGTGCGAGGTCACCGCATACTAACTCTGTTAAAAATCACAATCACTTTTCTTACCAGGCGGTAGATACGCCTCTGCCGGGGACGCTCAAGTGTGCGTCACCGGCAGAGGCGAGAAAAGCGACAGGTCAGCCGATACTGAAAGGCTGTCCCCACAGTGTCACCGTGGACGTGACCGCGTCGTTGTCGATGGTGACGTTGACGTAGGAACGCGCCTCGGCGAATCCTGCGCAGCCCGAGACAGCCAGAGTCTCGTCGGCGTACGTGTAGCCGCCACCGTTGCCGGAGAAGTCGAAGCTGTTGGACGTGTCCGTGGCAACGGTGACGCCGTCGATCTTGGCGCTGGTCTCGTCGGCGACCAGTTTGATGTCGTTGAGCTGACCGGGAGCCAGGTCCAGGTTGACGCCTGCGCCGATGTCGTAGGTGTTCGGCTGCGTGCGGGTGATCTCCAGATCCAGCGTGCCCGGGGGCAGGCTGATGGTGTTGCCCTGGCCGAAGGATCCCTCGACGCCGCCGCTGATGCCGGCCGCGAAGTCCACCTGGCATCCGACGAGGAAGCCCGGTTCGATGGACCCGCCTCCGGGGTTGGAGGTTTCGACGGTGTAGTTGCCCGTGACCCACACGTTGCGCTGGGTCGGGGTTGCGCCCATGGAGGGCGAGATGAGGCCGCTCTGGCCGAATCCCTTGATGGTCACGACGGTTCCGTCGATGAGCGTCTTCGAGATCTCGTTGTCCGCGAGCGGCACGAAGGTGTCTGCGTTGGCTGCGCCGGCCGACCAGAAGCCGACTGCGACGGCCCCTACTGCGCCCAGCGCCGCGATGCGTGCGGCTGCGCTCTTGTTGTTCTTCACGTTGGTCTGTTCCCCTCGTAAGTTCTGCGAAGTCGTTCGAGCGTCAGCCGAGGCTGAACGGCTGGCCGTAGAGCGTGCCCTTGTAGCGGTAATCGCCGGTCAGCTCGAGCGTGGTGTACGAGCGGGCCTGGGCGTACCCACCGCAGTTCTGCACAGAGATTGCGACGTCCTGGTACTGGACTGCCGTCGTGCCGCCCTTGACGTCCTTCGATGCGATCTCGACTGCAGCGACTTCGCGGTCCTTCAGCGGAACATCGAACGAGAAGCCGCCCTCGATCTTGTTGGTGGTTTCACCTTCGCCGCCGATGAGGAACGGAATCGGGAACAGCGTGATGATGTTGGTGTTGCCACCTTCGATGCCTGCACCGAGGTCGAACCCGAGGTTGAGGTCTTCCATGTCCAGCTGGCAGCCGACGAGGTACCCGGTTTTGAGCGTGCCGGTGGCACCCTCGGGAACCTCGGACAGCGCAGTGCCTGTCGCCCACGCGTTCCGGTTCAGCCCGTTGAAGGCGATCTGCGGAGCGACCTTCGCGGACTCGTCGAAGTGGGCGATCTTGTAGGGCCCTGCCACCTTCTCACCGTTGGGGAGGGGCACGAAGGTTTCGGCATTGGCCACCCCGGTGGACATCAGCCCGACGGCCATCGATGCGGCTGCGCCGAGCGCCGCAATTCGGCCGATTCGGCGCAGCGCCGTGAAACGAGACTTGTTCATAATTCCCCTCGTTGAAGCAACACATCGAGTCGTTTCGCAGGCTCCACTCCTGCCGAATCCGACCGCCTCGACTTACATCACCGAGACTCATTCCTGGGGAAGGATACGGGATGAAAAGCCCGTAGTCATTAACAACTTCGAATGATTTTTGTGTGTAACCCTCACATACGCGCACATTCAATCACTTCCGACGTCCGACAGATCCGCTTCTCGGTCGACTAACGTCTTGCCTCAGTACACAACGCGCACGTCCGATCGAAAATGAGGAGGGCTCATGCTCAAGGGATTCAAGGACTTCCTGCTCCGAGGAAACGTCGTGGACCTCGCCGTCGCGGTTGTCGTCGGCGCAGCGTTCACCGCGATCGTCACCGCATTCACCACCAACATCGTCAACCCCCTCGTTTCCGCCATCGGCGGCTCCAACGAGTACGGCTGGGGCTTCCAAATCACCTCCAGCGCCGAGACTTTCATCAACGTCGGTGCAGTGGTGACCGCAGTCATCAACTTCGTGATCATCGCGGCTGTCGTCTACTTCGTCCTCATCCTGCCGGTCAACACGGCCAAGAAGCGGTTTGTCAGCCAGCCGGAGAAGGAACTGAGCGACGTCGACGTCCTCGTCCAGATTCGCGACATCCTCGCGGGCGGCACCGACGTCGGCCGTAAGCTCTCGACTCCCGCGGACACCACCGGCGGCAGCGGCGAAGCCATCGGCGACACCGACGAGCCGAGCGGTGGGGCGCACAGCAAGTCCTGAAAATCGAGAAAAATAGCGCGCTTGCTTCTACCGACGAATCGGTAGAAGCAGGCGCTTTTCTTTATCCAAACAATCTTTCGGTTCGCAACTCTTCGAACTTACGAGAAATGGCCCCGGCGATTCACCGGGGCCATTTTCATTCTGAACTGGGCGGTCAGAACTTCTGGAGCGGGAACTCGGCAAGAGTGATCGTGGTCCCGTCGCCTTCGCACGCCGATGCCACAGCAGCAGAGTTGTCCACGAACGCCTGACCGGACTCGCTTCCTGGCTCGGCAAGTTCCAGTGAGTCCGCCGGAAGTGCTGTCACCAACGTCTGCAGCTTCGTCTGCACGTCACCCGAGGCAGCGTCCCCTAGGGGTGCGAACTTGGCGATCGCGGCATCCTTGTCCGCCGTCCACTTCTCGGCGTCGCCGTCGACGGGACCGGCTGCTGTCAAGTCGGTCAACTCGTCGTGCGCGGCCGCGAACTGTGTGCACGTGTCGGCATTCGCTCCGGACGCGGAATCGCCGCTGTCACTGCTACATCCGGCAAGGGCGACCAGCGCGGTCAGTGCGACCGCGGAGATCAGAGTGGAACGCATCTGGTTTCAGCCATTTCTCGTGTCGTGCAGGCACACCGGCACCTGCCGCACGTCATCGAAGATGGAAGGGAGAGAACAAAGATCGGGCCCGCCCGGATGATTCCGGACGGGCCCGATCGTGATGTCAGTGTGTCAACACTGGATGAAGCAGGATGTCAACTGATCGAGATCAGTTGAAGACAACCGGAACACCGTAGGTGACTGCAACGTCACCGGTGGAGCTGGTGACCGACACGTAGGGGCGAACGCGGACGTTGCCGAGGATGCCGGTCGCGGTGCCGTGTGCGTTGGCGATCTGGATGGTGCCCGAAGCGCCGGTTGCGTCGCCGCTGGTGCCCTGGATCTCGCCCGAGGCAGCGGTGGCATCGACAATGCCGGGTCCGGGAGCGATCTCAGCGGAGAAGCCGAGCTGCGGGACGATTCCACCGATGTCAGCCGAGAGGCTGTCAGAAACGGTGAGGTCCAGCGAAGGCGTCTTGTAGTCGAACGTCACCTTGCCGCCGAGGCTGGCCGGGTAGCCGACCTGGTAACCGATTGCGACGGTGCCCTCGAAGTCGTCAGCGTCAGGTCCGGTAACTTCCCAGCCTGCAACGCCGTTGGCGAACCACTCACGGGTGAGCGGGTTGCCGTCGAGCGGTGCAACACCATTGATGAAGGTGTCGGACAGCGTCACGGTGATGAGGTTGCCGTTGGCATCCACAACCGAGTTGGTGCTGTCGACAGCGGCGGACGCGGTACCCGTACCGAGCACCAGGCCGACAACCGAAGCGCCGGCAACAACTGCAGCGCCCATGGACTTCAGTCCACGGCTACGCCGCGGCTTCTGGATCTCCGTCATTTACTTCCTCATCATGTTCAGTCCCAGCGCAGTCGCACGGGAAGCTTGTGGCTTTCACCCTCGGTTCCTCGTCAGCAACGACGCCGCGACTCCCCGAGCAGAACTAGATCCTTGGATCAGGTTCGTATATCAGTTCTGCCAGCCGCGTCCGGAGCGTGTTGCTCGCACCCGGTCTGCCAGAAGCTGAGGGGAACATTAGAGGAGTTGCCGGATCGTGACAATCCCTACGATTGGCCGTCGTACATGCCCGAATCGTGATGTGTTTCATGCATGTGAACGGTTTTCACACCATACCGGACAGTAACCCCGGTCACATTCATCGCCGCCGTTGTCGATCCGTTACAAACCTCACTGCGGCGTAAACACGCGCTGATATGGGAAGACGCTCGAGTAACACGGTGCCCGCCCCGAGACTGACGATCGAGCACGAGGTTTCGAATCGCGCTGATTGGAAGTCCAGCAGTGCGCATCGGACATGAGCCGACGCTAACGGCGCGTAAACGAACTACTAACAGGACTGTGATTCACACATAAAAATGTGTTGTGGATCACATCAGAAGTGGTGGGGTGGACGTTCGCGTTCGAACCAATCTGCCGACGTCCTGGACGTCGACTCACTCCGATCGTCGGCCGTCTGTTCCGGGAGAACGTCACCGAAAACGCGAGCGAGCCGGGCCCGTTGCGCACGGGCCCGGCTCTCAGCGTCCTGCTCTGTCTTGTCCTGCTTCGCCCTGCTTGTCGCGGGCTTCTCGTCCTCAGGCATCGGCGATGCTCAAGCGTCCAACCCGGACAGCTCGGTGATGACCTGAGCAGCCAGCGGAGTCAACGTCGCCATACCGTCGCGGATAGCCGCCCGCGAGGACGCCAGATTGACCACCAGGGTGCTTCCCGATACCCCCACGAGACCACGCGAGAGTCCGGCGTCGAGTGAACCGGCCGCGAGACCCGAGGACCGCAGCGCCTCGCTGATGCCCGGAATCTCGCGATCCAGTACCTCGGCCGTGACGTCGGGAGTCACGTCGCGGGGCGAAACACCGGTCCCGCCGATGGACACCACCAGATCGACACCGCCGATCACCGCGGTGTTGAGGGCATTGCGGACGTCGACCTCGTCCGACGTCACCGCGACCACCCCGTCGACCAGGAAGCCCGCCTCGGTGAGCAGCTCCGTTACCAACGGACCCGTCGAATCCTTCTCGTTGCTGTGTGCGGTCCGATCGTCGACGATCACGACCAACGCCCGCCCGGCCAGAGGTGCCTCGTGTTCCATACCGATAACCGTAGTAGTAGAGCCCGCTCCCGATTCACGCTGTGCGTAAATCGTTGCCACGGTTGCCAGACGTTCGGTGTCGATCGGCATCATCGACCGCCGGGGAAGCCGGGGATCTGCAGAGGCGACTGCGACTCGGACGGTGCCTGCACCGCTGCCGTCTGCGGCTCTGCTGTTCCGAGCGTCACGTCCACCGTCTTCTCGCTGCCGCTCTCGGTGTAGGTGATCTTCACCGAGTCTCCCGGCGCGTGCGAGCGCACGGCTGCGATCAATGCATCACCGCTGGTGATGACGCGATCGTCGACCTTGGTGATGACGGCACCCGTCGGGATCCCGGCTCCTGCCGCAGGCCCGCCTTCGGTGACCTCGACGACCGTCGCACCGTTCGCGTTGTCCTGAGACGGCACCTGCACGCCGATCATCGCCTGCGTGGCCTTGCCCGTCGTACTCAGTTCGTCGGCGATGCGTTTTGCCTGATCGACCGGGATCGCGAAGCCGAGGCCGATCGATCCGCTCTGCGATCCGCTCGACTGGCCACCGCCGAGTGTCGCGATGGCGGTGTTGATGCCGATCAGCTGACCTTCGGTGTTCACGAGCGCACCACCGGAGTTACCGGGGTTGATGGCCGCATCCGTCTGGATGGCGTCGATGACGGAGTTCTGGTTGCCGGATTCACCGCTCGTCGAGACCGGGCGGTTGAGCGAGGACACGATGCCCGTCGTGACGGTTCCGGCCAGGCCCAGTGGCGAGCCGATGGCCACGACCTGCTGACCGACCTGGAGGTTCGACGACGTTCCGAGTTCGATCGGCGTCAGGTCCGTGCGACCCTCGACCTTGATGACGGCCATGTCCGAGACCGCGTCGGCGCCGACGAGCGTCGCCTGAGCCGTCGAACCGTCGTTGAAGGCGACCGTGAGCTTGCCGTTGGCTCCGGCGCCCGTCGCCACGTGGTTGTTGGTCAGAATGAGACCGTCCGACGAGAGGATCACACCGGAGCCCTCGCCCTCGGCCTGACTGCCGGTCACCTGGATCTGCACGACGCTGGGCAGGACCTTGTTCGCGACGGCCTGGATGGAGCCGTCGGGGATGTTCGCTGCGGGCTGAGCGGCCGTCACCGTCGAGTTGAGGGAGTTGGTGGCGTTGCCGGCTCCGTTGCCGCCTCCCGCCGCGTAGACACCCACTGCCCCGCCGATACCGCCGCCGACCAGAACCAGTGCGATTGCACCCGCTGCGATCGTCGCGCGGCCCGGTCGCCTACGCAGAGCGGGCGGAGCCTGCACCGGAGCGTCGTGCTGCGTCGGAGCTGCATGAGCCTGGTTGTACCCGTAGCTCTGGGTGGGCGCGCCCTGCTGATACGGATTGTGGCCGTACGAAGGGGCGGCGTACGGGTTGTGCGAACCCGGCTGCCCCTGCTGAGTCGGGAACTGCTGTGTCGCATGCGGATCGGACTGCGGAGCCGGGTTCTGCCGCGTCGGATTCTGCTGGGCAGGATCGTGCGGGGTCGTGTTCGGCTCGGAGTCGTTACGATCGTCGGTCATCTGCAGTCGCTTCTTTCACTAGAAACCTCGCGTGGTGCGAAGTCACCCGCTCTGTTGTCGACTACATTGCCGGTCCGTACTGAGAGTGCGCTGAGATGCGCCTATCAGTTTCCCATGACTGTGCCGTCGGAATCGCCCTCTTCGGCGGCCACCAGGTCCGGTGCCGATTCCCCCGGCAGAACGATCCGAATGAGCGCACCTCCGCGCTCCGACACCTCGACGCCGATGGTTCCACCGTGCTTGACGACGACCTGGCGCACGATCGCCAACCCGAGACCGGAACCCGGCATGGACCGCGATGCCGTCGAGCGATAGAACCGCTCGAACACCAATTCCCGGTCCTCTTCGGGAATTCCAGGGCCCGCATCGTCGACGGTCAGCTCCATCAACCCGTCGCCGATCCTGCGCATGACGACACGAACTTCACCGCCCGCCGGACTCCACTTGGCGGCGTTGTCCAACACGTTCAGAACTGCACGTGACAATCCGGCCTGATCGCCGTAGACGAACCACGGCTCCAGCGTCGCATCGAAGTCGATTTCATTGCGGCGACGCCTCGCTCGCTCGAGACTCCGCTCGACGGCGTCGGCCAGATCCACCCGCTCGAACACCGTCTCCGGTGCGTCCTCCCGAGCCAGATCCACCAGATCACCGACGAGCGTGGACAACTCCTGAATCTGCGCGACGACGTCCGTACGCAGCTCTGCCATGTCCTCGTCCGGAATCGCCGGCGCCCCGGGACGGCCGGCAGCGATCAACAACTCCATGTTGGTCCGCAGCGACGTCAGAGGCGTACGCAACTCGTGGCCGGCGTCGGCGACCAATCGGCTCTGCCGCCCACGCGATTCCGCCAACGCACGAAGCATCGTGTTGAAACTCGTCGTCAGCCGGGCCAATTCGTCGTCGCCGGTCACCGGAATCGGCGTCAGATCATCCGTCCGCGCAACCCGTTCCGCGGCAGCGGTCAGGCGCGCAATAGGTCGCAACCCGGTTCTGCCGACCGCCATACCCGCACCCGCCGCGAGCACGACGCCGAAGGCGCCGACGACCAGAAGCACCCACGCCAGCCGGTCCAGCACTGCACCCGTCGGCGACAGTCTTTGCGCGATGACGATCGCACTGCCGTCCTGTGCACGCTGACTCAGAACACGCTGATCGTCGACCGTGCGTAAGGACAGATCCGTCCGGCCCTCCGCGACAGCGATTTCCGGCTCGCCGATCGGCACCTTCGAACCCGGCGGCACGTACTTGCTCAGGTCCGGAAAGACAAGCGCGACGGACACGTCGGTGCTGTAGAGCGTCGCGCCGGCAACGTAACGAGGGTCGAACGTGACGATGTTGCTGTTGATCAGAGCGTCCGCACGGGTGCGAAGCTGACTGTCCACGTCGCCGTACAGGGCCCGCGAGACCACCGCGTACGCCGCGATCGCCATCACGGCCACCGCCACAGCCACCACCGACGCCGCCAACAACGTCACCCGCCAGCGCAAGGAGACCGTGCGGGTCAGCGGCATCGGAGGACGCATCGCGGCCGGATCCGACGAACGCTGCCCTGCCGTCGAACGTTGACCGAAAGGAGCGACCATCACGGAGGCGTCTCGCGGAGAACGTAACCGACGCCGCGGACAGTGTGGATCAACCGAGGCTCACCCTCGGCCTCGGTCTTACGACGCAAGTATCCGACGTACACCTCGAGAGCGTTGCCCGACGTCGGGAAGTCGTACCCCCACACCTCCTCCAAGATGCGGCTGCGAGTCAGAACCCGACGCGGGTTCATCATCAACATCTCCATCAGCGAGAACTCGGTACGCGTCAGACTGATCGACCGCTCCCCGCGGGTGACCTCACGGGTCACGGGATCGAGCGACAGATCGGCGAAGGTCATCGCCTCCGATTCACCCTCGGCGTCCATCGCCGTCCGGCGAAGCAGCGCACGCAAGCGAGCAAGTAGTTCTTCGAGCGCGAAAGGCTTGGGCAGATAGTCGTCGGCGCCGGCGTCGAGGCCCGCGACGCGCTCGGACACGGAGTCACGCGCAGTCAGCACCAGGATGGGCAGATCATCGCCCGTACTGCGCAGCCGACGGCAGACTTCCAACCCGTCCAACCTCGGCATCATGACGTCGAGAACCAAAGCATCCGGGCGAGCCGCAGCGACTTTCTCGAGCGCATCGAGCCCGTCGACCGCCAATTCCACCGTGTACCCGTTGAAGGTGAGCGACCTCCTGAGCGAGTCCCGGACTGCTCGATCGTCGTCGACAACCAAAATGCGCATTGTCATAGTTTGTCCTGACGGACTGAGATATGTCTGAGAAGGGGTCTAGTCCACATTCGGCAGGCGCCGCGCAATCGGCAGATTCCACCGACGCCACAGAGCCAACACCCGCAGACCCGTCGCAATGATCGTGCCCGCGACCAGGCCCACGTTGTCCGGAAGGCCCGACCCCTCGACTATCGCCACCACCGTCGACCCCAGCAGAGCCGGCACCGCATACAAGTCCCGGCGCAGCAGCAGCGGAACCTCGTTGACGAGAACATCCCGGATGACGCCACCGGCCACAGCCGTCGTCGCGCCGATCAAGCATGCCGACAACGAGCTGCCACCAGCAGCCAACGCCACCGTCGCACCCGTCGCCGCGAACAGCCCCATCCCGAACGCATCGAACAACAGAACCCCACGCCAAATCCGATTCATCACCGGATGCGCCACGAACACCACCAACGACGTCGCCAGAGCAACCGTCACATTCGGCCACTGATCCAACGACGTCGGCGGATGAATGCCCAGCAGCACGTCGCGAATGATGCCCCCGCCGATACCCGTCGTGATCCCGACAACGCACACCCCGAACAAATCCAACCGCTTACGAACACCGATCAGCGCCCCGGAGGCCGCAAACGCCACAATCCCCACATACCCCAGCACCTCGACCAGCACGGGACAAGCGTCGCACGAGTGGTCGACGCCTCCAACTCGCTGGTGGACGAGTCCCCTACTCCGATCCGTCGGACGCGGAGTCCGATCGACGCGCTCGGCGCTCGACGCGTTGCCGATCGGCCAGGTACGCGATCCGAAGAAGCTCCAGAGCAGTATCTAGGCTTCGAGTCTCCGGATTCACCACGCACACCCAACCCGGGTACACCGGATGAGGATGAAACACATCCACGGCGCCGACGTCACTCACCGACGCATCTTCGGTGAACCGGTCCGCTCCCGAATGAATGTTCAGGCGCCAACGATCGGTGTCGTCCAGACGCGAACCCGTGTCCCCAGGATAGTTTTTCGTCACGATCGTCGCGAACGGTTGACGGGTGCGCGGAATCTGTCCGTCGGGCGCGTAATAGAAGAAGTGATCGCCCCACGATATCTCTGGGTGTGCACTCCCAGGTCCTGGAGCAAGGTCGAGTACACCCTCGTAGGTTTCGACCTCCGACAGAATCCGTTGAATCGACATGGTGTGGTCAGACTTCCCTCAGCTTCACGGTCCCGTCCTCGTCCACACTCCAGCCAGGGTTGTGGCATACCTCCCAGATGACGCCGTTGGGGTCGGCGAAGTGACCGTTGTACCCACCGAATGCAGCTTTCTGCGGCTGCTTGATCAATGTCCCACCTGCCTCGACGGCTGCCTTCACCACTGCGTCGGCTTCGGCGGGCGAGCTGACGTTGTGGGAGAGCGTCAACCCGCCCACCGTTGCGGGCCCGTCGTTCCGCCCGAGGTCCTCGGTGAATTTCTGTGCGTCGAACAAGCCCAGAACCAAGCCCGACGCGATCTGGAAGAAGATGATCTCTCCCGGTACATCCAGAAGAGGTGTCCACCCGAGGCCGTCGCGGTAGAACGCTCGGGACGCATCGACGTCGGGAGTAGCGAGTGTCAGGAAATGTACGCGCTGATCCATGCACCCAGTCTGACGCCTCCGCCCCGGTCTGGCAGGCTTTCCACGGTCACTACCGAAGAGAGTGCAGGTGAGAAAGTTGCCGATCGTCGACAACGCGGTCTATGTCGACGGCAAGCGTGCCGTCACCCCGGACAACCTCGACAGCACCTACGAGGCCATGCGAGAACGACACGGCATGGCGTGGATCGGTCTCTACCGACCCGAGGAAGAGGAGATCAATTCGGTTGCAGCCGAATTCGGACTCCACCGCCTTGCCGTCGAAGACGCCATCGCCGCGCACCAGCGTCCCAAGCTCGAGCAGTACGGCGACCAACTCTTCGTCGTCTTCAGGCCCGCCCGCTACATCGATGAAACCGAGAAGGTCGAGTTCGGTGAGCTGCACGTCTTCCTCGGACCGGACTTCGTCGTCACTATCCGCCACGCCGAATCGCCCGAATTGTCCGCCGTCAGATCGCGATTGGAAGCCGACCCCGAGCTGTTGACGCTCGGCACCGAAGCCGTCATGTACGCCATCCTCGACCAGGTCGTCGACGAATACGAGCCCGTCGTCGAAGGGCTGCAGAACGACATCGACGAAATCGAGGACCAGCTCTTCTCCGGCGACCCATCCGTGTCCCGACGCATTTACACGCTCTCGCGTGAAGTAGCCGAATTCCAGCGCGCAACCGAACCATTGGTGTCGATGATCGACGCCCTGAAACGCGGCAACAACGAGTACGAACTCGACGTCGAACTTAAACGATCCCTCCGCGACGTCCTCGACCACTGCGTCCGCATAACCGAACGCGTGGAGGGCTTCAAAGCGACGCTGCAGAACGCGCTGCAGACCCACGCCACACTCGTCGCGCAGCAGCAGAACGAGGAAATGCGCGCCATGACGCAGGTCAGCCTGGATCAGACCGAGCAGACCAAGAAAATATCGTCCTGGGGCGCAATCCTGTTCGCTCCCTCGCTGATCGCCGCCATCTACGGGATGAACTTCGAGGACATGCCGGAACTCAAATGGCACCTGGGATATCCCATGGCCATCCTCGGCATGGTCGTCCTGTCCTCCGTCCTCTACCTGGTCTTCAAACGCCAGAAGTGGCTGTGAAAAAATGTAACGGAAGAGGGGAAGGATCGGCGACCGATTAGCCGCGACGCGGCCTCGCACGAGACTTCCGTACTGTTACACAGCCACTCACTGGAATAATCTATTTTAGTCAGACCAAGGAACTCAGCGCGCGGATCCTGAAATGTAGTGATGTCAGAGTTTCGCGCAGCACTGAATCCGCGAGCACATCCTTCGTTTTCATCACCGACAGCAGCGCGGCGACGTCTTCATCCAACTGCTGCTGGTCAGCATCCCAGCTCTGCCATCGTCCACCTACATCGCGAACGCGGACCGGTCTCGACTTCTGCCATGCAATTGCTAAATCAACTTGCTCCGTTTTCAGTACAACCCGAGAGCAAACGTCATCCAAAAACTCGAGGGCCCCACTACCGCCGGTTTGCCAAATAAGAGCCTTGCGCCGCTTTTGCTTGTTAAGACTGCTTATTGAACCACGCCACCTCGTTTGGCAGTATTTTAGAATCTCCCGAGTGCGAACGCTGTCCGCTTGAGTTATTTGCACCCGCAAAGTGCGTCCTAACTGGCCACCTTTATAAATTCCAACAGAGCCTTCTCCATCGAAAAAGCCAGCGACATACATAAGATCCAGTTCCACACTTCCCCCTTAGCACTTGACCTAGGGGGACATGGTCCCATACAGCTCTGACAGATTCTCGCACCCGAAATCTGCCCGAACGAACCGCAAGCGTCGGCCGCTGAGAAAGCGTTATTCGAAAAGTCGTTTCACGAACGGAACGGAATCCGCCTGTGATTGCAGTAGTGCACCGCTGTGATCCGTCGGGTACGTGTGGAGCGTGACGTCCTGACCGTTCGCCTTCATCTGAGCAACCAGTGAAAGAGCAGCGGGTGCAGGCACATCCACGTCCGTCAGGCCTTGGCCGATGAAGACAGGTCGGTCGTAGCCGGAGACGGGCACGCCCATGTAGTCGTTCAACAGACCGTAGAAATTCGGAATCTGGTTCAACGGTTTGGCAAACAGATCACCGGAGACGGTGCCCACGAACTCGTCCTCAGCATCGAACACGCAGACCCTTTCCGCGCGGTCGACCAGCTGTCTTCCCTGTTCGGTGAGGTACGAGTCGAGGTCGATCTCCGGATGCGCATATCGCAGACCCGCCAGGATGTACAGCAGATACGTCGTCAGACCCTTGCCCGCGGCGACCGGAAGAACTCCCGGGCCCAGCGGCAGAAGTGCCAGCTCGATGTTCGCCGGCACCCCGGTCCCGACGGCTCCGCGGTAATCCAGCTCGGGGCCACCGTATTCCGTCGCGTATCGGGCAGTGGTGATCGCTGCGCCACCGCCCTGGGACTGGCCGATCACTACCCACTTGTTCGACAACGACGGCTCGACGGATCTGGCCGCCTTCACCGAATCCACGACACTGTGCGCAGACACCTTGCCGTCGAGATACGGCATCAAGCCAGGCGTGCCCAGGCCGACATAGTCGGTCGCGGCAATCGCGTATCCCTGCTCGATCCACGTCGACAAGTAGCCGAAATCTCGCTCACGGTCGGCGGGGCCGACACGGGACGGCGCACACTCGTCGGCGAGACCGGAAGTGCCATGAGCCCAACCGACGACCGGCCAACCACCCTCGGGCGCCGGTCCTTCCGGAACGAAAAACGTTCCACTACTGAGCGCCGGAGCACCGTCGGATCCGACAGTCCAGTACGTGATGCGCTGCGCCTCACCGGTTCCGGGAATCCACAGATCAGTGGGCAGCGGGGACGTCTCCACAATCGTGCCGGGCGTCCTGTCCACCGGCTCTGCGGATGCAACAGCACCTGCCATGGTGCACGCAAGAACAGCGCACGTCAGGGCAGCAGCGGACCGAAAAGCGAAGGAAGTGGACACTTCGACAGACTAACGGCTTCTCCACACCGGACGCCAGGGTTTTGTTTGCCCCCCCCTGAAGCGGAGCGAACGTGCCGTTCGGTCACTTGAAGTGACCGAACGGCACGTTCGCTCTCGAAAAGGTTGCTCGGGTTCAGCTCGGGTCGTAGACACCGGTCTGTACGGCCTTGACGAGTCGGCGAGGGACTTTGAATTCCTGCCCGCCGACGCGGACGCTCACGAGGTCGGGAGCGACGGCTTTCCACTGTGCTCGGCGACTGCGGGCGTTGGACCGCGACATTTTCCGCTTCGGTACAGCCATGTCTCAGGCCTCCTTACGGCTGCGACGGCCGTAGCGCTTCTCGAACTTCTCCACGCGACCCTGGGTGTCCATGATGCGTGCGGCGCCGGTCCAGAAGGGGTGGGATTCGCTGGTGACGTCGACGATGACGAGTGGGTAGGTGTTGCCGTCTTCCCATTCGACCTCGCGGGTCGAGGTGATGGTGGACCGGGTGAGGAACTTGGTTCCTGTTCCTGCGTCCTGGAATACCACGGGGTGGTAGTCGGGATGGATTCCTGCCTTCATTCCTGTGCCTCTTTCTTCTGCTCCGAGTACGGGGATTCTGTTGTTTCGCACGGGTCTTCGTGCCACTGACCGAACGGGTCGTTCCATTCGGCCCATGCCTGCCGGTCGGTCATCTCGTCGTCGGACACCAGCGCCCACTGCAGCGTCCGGTCGATTTCGGAGGGGTCGGCGGCGTGGACCAGGACGACCAGCGAGGTGTCGCGGTCACCGAAGTCGTCGTCCCACCGAAGGGCAGCCATGGCCCGACGCGAGGTGTCGACGCCGTCCTGTTCCTCCGGTGTCATTGCGGCCAGCCATTTTCCGGCACTGGCGACGCGCAGGCCGCCGCCGGCGGACTCGATCCACAGGGCCTCGTCGGGCTGGGTTGCCACCCAGGCGCGTCCGCGTGCGGTGACGACACCGTCGAGCAGAACGTCGATTGCCTCGTGGAGTCGTTCGGGATGGAAGGGTCGCGTCGCCGAGAATTCGACGAGAGTCACTCCGCAATCCGCCGTGAGTGGAGGTTCACCGCGCAGCAGCGGCGAGTGGGCGTCGGTGATGGCGCCGCGTCGCGCACCCTGCGGAACAGCAGCGACAAGCGCGTCGGCGTCGAGCTTGTCCCCTGGCCCCACCCACGCGATGGGCGCACCGGGTGCCAGACGCTCCAACACGGCTGCGAGCTTGGCGCGTTCCCACGCGTCGACCTCGGGGCCTGCAGTGACGACGAGGGCATCGGCATAGTCGACCTGCCCGACGACGACCTGCGCGACGGTCCGGTCGTCGTCGCCGCTGGCCACGATTCCTCGGTCGGCCAGGGCGTCGTCGCCGGTGGCGTCCGCGAGCCAGGTGGCGGCGTCGAGGCAGTCGATCACGGCTTCGATACGGACGTCTCGCGAGGCCGATCCGTCGACCTGACCGACGATGCCCGCGACGACGACGTTCTCGATCGCCCAGCACAACGCTTCCGGCTCGAGGGCAGGATCCATCGCCAGGACGATCCGTCGCACCGAATTACGGGTGGACAGCGTCCTCAGTAGCGGCAGGAGGTCCTCACGCAGCGTGCAGGAGACACAGCCGTGCGCGAGCTCGAGAATGGTTTCGCGCGGTGCGTCGCCGTCCGCGTAGAGCGTCCGGCGGACGACGCCCTCGTAGACGCGACTGAGGTCGTGGCGTACGGCGACGGTGCCCGGCCCGAGCAGTGAGGTCACCACGTCGTCCATGGCACCCGTCCAACCGGATACGAGTACGAGTGGTGTGCGGCCGTCCACAAGCAGATCCCTTCTATCGACAACGATTGTCATTTCTTGCGTTGTCACGCTACATTCGAAACAACGCTTTGTCGAAAACGATTGTCATGTCAGCTAGAGAGGACCGCGTATGTCCGCGCACTGCCAGGTGACGGGACGGAAGCCGGGATTCGGTAAGTCCGTTTCGCACTCGCACGTCAGGACCAGCCGTCGCTGGGACCCGAACATCCAGAAGAAGACCTACTTCGTCCCGAGCCTCGGCCGCCGCGTCACCCTGACGCTCTCGGCGAAGGGGATCAAGACCATCGACCGTGACGGAATCGACGCCGTCGTCGCCAAGCTCGTAGCACGAGGGGAGAAGCTCTGATGGGAAAGAGCACGGACGTCCGTCCGATCATCAAACTCAAGTCGACCGCAGGCACCGGATACACCTACGTGACCCGCAAGAACCGTCGAAACGACCCCGATCGCATCGTGCTCAAGAAGTACGACCCCGTCGTCCGCAAGCACGTCGACTTCCGTGAAGAACGCTAGCCGCGAGGAGCGCTGACATGGCCAAGAAATCGAAGATCGCCAAGAACGAGCAGCGGAAGGTCGTCGTCGCCCGGTGGGCAGCCCGCCGGAGCGAACTGAAGGAGATCATCCGGAAGCCGTCGACACCCGATTCCGAGCGAGCAGAGGCCCAAGCGGCACTGCAGCGTCTACCGCGCGACGCGAGTCCGGTACGATTGCGCAATCGTGACGCTGCGGATGGACGTCCGCGCGGTCACCTGCGGAAATTTGGGCTGTCACGCGTGAAGGTACGCGAGATGGCTCACCGTGGGGAGCTGCCAGGCGTCCACAAGTCGAGCTGGTAAGGAACAGGGAAGAACAGATGGCAGTCAAGAGAGCACCGTCGAAGAAGGTCCGCGCAGAGGCAGGACGTCGACCCAAGAAGAACCCGTTGAACGCCGCCAAGGTGACCACGGTGGACTACAAGGACATCAACCTTCTTCGTCAGTTCATCTCGGACCGCGGCAAGATCCGTAGCCGCCGCGTCACCGGCCTCACGCCGCAGCAGCAGCGTCAGGTCGCCGTCGCAGTGAAGAACGCTCGTGAGATGGCCTTGCTGCCGTTCACCAGCCGGTAAGAATTTCTCGTAGGAAAGGCCACGCACTCTCGGGTGCGTGGCCTTTCTGCGTGAGCACTAGAGTTAGTCCTGGCCAGCCTCCCCGAGAGAAACGAGACCTACCGCTCCATGTCCGGTGTTCTCGAAGGCTTCACGGTCATCTTCATCGTCATCGCGCTCGGCTACGTACTCGCCAAGTTCCGAGTTCTCGGCGAGCACGGCCAGTTCGTCCTGAGCCGGCTCGTGTTCTTCGTCGCGACACCTTCGCTGCTGTTCGTGACACTCGCGCAGGCCGACCTGGCCGTCATCCTGTCGCCGATCCTCGTGATCGCCGGCGTGACCGCCCTCGCCGTCGGCGCCCTGTACTTCCTCCTGGCCCGGCTCGTGCTGAAACGCCGCGTGCCCGAGGCAACGATCGGCGGCCTGGCGTCGTCCTACGTCAACGCCGCCAACCTCGGCATTCCCATCGCGGTGTTCGTGCTGGGCGACGCCAACTTCGTCGCACCGCTGCTGCTCTTCCAGATCATGGTGTACTCGCCGTTGGCGCTGACCATCCTGGACCTGTCGACCATGGGCAAGAAAGCATCCATCCGCAATATCGTCGTCACGCCCTTCAAGAACCCCATCGTCCTCGCCGGCGCCGCAGGACTCCTGCTGTCCATCTTCGGCATCGAACTGCCCGAAGCCATCATGCAGCCGTTCGACCTGGTCGGCGGCGCCGCCGTGCCCGGCGCTCTTCTCGCGTTCGGTCTCTCGCTCTACGGCGCCCGCGTTCTCCAGAAAGGCACGAGCCCCAGGCGAGACGTGCTCCTCGCGACGACGATGAAAATGGTGCTCCAGCCGGTCCTCGGCTACCTCATGGGACTCGCCATGGGATTGGAAGGGCACGAACTCTTCGCCATCACCGTCATCTCCGCGCTGCCCACCGCCCAGAACGTCTTCGTCTTCGCGAACCGCTACAACCGCGCCGTCGTCATGGCACGGGACACGGCCTTCGTCACCACCATCGCAGCGATACCCGTCATCGCACTGGTGACGGCCCTGCTGGCCTGACCGATCGCCCGATTCTTGGACTACCCAAAGGTTCTCCTCAGCTCCCGCGGTTACTTTGGAATCATGAGGTTTCTGGCTGCAGGAGTTCTGCTGTGCGTCCTGCTCGTCGGGTGCGGCAACGACCCTGCCGACGGCGGTGACGACGTCGAAGCCACCACCCCTACGTCTGCGCAGCTGATGCACAGTCCCAGTGCACCGCCGGTGCCCGTGGAGGTTCCGGTAGGCGACGTCGGGACGATGTTCGAATCCACCCCAGGACTGGTGCGCGCGGTGTCGACGCCGTTCGAGTCGTGGAGCCAGATCTCCCCCAACACCATCGCCATCCATTTCGTCACCGGAACCCCGGAGTGCTACGGGGCCGAGGTGGAGGTCACCGAGTCCGACACCGAAGTCGTCATCGCACTGCGCACCGGAACGCTTCCCGAGGCCGCGGACAAGGCCTGCATCATGGTCGCCGTGTACGGCACGATGCAGATGACCTTGAGTTCGCCCGTCGGAGACCGCGCCATCGTCAACGCGGCCTAGTAACCTGACCCAGGTGAGCGATCACCTGCCCGAACAGAACCGTGAATCCGTCCGTGCCGCCGACGCGGACCGCAACCTCGTCGCGAAGCTCCTCAGTGACGCTCTGGCCGGTGGCCAGCTCACGGTGTCCGAGTACGACGAACGCACGGCCGCCGCGTATCGCGCGAAAACCTACGGTGAACTCGACGTTCTCACCAGCGACCTTGCGCTGACGCCGCCCACCGAAGCTCTCTACTCGGCTCCCAGCCGTTCCACCGATCGTGCCGTCGCCATCATGAGTGGATTCGAGCGCAAGGGAGAATGGACCGTCGCACCGCGCGTCGAGGCCGTCGCGTTCTGGGGCGGCGGTGAGATCGACCTACGCCGAGCACACTTCTCGGCTCCCGAGGTGACGCTCAACTGCGTCGCGATCATGGGCGGCATCGACATCACGGTCCCCCGCAACGTCGCCGTCGAAGTACGCGGCGCAGGCATCATGGGCGGCTTCGACCACCTGAGCCAGCAAGGTGCTCCCGGAGCCCCACGAATCGTGGTGACAGGCTTCGCCTTCTGGGGCGGCGTCAGCATCAAAGCCAAGGACTAGCGGGACTTCCTGCGTTTCAGATAGTCCGACACCACCGCAGCTCCCAGCCCGTCCAGCTCGGGGGCGATGACTCGCCCGCCGACCCGCTCGGCCATCTTGTCCACGACGCGGGCCAACCCCGGATCGTCTCCCAACCGGAAGATGGTGACCTGCGCACCCAGCTTCGCCACCGTGTCGAGTTCACGGACCGTCAGCCCCAAAGTTCTGTTTGACGGCGGATAGTCGAAATACGCGTGCCCGTCGGGCTCGAGGTGCGCGGTGGGCTCGCCGTCGGTCACGATCAGCACGACGGGTTGCGCGTTGGGATGCCGACGCAGGTGCCGCACCGCCAGCATCAACGCGTGATGCAGATTGGTGCCCTGGTCGTACGCCCCGTCGAGCCCGGCCAGTTCCGACGCCGTCAACGTCTGCGCGTGACGACCGAAGCCGATCAGCTGCAGATCGTCACCGCGAAACCTGGTGCTGACAAGGTGATTCAACGCAAGCGCGGTGCGTTTCATCGGCACCCAGCGACCGTCCATCACCATCGAGAACGACGTGTCGACGAGCAGCGCGACGGCCGCCTGCGTCCGCGTTTCGGTCTCGCTGATCTCGACGTCGGTCACCTGCAGTTGCACCGGGAACGTCGAACCTTCGGCTGCGGTGCGCAGAACTGCATTGTTGACGGTGCGGGTGACGTCCCACGGCTCCGTGTCACCGAATTCCCATGCCCGAGAAGCACCCGTCGGCTCCCCCATCGCACCGGCCTTGCGCGTGTCGCGCTCGCCGCCGCGTCGGGAAATTCGTCCCGCGACATCCTTGAGGGCAGACTGTCCCAGCTGACGCATCGCCTTCGGCGACAACCGCCACTGGCCGTCGGCACCCTTGTCCATGAAACCTTGCTGTTCGAGCGCCTTTTCGAGCTCGGCCAACATGCGAGCATCCGCCGCGGCTTCCGGTCCCAACTGTTTCAGCAACGCGTCGGCGTCGATGTCGTCGAGCGCGGCGCCGTTGTACTGCTGCGAAAGCTGATTTCCGAGGTTCTCCAGATCAGCGATGTCCTGCAGCGCACCGGTCCCGTCGCCCAGGCCCATCCCGTTCTCGCCGCGGAAGTTCTGCGAACCGTCCCAATCCTCCCCCGGCCTGGCCTGCTGGAGGTTCTGGTCCAGCTGGTCGAGCTGTTGCAAAAGAGTGGAATCTCCGAATGCCTGCTGCGCCAGCGCATCCAATTCCGCTCGCTGCTCCGGGCTCAGCGAGTTCCGCAGACGCTGAGCTGCCGCGGCGCGCTGAGCAAGCGAATCGAGGAGCTCCTCGACGTTCGACGGATTCTCGGGGAAATGCTGGCCGTGCTCGGCCATGAACTCCGAGAAGTCCTGCTCGGTGTCCTCGCCTCGATTGTGCTTGTCCAAAAGCTCGTTCAGATCCTTCAGCATCTCGCTGATGGCTTGTCGATCCTCGTCCGTCGCATTCTCGAGCGCATTCTTCATACCCGCGAAGCGCTGGTCCAACATCTCGCGCCCGAGCAGATCCTTGATCTTCTCGTAGTTCTCACGAGCCTCCGACGAACGCCAGTCGTAATCGGCCAACTCCTGCACGGCCTGCGCCGTCGACGGGGACAGATCCCCGATCTGCATCTCCTGGAAACGGGCATCGTCGTCGAGCGCACGCGCCAGCGCCTTACGCTCCTCGAGCACAGCTTTGTCCAGGAGTTCGCGGACCTCCTGAAGTGTTCCGTCGAGGTTGTTCTTGCGCAGAAGATCCCGTCGCCGACGGTTGGCCTCGGCCGCCAGATCGTCGAGGCCCCTCATGTTCCGGGTACCCCGCCGGAGCATCTCCTGCATCGCCCGGCGAGGCGATGCGCCCTCTAGCACGTCCTCGCCGATCGACTCCAGTGCTTCGCGGAGGTCTACCGGCGGTGCCAGTGGATCGGGGCCGTCGTGATACCGCCCGTATCTACTGGCAGGCATCAGCTGTACACCGTCTGTCCGTCGTCGTCGGGATCCTTGGAAATCCGCCGCGCAAGGTACAACCCTTCCAGCGCGAGTTCCGTTGCGGCAGCGCGTTCGCCGTCGGAGGTCGCGTTCAGACGCTCGTCGATGTCCTGCAGCACCTCGAGGTCCGGCAGCTCACCGATCAGTGTCTTGGCGGCGATTCGGTCGCCCGTCACCACCGGCTCACCCTGTTCGATGGCCGTGACGAGCAGTGCCAGGTTGATTCCGCCCAACCGGTCCCGCACCGTGTCGGCCGTCGCGCGCCGAAGCAGATGCTCGAGCACCTCGGTCTCGCGGCCCTCTTCACCGGACTCGAATTCCACCTTGCCCCTGAGCACTTCGATGATGGTTCCGAGGTCCACCGGCCGCGCCACCGCGTCGCTCTCGCCGAGAACCGCAGCCCGATGCACCGCTGCGGCCGCGATGGTCTCCGCCGCCGCGATGGCGAACCGCGCCGACACACCCGAACGCTGGTCGACGGACGGCGACTCACGCAGCAGCCGTGTGAACCGAGCCAGCACCTCGAGCAGATACGACGGTACGTTCGCCGGGAGGTTGGCCTCCTGCTCGATCACCGAGATCTCGTCGGCCAACGCATGCGGGTAGTGAGTGCGTATCTCGGCGCCGAAGCGGTCCTTCAGTGGAGTGATGATCCGCCCACGGTTGGTGTAGTCCTCGGGGTTCGCGCTCGCGACGAGGACGACATCCAGCGGCAGCCGCAACGTGTAGCCGCGGACCTGGATATCCCGCTCCTCCATGACGTTGAGCAGTGAAACCTGAATACGTTCCGCGAGATCGGGGAGTTCGTTGATCGCCACGATCCCCCGGTGACTCCGCGGCACGAGCCCGAAGTGGATGGTCTCCGGATCTCCCAGACTCCGACCCTCGGCGACCTTCACCGGATCGACATCGCCGACGAGGTCCGCAACCGACGTGTCCGGAGTCGCCAGCTTCTCCGAGTATCGCTCGCTACGGTGACGCCACTCGACGGGCAACCCGTCGCCGAGCTCACGTGCGCGTCGAATACTCGCCGGAGTGATGGGTTCGTACGGATGCTCACCGAGCTCGGAACCTGCAATGACAGGCGCCCACTCGTCGAGCAGAAGGTTCAACGTACGCAGAAGGCGCGTCTTTCCCTGCCCGCGTTCACCGAGCAGAACAACGTCATGACCAGCAAGAATCGCTCGCTCGAACTGCGGAAGCACAGTCTTGTCGAAGCCCAGAATTCCCGGCCACGCATCCCTGCCCTCACGCAACGCGTCGAGCAGATTTTCCCGGAGTTCTTCTTTCACGGAGCGCTGCACGTGTCCGGACGCACGCAACTCGCCGACAGTGGTGATGCCAGGTCGATTAGAGGTCACTTCACCAAAGTACGCCCGTCTCAGAAGAAGCACCGTTCGTCGAGTTCGCACTTGTGCAGAGAAACGGGGGTCTTTCGTCTGCACAAGTGCGAACTCGTCACACAGGCGCGCCCGCTTGCCGCAGTTTGCGTCGAACACGCTCGACCACCTCGCGCGGACGGAGGCGCAGTTGTTCCGAATTCACTCGGACCACCAGCCAGCCGGCGCGCTCGAGCCTCTCGAACCGCTCGATGTCCCAGGACCGCTGCTTCTCCGACGTCCAGTGCTGCACCCCGTCGTACTCGACGGCCACCTTCCACTCCGGCCAGCCCAGATCGCAGCGAGCGAACAACATGCCGTGTTCGTCGGCAACGCGAATCTGTGTCTCGGGTGGAGGCAGTCCTGCATCGACGAGCAACAGCCGAGTGGCGGTTTCCTGCGGAGACTCTGCACCACCGTCGACGAGTGCCAGAACCGATCGCGCCGCAGATACTCCCCGTAAGCCCGGATACCGTGCGCACAACGGAAGAACGTCTGCAGCCGAGATTCCGGACACTCCTGACAGGTCGTCCAGCACCTGCACGGCCCGCACCCTGGGGAGCCGCCTCGCCAGATCGAACATGGTTCTGGGGATCGTGGTTACCGGCAGACCTGCGACGGTGGTGATCTCGACATCGCGGACGGTATCGAATCGGATGCGGATACCGTCGAGTTGGCGTCGGCGTCCGAGCCAGATCACCTCCGCAGGCGAGTCGGGGTCGATCCATCGTGCGCCGTGCAATGCAGCTGCCGACATCCCGCAACACACCGCCGCCCTACCAGCGAACTCATGGGCTGCCCGCGCCCGGACAACGGCGTCGATCCGAACGTCCTTGCGCACATAGACGTCGCGGTGAATGCGCTTGAAGCCGTGGGTCAGCTGATGTCGAGTCAGGCTACCGTCGCGGACTGCGAGGGAACCTCTGAACGGCTGGTCGGCGGGCACCCGCCCACGATTGCACGGCTACCCACCCGAAAAGCTGTCTGAAGCCGGAGCCTGTGGATAGATTCCGGTCTATCCACAGGGCGCGAGTTCGCACTTGTGCAGACCAATCAGGCGCTTCGGCCTGCACAAGTGCGAACTGGATCAGTGCGCGAAGTGACGCGAACCGGTGAGGTACAGCGTGACGCCGGCGTCCTGGGCTGCGGCGATGACTTCGTTGTCGCGGACGGATCCGCCGGGCTGCACGACGGCTTTGACGCCTGCGGCCAGGAGAACCTGCAGGCCGTCGGGGAACGGGAAGAAGGCGTCCGAGGAGGCAACCGAACCGACGACGCGATCGCCCGCGCGCTGGACGGCGAGGTGAGCTGCGTCGACGCGGTTGACCTGGCCCATACCGACGCCGACGGACGCGCCGTCCTTGGCCAGCAGGATTGCGTTGGACTTGACGGCACGGCCTGCACGCCAGGCGAATTCGAGATCCTTCAGGGTCTGCTCGTCCGCTGCGTCACCGGCTGCCAGAGTCCAGTTGGCCGGGTTGTCGCCGTCGGCGTCGATGGCGTCGCGTTCCTGCAGCAAAGTCCCACCGGAGATCGGCTTGAGCTCGACACCCTTGCCCGACGGCGCGGCCGCGAGCAGAACCCGAATGTTCTTCTTGCGCTGCAGAACTCCGAGTGCACCGTCTGCGTAGGACGGAGCGACGATCACCTCGGTGAAGATTTCCGCGACCTGCTCGGCCATCGCGACCGTCACTTCGCGGTTGGCTGCGATCACGCCGCCGTAAGCACTGACGGGGTCGCAGGCGTGGGCTTTGCGGTGCGCTTCGGCGATATCCGCGCCGACGGCGATGCCACACGGATTGGCGTGCTTGATGATCGCGACGGTTGGGCCCTCGTGATCGAAAGCGGCACGCCACGCTGCGTCGGCGTCGGTGAAGTTGTTGTAGGACATTTCTTTGCCGTGCAGCTGCTCGGCCTGAGCTATGCCGGTGCCGGCCGGGTCCTTGTACAGGGCTGCGGCCTGATGCGGGTTCTCGCCGTAGCGCAGCACTGCCGCGCGGTCCCAGGTGCCGCCGATCCATTCGGGGAACTGCGAGTCCGATTCCACGAGAACGCTGCTCATCCACGAGGCGACCGCGACGTCGTACGCAGCGGTGTGCTGGAACGCCTGTGCCGCAAGCGAAGTGCGCTCGGCGAGCGTGAACCCGCCGCCGGACGCTGCGGTGAGTACATCGGAGTACCGAGCCGGATCCACCACGACCGCCACCGACGGGTGATTCTTCGCGGCAGCGCGGACCATCGACGGGCCACCGATGTCGATCTGCTCGACGCATTCGTCCGGTGTCGCGCCACTGGCAACGGTGTCGGTGAACGGATAGAGGTTCACCACGACCAACTCGAACGCCTCGATCCCGAGCTCCTCGAGCTGCGAAACATGCTCCGGCCGACGGGTATCGGCCAGAACACCCGCATGGACACGCGGATGCAGCGTCTTCACACGGCCGTCGAGGGTCTCGGGAAACCCGGTGAGATCCTCGACCTTGGTGACCGGGATCCCGGCGTCGGCGATCTTGGATGCTGTCGATCCGGTGGAGACCAGAGCGACGCCTGCCTTGTGCAAGCCGGTTGCGAGTTCGATCAAACCGGTCTTGTCGTAGACGCTGACCAGTGCGCGGCGCACTGCTTTACGTTCACTCATGGTTGAATCTGAGCCTTTCGTCCATCGGAGACAACACCTCGGGTGGCAACAGCTGCGATCACATCGACCAGAAGCCTGCGTTCCACGGTCTTGATTCGCTCGTGCAAAGTCGCGACATCGTCGTCGCCCAGCACGGGCACAGCTTCCTGAGCCAGAATCGGCCCGGTATCGACACCGGCGTCGACGAGATGCACCGTCGACCCGGTCAGTTTGACGCCGTAGGCGAGCGCATCCTCCACTGCATGCGCACCGGGGAACGACGGCAACAGCGCAGGATGAGTGTTGACGATGCGTCCGGCGAACGCACCGAGAAAATCGGAACCGAGAATCTTCATGAAGCCGGCGGTCACCACCAGATCGGGCTCGTGCGCCAGCACACGTTCGGTGAGAGCCGCATCCCAGCCATCACGGTCCGCGAACTCCCTCAGCCCGACGCGGAAATGCGCAATCCCGGCAGTGTGTGCATGCCGGGCAGCGTCGCAATCACGATCGACACCGACCGCAACGATCCGCGCCGGATAGGACTCGGCCTTCGTCGCATCGATCAGGGACTGCAGAAGCGATCCGGTGCCCGAAGCGAGGACAACGACGCGTGCTGGGTGCTCACGGGTGGCAGTCAGCGCACTTCTCCTGATGTGTCGTTCTCCGAAAATCGCCCGACGATCACCGACGGGTTCGCTCGAAAGAATAGTCGCCCACGTGTAGGCCACCGTCAGGCAGGTCCTCGGGCGCGAGTGCCGGTGACCCGGCTGTCACGACTACTCGAGCCCGCCAGCGGGTTCAGGACCGGTCGTCGGTGTTGCCATCATCAGGCGGCGTAGCTTCCGAGGGCACTTCCTCGACGATTTCGGCGTCGACGATGTCCTCGGTCTCCGTTGTGTCCTCGGCAACCACGGCAGCGTCGACGTCGGGTGAATCGACGGTCTCGGGCAGGGCGTCGGGCTCTTCGACGATTTCCGCGTCCACTGCATGTTCTGGATGCGCGACGGGCGCGGCGATGGCGGCGATGGGTTCCTGCTCGCGCCGGGGTTCCGTGTCGACGTCGTCGGCGATCGGGGTCTGCTTGGACCCTCCGCGCCATGCGGTCACGGCGGCCGCGAGGGATCCGACGACGGCAAGCCAGGCGAAGACGAGCAGGCCGAGAGACCATACCGTCACCTGAACGGTTCCGAACGTGCCCAGGTTTCCGCCTGCCGCGAAGCCGAGCACCAGCGTGGACACGCCGATCACGGCGCTCGCCACCCACACCGCGGACAGTGCGTAGTGCACGTCCACCGTGCGCCTCGCGCTGTCACGTCCGAGCAGCAGGCCGGCGCCGATCGGAATCACGAGCATCAGCATCCACAGCGTCTGCGACGGCCCCTCGGGCAGGACGGCCAAGACCGGCAGCGGGGGAAGCGGACCTCCCGTGGCCTGGAACATGCTGACCGATACGTCGCCCACGTGCGCCGACGATCCGACCGACACCGCGATCGCGCCGAGCAGCACGTTGGGCAGGTACAGGATCGACAGCACCGTCAAGCCGAGTACACCGACGAAGCCGTTTCCGGATTCCAGCAACATCTCCATCGTCGACCACGACGCCAGCATCGCGGCCAGCACGATCGCACCGCCGCCCGCGACGAGGACGGCCGCCGCCCGGATGGTCGGAGCCACGATTCCGCGCAGCCATTCCGGCAGACGATCCGACTCGGTGTCCCACACCCCACACACCAGTCCGATGCCCGCGGACACCGCGTGGACGGCCGCCACCCACGCGAAAGCCAGCAGAGCATTGGGTGTGTCGAGCCCGATCACCGACGACGCATCCGCGGCCACCGCCAACGCGATCGCGGTCACGAGAACCGGACCGAACACCGCCGCGCCCACGATCAGACCGTGTTCCCGACGAGTCTCCGCCCGGCCGACTGCCCGCGCGACGCCCCGCGCCACGACGAGGACGAGAACAAGCGTCGGGACGAGCGGGAAGACGCCCAGGGAGGTGCCCTCGATGCTGAACGGGACCTGATGGATCGCGAACCACAGCCCGGCGATTGCTCCGAACGTCCCGGTGAGCTCACTGTTGACCGACACCAGCGTCACGAGAACGACCGTCGCGATGATCGCGACGAGCACACCCGGAATCCGGAACCCGACGGTCAGCATGGTGGTGGATTCGGAAGGAGACAACAGAGGTCGACGCTCCGGCGGACGAGACGTCCCTCGGGCGCGTTTCCTCTCCTGATTCAATACGGCGCTCATCGGTGTCGAGCGTTCCACCTAGCTGCCGACGGGTGGTTCAGGCGCGCCGACACAGCCTTATTTGTTGTCGTCCTCCGGCGCGGCCGACTGGCCGAAGGCCTGCGTGGGCGCGCTGTACGGCGGGGTGTCCGACGTGTCCTCGGGCTCGTCGCCCTGACGCGATGCTCCCGCAGGCTGTTGTCCGGCCGACTGTGCTCCAGCCGATGTCGCTCCTGCAGGCTCCGCTCTCGGCGCTGCGTGCTGCGGCGCGCCGTAGCCACCCGAACCGACCGGAGGCTGGCTGTACGGCTGCTGATTGAACGGCGAATTCTGACCGGCCGGGCCGGTCAATCCGCTGGCTCCCGCATCCGGCTTGGACGTTCCGACCGGGTAACCGAGGCTGCCGGTGGTGTGCTGGTTCGGCTGATTCTGCTGGTTCTGCGAGGGCCCGGTGTAGGCAGGCGGGGCGTACCCCTGCTGAGGACCATTTCCCTGATCGCTCCACTGCCCACGTTCCTGCGGGGCGCCGTAAGCCTGCGCACCTGAGTTCTGGGCTGTCTGGCCGTAGGCGCCGTAATTCTGGTTCTGCGCCGACTGGCCGTATCCGGGTGCCTGCTGGCCGTATCCCTGGAACGGGTTCTGCTGACCGTAACCCGCGGGCTTGGGCTGCGGAGCTTTGAGGATGCCCGCACCGAAAAGCGTGGCAGCGACGGCCACGACGGTCTGGACGAAACCGAGAACGAGTACGACGAAGGTGCCGATCCCCAACTGAACCGGCGCGCCCACCGCGGAGTCGTCGCCGACGTTGAAGCTCTGGAACACCAGTACGAGCCACCCGGACAACGCAAGAGCGGCAGCGATACCGACCGTGTTGGGTTGCTTCGGCAGCAGTCCGACCGCCGCGACGAGGCCCGCGGCGAGCAGAAGCGCGATGGACGTCGGGTCGCCGGCCTGTACGAAGAAGAAGTTGACGCCTTCGCTGAAGAACTCGTACTGACCGGCGAGACCGACCAGGAAGTTCACGACGCCGAGTGCCACGGCAACGAGCGTCAGAATTCGCGGCAGCGAGGACGATCGGTCCGACGCCAGCGGCGGGTTGTACTGACCCGTCGGTGCAGACTGCTGCGACGGCGGCTGACCGTACGACGGTGGCTGCGTTCCGTAGGACGGCTGAGTGCCGTACGACTGGCTGGGCGTCGGGTAACCGCCGTAATTACCCGGAGTCGACTCGGCCGACCGAGCACCCTCCGGTGATTGACTGCCATAACCGCCGGGACCGGGCCCCTGCGGACGCTGGCCTTCTGCTGGATACGTCATGGCACTCTCCTCGATAGAAAAAATGAGTACGGGTCCGTAGACCAAGCTAGTCTACGGACCCGACTCGACTGCCCCGCTCGCCGCGAGGCTCCCTTCTCACCCTGCGTCGACGAGCGCCTGGGACGACTCCAGTTCACGCACGAGCGGTAGGACCTTCGCCCCGAAGTACTCGATCTCTTCCTGGAAGTGCAGGAAGCCGCCGAGGATCAGGTCGACCCCTCGCTTGCGGTATTCGACGATGCGATGTGCCACCTGTTCGGGAGTTCCGATCAGCTGGCTCTTGAAACCGTCGTTGTACTGCACGAGATCCTCGAACGTCGAGTCCGCCCACATGCCCTTGCCGTCCTTCGTCGACGAACCGGCCTGCTGCACAGCACCCTTGAAACCTTCGACAGCGGGCTTGTTGGCCTTCTCGATGATCTCGCGGAGAGTGTCCTTGGCTTCCTTCTCCGTGTCGCGCGCGATGATGAACCCGTTGAGACCGAACTTGACCTCACGATCGTTCGCCTGAGCGACGCGACGAATGTTGTCGAGTTGCTCGGTGACTCCGTCGTAATCCTTGCCGTTGCTGAAGTACCAATCCGAGTATCGACCGGCGTTCTCCTGCGCAGCCGACGAGTTACCGCCCTGGAACAGTTCCGGGTTGGGTCGTTCCGGAGTGTTCAACGGCTTCGGTTTCAACGTGAAATCGTGGATTCGGTAGAAATCACCACGGAAGTCGACGTCGTCCTCGGTCCAGATCTTGCGGAGAACCTGGAGGAATTCGGCACTGCGACGGTATCTTTCGTCGTGTTCGAGCCACGGCTCACCCAGGTGCGTGAACTCGTCCTTGAACCAGCCGCTGACGACGTTGACCGCGAAACGGCCGTTCGACAGATGGTCCGCCGTAGCGCCGAGCTTCGCCAGAACCGCCGGCTGCCACAAGCCGGGATGAACGGCCGCAATGACTTTCAGTCGTTCCGTGGCAAGCAGCAGCGCGAGGGAGAAGCTCGTCGACTCGTGTTGGAACTCGGCGCCGTAACTGGCCTCGTAGCGAACCTGACTGAGCGCGTATTCGAAGCCGTTGTTCTCCGCGGTCTGCGCCAGCTTCTTGTTGTACTCGTAGTCCCAGCTGGTGCGCTGTTCGATGTCGCTGGTCACCAATCCGCCACTGACATTGGGCACCCAGTAGGCGAATTTGATGGCGTCGGAAATTCTTTCGGTACTCATCGTTCTCCTTCGGTGATGCTCACGAGTACCAGGTCGGCTGCGGCAACTCGCCGGTCAGAACCCATCGACCGACCTCGCGGCGCTTGTATGCGACCGGATCGTGCAGCGTGTGGGTGCGGACGTTGCGCCAGAAGCGATCGAAACCGTATTTGCTCGCCGTCGCTCGGGCACCGAGAGCCTCGAACACCGTCGACGTGATCTCGAGCGACACCTCGGTGGCACGCGCCTTCACCGCAGCGACGCGAACCTCGTGATCACCGCGCTGTTCCGCCGTCACATCCCACGCGTTGTCGTGGATCTTCTGCGCTTCCAACGCAACTGCGTCGGCCAGCGCTTCCACGGCCCACAGCTTGGACGTCAGGTCACCGTAGATGTCGATGATGTACGGCTCGTCGATCGCCTTGTCGACGGTGCTGTGCAGCCACGCACGCGTCTTGTCCTTGGTGTACGACGCCGCTTCCTCCAAGGCGCCGCGAGCGATGCCGAGGTAGAAGTTGACGAACACCAGCTGAATCGTCGGCACGTTCAACGTGTTGTAGACCCGTGGCTGGAACTGCTTGTCCACGAATCCCGCCGCACTCGCCCAGTCGACCCGCACCTTGTCGATGGTGACGCTGCCACTCTCGGTCTGGCGTTGGCCGATGTTGTCCCAGTCGTCGTGAAACGTCAAACCCTCGATGTTCGACGGCACAATAGCGAAAACGTGTGCATCGCTGCCGGTCAAAGCGCCTTCGAGGACCGTGACGTCGGAGACGCGGCTGCCCGTCGAGAAGGACTTCGCGCCCTCGAAGACGATGGTGTCGCCCTCGTCGGTGACAGCGACGTCGTTGTCACGCGGGTTGACGGCGCCCCCGAAGAACCACTTGTTCTTCGTCGCATCGGCCTCGACTGCCTCGATCTGCTCCTTCGTGCCGATCAGCCGCGCAGCCCAGAACCACAGCAGGTGGTAGCCGAGAAGCTGGCCGATCGACCCGTCGGCTGCCGCGACACGACGAATCACCTGATACGCCGTCGGCCAATCCTGACCGCCGCCCCCGTGCTCGACCGGCCCCAGCAACGTGACGAGCCCAGCATCCTTCAGAAGCTGCACCTCGTCGTGCGGAGCCTGATGGCCCTTGTCACGAGCAACAGCATCGACGGCAAGCAGCTGCGCCACCTCCCCCGCCCGAGCAATCCAGCCCTCGGCGGACGTCGGCGCATCAGGCCAGTCCTTGGTCAGTGCACTGCGATTTTCCGTGGTTGTCATGTGGGCAAGTGAAACTGTTACGCGGAGTAATGAACACATTTCGCATCACGATGATTCTGAGAACTTCACATCCGAAACAGAACGAAAAAGCCCGCCGGCACTGGCTCCCGGCGGGCTTCGTTCGAGCTGGAACTTACTTCACGGAGAGCGATTCCAGGATTTCGCGTGCGAGAGCAGCGGTTTCGGACGGCGTCTTGCCGACCTTGACGCCTGCGGCCTCGAGTGCGTCCTTCTTCGCCTGTGCCGTGCCCGAGGAGCCGGAGACGATGGCGCCTGCGTGGCCCATGGTCTTGCCTTCGGGAGCGGTGAAGCCGGCGACGTAGCCGACGACCGGCTTGGTGACGTTGGCCTTGATGTAGTCGGCTGCGCGCTCTTCGGCGTCGCCACCGATTTCACCGATCATGACGATGAGCTTGGTCTCGGGGTCCGCTTCGAATGCCTCGATGGCGTCGATGTGCGTGGTGCCGATGACCGGGTCTCCGCCGATGCCGATGGCCGTCGAGAAGCCGAAGTCGCGGAGCTCGAACATCATCTGGTAGGTCAGCGTGCCGGACTTCGAGACCAGGCCGATCGGGCCGGTACCGGAGATGTTGGCAGGCGTGATGCCGACGAGAGCTTCACCGGGGGTGATGATTCCGGGGCAGTTCGGGCCGATGATGCGGGTCTTCTTGCCCTTCTCCACGTTGTAGGCCCACGCGTATGCGGAGTCCTGCACGGGGATGCCTTCGGTGATGACGACGAGCAGCGGGATCTCCGCGTCGATCGCTTCGACGATGGCGTCCTTGGAGAATGCGGGCGGAACGAACGCGATGGACACGTCGGCGCCGGTCTTCTCGATTGCCTCGGCAACCGAACCGAAGACGGGAAGCTCGATGTCGTTGCCCTGGGCGTCGACGTGCTTGACCGTGGTGCCGGCCTTGCGTGCGTTGACACCGCCGACGACGTTGGTGCCTGCCTTGAGCATCAGGGCGGTGTGCTTGGTGCCTTCGCCGCCGGTGATGCCCTGGACGATGACCTTGTTGTCCTTGTTCAGAAAGATAGACATGGTTTCCTCTACTTCGCTGCCAGCTCGGCGGCCTTGTCGGCGCCTTCATCCATGGTTCCGGCGAGCGTCACCAGCGGGTGCGCGGCGTCGGCGAGAATCTTGCGTCCCTCTTCGACCTTGTTGCCGTCGAGACGAACCACGAGCGGCTTGTTGGCGTCGTCGCCCAGCTTCTTCAGTGCGCCGACGATGCCGTTGGCCACTGCGTCGCAGGCGGTGATTCCGCCGAAGACGTTGACGAACACGCTCTTGACCTGCTCGTCGCCGAGGATGACGTCGAGGCCTGCGGCCATGACCTCTGCCGAGGCGCCGCCACCGATGTCGAGGAAGTTGGCGGGCTTGACGCCGCCGTGTGCCTCGCCTGCGTATGCGACGACGTCGAGGGTCGACATGACGAGTCCGGCACCGTTACCGATGATGCCGACCTGTCCGTCGAGCTTGACGTAGTTGAGGTCGTTCTCCTTGGCCTTGGCCTCGAGAGGATCGGCAGCGTCCTTGTCCTCGAAGTCGGCGTGGCCGGCCTGACGGAAGTCTGCGTTGGCGTCGAGCGTCACCTTGCCGTCGAGGGCGAGGATCTGGTCGTCCGGGGTGCGAACCAGCGGGTTGACCTCGACCAGGAGAGCGTCTTCCTTGATGAAGACCTCCCACAGCTTCTGGATGGTCACCGCAGCGGCGTCGAGCACCTCGGCGGGCAGCTTGCCCTTCTCGGCGATGTCACGAGCAAAAGCAAGGTCGACGCCCTTGACGGCATCGACCGGGATACGTGCGAGTGCGTCGGGGTTCTCCTCCGCCGTCACCTCGATTTCGACTCCACCTTCGACCGAACACATCGCGAGGTAGGTGCGGTTGGTGCGGTCGAGCAGGAAGGAGATGTAGTACTCCTCGGCGATGTCGGAGGCTTCTGCAACGAGAAGCTTCTTGACGACGTGGCCCTTGATGTCGAGGCCGAGAATCGACTCTGCGTTCTCGGTAGCTGCTGCAACGTCCTTGGAGTACTTGACGCCGCCGGCCTTGCCTCGGCCGCCGACCTTGACCTGCGCCTTGACCATTACTGGCTTGCCGATTTCTTCGGCAATTTCTGTTGCTCCTGCGACCGTGTCCGTGACACGACCGGCGGAGGTGGGTACGCCATGCTTGGCGAACAATTCCTTCGCCTGGTATTCGAAGAGATCCATCAGCTCACCGTCTCGTCTACGTTGACTGCCCGCTCCAGGGGTGTGAGCGGGTCCGATCACCGACTTTATCCACGTGCTCCGACGCCGTTACGCCCGGCCAGATGGTATGTGGTCTATCTCACCGACGAGGTAGGTGTGTCCTACGCCTCACTTGCGAGCGCTGTTGGCCGAAAGTAGTGCTGCCACAGCAAGTATGACCGCGCCGAGGACTCCTACCAGCAGGCCGGCCCCCACCGAGGCGTCCACCGATCGCCCGATCGTCAGCGGCCAACCGAGCAGATGCACGATTGTCGCGATCACGCAGCCCACGAGCAGTGCGGCCCCGCGGGCCGGGCGCGACCTGGACGCCACGAGGGCGGCAAGAAGAATCGTCGACGCCGACGCGGCCTGCCCCCACGCGTCCCATCCCCACCCTTCGGCACCCCAGGGAACGCCGAGGAGCGACGGCGCGGAGACATCGGTTCCGGTGTAGAGCGGGAGTGCGAAGGAGAGGGCTGTGACGACGCCGCCGACGAGGGCCACCGCGCCGACGGTTCTGTTGGAGCGCACGTCGGAGGTGTCGACGTCGTCGCGCTCGGCGCTGCCCGCCAACAGCACGGCACCGGCGCACGCCATGGCGAGAACGGCTCCGACGGCCGCGGCGGCGCCGCCCACACCGAGTCCGACGCCGTCGATGTCCGTGGCGAGAACCACCGCCTGCAGCACTCCTGCCGACGCGGAGACTGCGGCAACGGCCAGCACGCCGACAGCTGGCCTGACGACCGCCGCGAACAGCGAGAAGAACAGTGGGATGGACACGACGACCAGGACGAACCCAGCGACGAGGGCCACGCGAGTGGCAAGTACGTCGGGTTCCGGCAACCCGGCGGGTACGTCCAGGACCGGCAGGAACGCGCTTGCGCCGACGAGAACCCCCGCCAGGACACCCGTGGTCCCTGCCAGGGCGTGCCACCGCATGAAGTGCGCCGAGCCGTCCAGCTCGCCCCTCGTGACGGGACCGCCTGCCGAGGCCCGATCCCGTATCGCCGACGCCGGCAGCGCCACGAGTGCGACCACGATCAGCGCGACACCGGCCACGGCGCCGATCCAGCTCCCCGCGGAGACCCCGATGTTCGGGCCCGAGCTCTCGCCGGCGATCACGCGAGCACCGAACACTCCGGCGATGCCGAGGCCTGCACCGAGCAGGCTGCCTGCAGCAACCGTCGGCGAGATCGACGCGAGTGCCGCCGACACGACGATCACCGCCGCGCACGCGAGAACACCCGACCCGACAGCGGTCGTCCACGGAGATTCGACGACCGCGCGGATCAGCACGATGGAGTCGGTCGAGACGTAGGGAACCGCGAACATGGCGGCCGCGGCAGCGATCGCGGCGAGCACAGCCACCACGGACAGTGCGCCCCCGATGCGGACCGCCGACGCACGACCCGTGAAATCGGTCCGCGACGAGATGCCGTAGCCGTCGTCGTACGACGCCCTGCTGATCGCGACGAGGCCGAACACTCCCGCGAGAGCGGCGAGGGCGTGCGCAGCGAGAACGACATACGCGCCGAGACCAGGCGTGAGGGCCTCCGCAGTGGTCGGTCGCAGCAGCTCGAGTCTGTTCGCGTCGATCGGCGACGCCAGCAGTCCCGCGTCGAGAACCGCGAGGCCTGCCGAGATCGCCCCGAACCCGGCCGTGAGCGCGCCCGCCGACGCGGGCCGTGCGAGCACTGTGAGGATCGCGAGGACGGCCACGACGAACACCGGGGCAACGGCCAGCACTTCCGCCGCGAACACGCCGGCGCCAGGCCCGTCCGAGGTCGACGAGGCGGCCTCCATCGCCATCGAGGCCAGCCCGAGCAGGGCCGCGATCGAGACGAGCTCGGTTGCAGCGAGAGCCGCACCGCGGGCCGACGGTCCGGCCTGCGAGCGTGCGGAGATCACTTGCGGTGACGCGTGCGGAGAAGTAGCCACGCCTGACGACGCTATCGGTCGGTGGACGATGGACGGCAGAGCACGCGCCGTAGGATTTCGGTGGATGCGTTTCGGTAACGGCGTCGTGGGTATTGCAGCGCTGTCCGGGATCACAGGCGATCTCGACAAAACCCCTGCTCGGCTTGTGAGCCATCTCACATATGCCCGCCGAGAAGCCGATTAACTTGCGCGCCCTGCAATCGTTTCGTTACCGTCTGCCGAGTCTTAAGTCACGAGCAGATCACGGAACGGAGGTCGCAGGGTCTTGTCGCAACACCGCGCGTCCTTCACCACCAGTCGGTTCGTCAAACCGGCCGCGGCTGTTGAAACCGCACCCACGGTGTACTCGACCCAGACCAGCTGGGAAGCCGACAGTTACCAATCGTCGGACCTCCAGGCCGCGTCGGATCTCCAGGCCGCGTCGGATCTCCAGGCCAACGGATACGACTACTTTGCCAGCAATTACGGCTCTGCCGAGAGCTACCACGACAACGAGTTGCACAGCACTCCCGATGTCGAGGTCTCGGCGGAGCCTTCCGTCGGTTCCGGGCCCTCCTCGGATGTCGTCGCAGCGAACGAGATCGCCGTGTCTCGTCGACGCGGAGCTCACCGCATCCCGACGCCTCCCACCGCGCTGAAGGGACGTGCAGCGGTTCTCGCTGTCGCCGCCGGCGCCGTGGTCGCAGCAGGGCAAGCAGTCATCGATCACGGTCCTACTACGCCGACCACTTCCGAGGAAGTAGCACTTGCTGCCGGCGCCGCACCCGCGGCCCCCGGAATCGCCGCAACTGCCGTCCCCCAGGCCGCCGGTTTCGCCGCTGACACCACGACGGATGTCGCTCCCTCCTCGGCCCCGCAGATCCTGAACGTGGCCAACCCGGTGGATCTGAGCCAGTTCAACGATCTGCTCGCCAAGGGTCAGCGCTTCAGCGAAGAGCGCGCCGCACGCGAGGCCGCTGCGCGCCGGCCCCTGTTCGTGCTCCCGGCAGTCGGCACGTACACCTCGAACTTCGGGCAGCGCTGGGGCGTCCTGCACGCAGGCGTCGACATCGCGAACGCCATCGGTACCCCGATTCTCGCTGTCGCCGACGGCAAGGTCATCGACGCAGGACCCGCGTCCGGCTTCGGCATGTGGGTTCGCCTGCAGCACGTAGACGGCACCATCACCGTCTACGGACACATCGACAGCGCCACCGTCAGCGTCGGCCAGGAAGTCATGGCAGGCGACCAGATCGCCCGCATGGGCAACCGCGGCTTCTCCACCGGCCCTCACCTGCACTTCGAGGTTCACCTCCCCGGCGAGAACAAGATCGATCCTCTCCCCTGGCTCGCGTCCCGAGGCATCGGCCTCGGACCCGAGATGGACTGAGAACTCCCACTCTCTCTTCCCGGCCTACCGGCCCGGCGAAACATACAGCCGCACACCGATTCCTCGGTGCGCGGCTGTTCTGCTTCTCAGAGCTTGGTCATCGGAACGCCGCCGATGAGCATCATCTTCACTCGCCCCGACGTACCGAAATCCACCAGAACCATGGCCGAGGTGCCCGAGCCCGTGGATTCGAGAACCGTTCCGAGACCGTACTTGTCGTGATTGACCCGGTCTCCCACCGCGAGCACGAGAGTGTTGTTGCGTGCGCGTGCGGCACCGAAACTCGGCGACGACTGCTGCCCGCGTCGGTCTCCGAATCCCCCGCCGCCGCCGAAGCCACCACCACCGAAACCGCCGCCCCCGAAGCCACCCGGCCGGGCGCGGCCGCCGCCGATCGACCGTCCGCCGACGCCGGGGTCTTCCCGCTTCCAGTCGATGAGGGACTGCGGAATCTCCTGGAGGAATCGTGATTCCGGGTTGTTGATCGGCTGCCCCCAGGCGGACCGCATGATGGCGCGAGTGACGTACAGACGGTGACGCGCACGCGTGATGCCCACGTAGGCGAGTCGTCGTTCCTCGGACAACTCCGCTGGGTCGCCGAGGGCACGCATGTGCGGGAACTGGCCGTCCTCCCAGCCGGTCACGAAGACCACCGGGAATTCGAGGCCCTTGGCCGTGTGCAGCGTCATCAAGGTGACGACGCCAGTGCCGGAATCGGGGATCTGATCGGTGTCCGCGACGAGCGAGACCCGCTCGAGAAACGCCGCGAGGGAACCAGGCTCGGGGGTGCCTTCCTCGACTTCGACCTCGTCGTCGGAGACTGCTTCGGTTTCTGCTTCGGCTTCTGCTTCGAGAGCGGCGAGGTTACGTGCCTCGGACGTGAATTCCCTTGCCACGCTGACGAGCTCGTTGAGGTTGTCCAGGCGGGCACCGTCCTGAGGATCACTGCTGGCCTCCAACTCGGCGCGGTATCCCGTGCGGTCCAGGACGGCCTCGACGACGTCACCGATATCGGCGATGTCGTTGCCGTCGTCGTCGGTGGTGTTGAGAACCTCCCGGAGTTCGTCCAGCAGATCCAGGAACTGGCCGATGAGCTTCTGCGAGCGAGAGTTGAGCAACGCAACCTTGCCGTCGGCGGCGTCGTGCAGAGCTTTGGAGAAACTGATGTCTCGCTGCTCGGCGTGAACGGCTACGCAGGCCTCGGCGCGGTCCCCGATCCCCCGGCGCGGGGTGTTGAGGATGCGTCGCATGCTGACCGTGTCATCCTCGTTGGACAGCACGCGCAGGTACGCGACCATGTCGCGGACTTCCTTGCGCTCGTAGAAGCGGACACCGCCCACCACCTTGTAGGGCAGGCCGAGCCTGATGAAGATCTCCTCCAACGCACGTGACGAGTTGTTGGTGCGATAGAAAACCGCCACCTCGTCGTAACGGACATCGTGGTTGTCGACCAGACGGTCGATCTCCGACGCCACGAACGACGCCTCGTCGTGCTCGTTGTCCGCGACGTACCCGACGATGAGCTCACCTTCGCCGGAGTCGGTCCACAGCTTTTTGTCCCGCCTGCCGGTATTACGCGAAATGACGGAGTTGGCGGCCGACAGAATGTTCTGCGTCGACCGGTAGTTCTGTTCGAGCAGGATGGTGGTGGCGTCGGGGTAGTCGCGCTCGAACTCCTCGATGTTGCGGATGGTCGCGCCGCGGAACGCGTAGATCGACTGATCCGCGTCACCGACCACACAGAGCTCACCGGGAGCGACCGTGCCCTCCAGGGCGCCGTCGGAGTCCTCCCGGCCGACCAGTTCCCGTACGAGCATGTACTGCGCGTGGTTGGTGTCCTGGTACTCGTCGACCAGGACGTGCCGGAACCGTCGACGGTAGTACTCCGCGACCTGAGGGAAAGCCTGCAGCAAACCGACGGTTTCACCGATGAGGTCGTCGAAGTCCATGGCGTTGGCCGCGCGAAGTCGCTGTTGATAGATGCCGTAGACCTGCGCGACGAGCTTCGGGAGCTCCACCATCTGCTTGTCCGCGTCCGCGGCGGCGTCCTCGGGCCCGATGAGTTCGTTCTTGAGATTGGAGATCGCCGTCGAGAGCAATCTCGCCGAGAACTTCTTGGTGTCGATCTGCAGATCCTTCGAGATCATCGTCAGCAGGCGACGAGAGTCGTCGGCGTCGTAGATCGAGAAGTTCGAGTTGAGACCGGGCAGCAACGACGCCTGGTTGCGCAGGATCCGCACACAGCTCGAGTGAAACGTCGAAACCCACATGCTGTTGGCGCGTGGACCGACGAGGCCAGCGACACGCTCACGCATCTCGGCGGCGGCCTTGTTGGTGAAGGTGATGGCCAGAATCTGGCCGGGACCCACGCCTCGCTCGGCAAGCAGATACGCGATACGACGAGTGAGCACCGCGGTCTTCCCCGACCCGGCGCCTGCGACGATCAACAGCGGAGACCCAGAATGCACGACGGCCTGACGTTGCTGCGGATTGAGACCCTCCAACAGCGTTTCGGACCTGGATTTTCCGGGGGCTGGTACCGCAGTGAGGTTCGTGTTCATCGCCTGCCCAGGTTACCGGCGGGCTCCGACAGTCCTTTACCCGAACCTGCCAGGCGCCGCCAGCCCAGTTCTGCCGACCGCCCGCAATGCGGACATTCGGCCCGTCGACCGACTTTTCAGGACTGCACAGAGGTGGCACACTGGATCGGTGATCGAAATAGCCGTTCGTCGCCACCCCCTCTGTGCAGCCTGTTCTTCGGCTCTCGGTAGCGGAGGCTGTCCATAAGAAGGTGCGCCCGGAAGTCCAGACATGTGGCTTCCCCGGGCCATTCGATGTGACTCATACCACATCAGCCCGTCTCTGGAGCGGAGCGTCCACGAATCACCTAAGGACGTAACGGTGACGAGCAGGGCAACGATCCACACTTGTGACACGAGGAGAAAAAATGGCATCCACGACCAAGATCGAGACCGAGAGCGCAGTGCCGACGTCCGAGGCTGAGATCGATTCCTTGCGTCAGGAGATCGACCGCCTCGATTCCGAAATTCTTGCGGCAATCCAGCGTCGCAGCGAAGTTTCCCAGCTCATCGGCCGCACCCGCATGGCGTCGGGTGGACCGCGCATGGTGCACAGCCGCGAAATGAAGGTGCTCGACCGCTTCAGCAGCCTCGGCCAGGAAGGCCACACCCTCGCCATGCTGCTGCTCCGTCTCGGCCGCGGGCGTCTCGGCCGCTGACCTGTCGCCAGCTGACTTTTCGGGAGCGAAAGTACCGTTCGGTCACTTGGAGTGACCGAACGGTACATTCGGTTCCACCGGGGCTCCGGCCCGCTTGTCTAGGTCAGGGCGATGTACTTGGTTTCCAGGTACTCCTCGATGCCTTCGCTTCCGCCTTCGCGGCCGAAGCCTGAATCCTTCACTCCACCGAACGGTGCGGCCGCGTCCGAGATGACTCCGCGGTTGACGCCCACCATTCCGCTGCCGATGGCGTCGGCGACTCGTAGTGCGCGGTCGAGGCCGCGGGTGTAGATGTACGACGCCAATCCGAATTCGGTGTCGTTGGCCGCGTCGATTCCTTCTTCCTCGGTGTCGAACCCGACGATGGGGGCGACCGGACCGAAGACTTCTTCCTTCAGGATCCTGGCGTTCGCCGGGACGTCGGTCAGCACCGTTGCCGGGTAGAAGTAGCCGTCGCCTCCTGGTGCTTTGCCGCCGAGGGCAACTGTCGCACCTGCTTCGACTGCGTCGTCGACGAGTTCCTGCACCTTGCTCAGCTGGTCTGCGTTGATCAGGGGTCCGAGCTTGGTGTCCGGGTCGAGGCCCGCACCGAGCGTCATTTCCTTCATCTTGGCGACGAATTTGGTGGTGAATTCCTCGCGCACGCTGTTGGCTACGTGGAGCCGGTTGGCGGCGGTGCATGCCTCGCCGCCGTTGCGCATCTTGGCCAGCATGGCGCCGTCGACGGCCGCGTCGATGTCGGCGTCGTCGAAGACGACGAACGGTGCGTTACCACCCAGCTCCATCGACGTGCGCAGCAGTCCGCCTGCGGACTGTTCGACGAGCTTTCGGCCCACTTCGGTCGATCCGGTGAAGGTGAGTTTGCGCAGTCTCGGGTCTTCGAGGATGGGAGCGCTGACCGCACTGGATTTCGACGAGGTGATGACCGAGAGAACCCCGTCGGGCAGTCCCACCTCGGCGAGGAGCTGAGCGAGGAACAGCATCGTCAACGGCGTCTCGCCTGCGGGCTTGACGATGATGGTGCACCCGGCTGCGAGCGCCGGCCCGATCTTGCGCGTGCCCATGGCCAGCGGAAAATTCCACGGCGTGATGGCCAGGACCGGCCCGACGGGCACCTTGGTGACCAGGATGCGGCCGTTGCCTGCCGGTGCGGGTGTGAATCGGCCCTCGATGCGCACCGCTTCCTCGGCGAACCACCGGAAGAACTCGGCACCGTACTTGACCTCGGCCTTGGACTCTGCGAGCGCCTTGCCCATTTCCTTGGTCATGATCGCCGCGACGTCGTCCGCTCGTTCGGTGATCTTCTCGAAGGCTGCGCGTAGGAGCTCGGCGCGTTCACGCGCGGGGGTCTTCGCCCAGGACTTCTGCGCCGATGCAGCGGCGTCGATTGCCTTCTTCGCGTCGGCCGGACTTGCGTCGGCGACCTTCGCGAAGGGTGTGCCGGTGGCGGGATCGACGACGTCGAACGTTGCGCCGTTCTCCGCGTCGACCGGCCTGCCGCCGATCCACAGTTTCGGTGAAATGGATTCGATGAGTGCGTTGATCTCCATGCTCCGAGTGTGCCCGTGCCGGGGCCGCGACAAACGAGGAAGGCGCGCACAGCGAGGCGCTCGGCACTATTGTAGGACGATATGAGCGTCGACATCACGGGCACGGAAGCCTGGAAGAACCTGAAGGCACACCACGACGCACTCGGAGCCACGACGCTCCGCGAGCTGTTCGCTGCGGACGACGATCGAGGACGAACGTTCACTCTCGCCGCGGGTGATCTTCACATCGATTACAGCAAGCACATCGTGAATTCCGAGACCGTCTCGCTTCTGGTCGAACTCGCGCGAGCGGCCGACGTCGAAGGCCGTCGCGACGCGATGTTCTCGGGTGCCCACATCAACACCTCCGAGGACCGCGCGGTACTGCACACCGCCCTTCGCCTGCCCGCGGACGCGACCCTCGAGGTCGACGGCCAGAACGTCGTCGCCGATGTGCACGAAGTCCTCACGCGTATGGGTGATTTCACCGATCGAGTCCGGTCGGGCGAGTGGGTCGGCGCAACCGGATCCAAGATCTCCACCGTCGTCAACATCGGCATCGGCGGCAGCGATCTCGGCCCCGTCATGGTGTACGACGCGCTGCGCCACTACGCCGACGCCGGCATCTCCGCCAAGTTCGTCTCCAACGTCGACCCTGCCGATCTGGTTGCTGCTCTCGACGGGCTCGATCCGGCCACGACCCTGTTCATCGTGGCGTCCAAGACGTTCTCCACTCTGGAGACGCTGACCAATGCCACGGCGGCCAGGCGGTGGCTCGTCGACGCACTGGGCGACGACGCCGTGTCCAAGCACTTCGTCGCGGTCTCGACCAACGCGGAGCGGGTGTCGGAGTTCGGCATCGACACGGCCAACATGTTCGGGTTCTGGGACTGGGTCGGCGGCCGGTACTCGGTGGATTCCGCGATCGGCCTGTCGGTCATGGCCGTCATCGGCAAGGAGGCGTTCGGCGAATTCCTCGACGGCTTCCACCAGATCGACGAGCACTTCCGCACGACGCCTCTCGAGCGCAACGCGCCTGCACTGCTCGGCCTGATCGGGCTCTGGTACAGCAACTTCTTCGGCTCGGAGACCCGAGCTGTGTTGCCGTACTCCAACGACCTGTCTCGTTTCCCGGCCTACCTCCAGCAGCTGACGATGGAATCCAACGGCAAGTCCGTCAAGGCCGACGGCACCCCCGTCACCACGTCGACCGGTGAGATCTTCTGGGGTGAGCCGGGCACCAACGGGCAGCACGCGTTCTACCAGCTGCTGCACCAGGGCACACGGTTGATTCCCGCTGACTTCATCGGATTCGCCGAGCCCACCGACGACCTCCCCACGCGTGACGGCACCGGGTCCATGCACGACCTGCTGATGAGCAACTTCTTCGCGCAGACCAAGGTTCTGGCATTCGGCAAGACCGCCGACGAAATCGCCGCCGAAGGTACGGCCGCCGACGTCGTTCCGCACAAGGTCATGCCCGGCAACCGTCCGTCCACCTCGATCCTCGCCCCGAAGCTGACGCCGTCGGTGGTCGGGCAGCTGATCGCACTGTACGAGCATCAGGTGTTCGTCGAAGGCGTCGTGTGGGGCGTCGACTCGTTCGATCAGTGGGGTGTGGAGCTGGGCAAGACCCAGGCGCTGGAACTGACGCCCGTCCTGACCGACGCCGATGCCCCTGCATCGCAGAGCGATTCGTCGACCGACGCACTCGTGCGCTGGTACCGCGATCAGCGGGGTCGCACCAAGTAGCACTGTTTCCGAATCCACCCACCTGTTGTGCGTTGCGAGGGCCCCGGAGCTCACAACAGGTGGGTGAATTTGCCGACCTGACTGAACCGAGCCTGCCTCCGTCGCGTCCAAGTAGGTATGGACTTCGAGGGCCTGCTCTTTCGCTCCGACGCGCTGGCATCGGGCGTCACCGACGGTCAACTGCGGCACGCGCGGTTGCGCGGTGAACTGATCGCGGTCCGGCCGGGCGCGTTCGTGTCGGCAGCGTTCTTCGCCACCTTGAATTCCGAGCAGCAGCATCTACTGCTCGCGCGCGCGATTGCTCACGAAGCCCCGGTGGTTCTGAGCCACCAGTCGGCGGCAATCGCGTGGGGAATGGATGTCTGGGCGCTGCCCCTCGCCTACGTCCACTCGACGACCGGACGCACCATCACTGCGAGGAAGGGCCGGCGCCGAATTGTGCACGGTTCGACGCTGTCGGAATCGGAAAGCACAGTCTTTCAGGGAATTTTGCTCACCACCCCAGCCCGGACGGTGGTGGACATTGCGCGATCCACGACGTTCGAACAGTCGGTGTGCGTGGGCGACTCGGCGTTGCGTCGAGGCCTCGTCACCAGGACCGAACTGGACGAGGCTCTCTACAGCGCACGGCACCGCACCGGTATCCAGAACGCCGTCCGGGCCGTAGCCGCGATGACCGATCGCAGCGACAGCGTCGGCGAATCCCGCACCCGGTTGATTCTCGTCGACGCCGGGTTCGCTCCCCTTCTCAATCAGTCGGTGTACGACGCCGGCGGCACGTTCCTGGGCCGAACGGACTTCTTGTTCACCGGGCCGTGGGGATGCTTCGAGTTCGACGGGGCCGACAAATACGGCGTGAACGCGGCCGACACGCGGGCAAGCGTGCTCGACGAGAAGGACCGTGAGAATCGCATCCGCGACGCTGGATGGCCGTTCGCTCGGGCGAGCTGGCGTGATCTTGCGCAACCGGACGCGCTGACCGAACGGGTCCGACGGATGCTTGCTCGTGGAGCGCGAATGCCGGAACCCGAGGGGACATTTCGAGCCGAACCGCTTCCCCCGTACCGACCCTGAAATCCACCCACCTGTTGTGTGTTGAGTGGGTCTGAAAACTCACAACGGGTGGGTGGATTTGCCCGGAGTGAACCGAACGGACCTCCAGTGCGTCCAATTCAGTATGGACTTCGATCAGCAGGGGATGTTCTCGCGCACCGAGGCGCTTGCACGGGGGTACACCGACGACGATCTGCGACGCGGCCGTGCCAGCGGACAGATCGTCACCATCCGGCGCGGTTATTTCGTGCGCGCGGACGTCTATCGACGGCTCGACGCGCATCGCCGCCATGCTGTGCTCGCCGAGGCGATCTATGCGGAGTCGAGCACCGATGCGGTGTTCAGTCATGTGTCGGCGGCGGTTCTGCATCGCATGGAAACGTGGGACATTCCGCTGGACAAGGTCACGTTCACCATTGCGCGGTCCTACGCGGGCAAGAAGGGGCGCCAGCGAGTGCTGCACGGGTCGCCGCTTCCGCCCACGGATCTGACCGAGCGAGACGGGTTTCCGGTCACCGCACCGACTCGAACGATCGTGGACCTGGCTCGGTCGCTTCCACTGCATCCGGCTGTCTGTATCGGCGACTACGCGATGCGCGCCGGGCTCACCACCCACCGGGAACTTCAGGGTGCGCTCACCGACGCCCGGAACCGAACCGGAATCGCCAAGGCCCGCCAGGCGGTGCAGTCGATGTCGAGCCGCAGTCAGAGCACCGGTGAAACGCGCAGCAGGATGTTGTTGGACACGCTGCCGCTACCACCTCCATTGCTGAGGCAGTCCGTGTACGACGAGGTGGGCGGGTACGTCGGAAGTGCTCCGTTCCTGTACCCGGATCAAGGAGTCGTCGGACGCTACGAGGGTGAAGGGGTGTACGGCGCAGATCCGGTGCTGACGGACATCGATGGTCGACGCGAGCGACATCGAATGGAACAGCTCGGATGGACGGTGGTGCAGTGGGACTGGGAGGACCTGTCTACGCCGCGAGAATTCACCGACCGGATCGCCCGAGCGTTCGTGCAGGCCGCATCGAATCGAATACCGTTGGGCCACTACAGCTCCACCTCGAAGTAACCATCAGATTCGGGCCACTATCGCCGCGGTGTCCAGTCCCGTAGGCAGGGTCCCGAATGCTCCTCCCCAGTCTTCTCCCAGCCGGCTCGCGCAGAATGCGTCGGCCACCGCGGGATCACCGTGCCGCACCAGCAGCGAACCCTGGAACACCAGTGCCATGAGTTCGACCACTCGGCGTGCCCTGTACTCCATGTCGGTGCTGTCCGCGAGCTCCTTGCCCACGCGCGCGATGGCGTCGTCCAGACGAGAATCCGCCCCCGCTGCCGACGTGACCTCGGTGAAGTACGCCTCCACCACGTCGGGTTGCTTGGCCAGTGCGCGAAGGGAATCCAGTGCTGCGACGTTGCCCGACCCTTCCCAGATCGACATCAGCGGGGATTCACGGAACAGTCTCGGCATACCGGATTCCTCAACGTACCCGTTGCCGCCCAGACATTCCAGCGCCTCGGCCGCGTGGGACGGTGCACGCTTGCACACCCAGTACTTCGTGATGGCCAACGTGATTCGGCGCAATTCGGTCTCCTGCGTGTCTCCACGCGCGGACCGGTCGGTCGCTCCGGCCAGGCGGATCATTGCCGCTGTCGCGGCCTCCGATTCCACGATCAGGTCCGACAACACATTCCGCATCAACGGTTGCTCGATCAGGGCGGCACCGAAGGCGGAGCGGTGGCGAGCATGATGCACCGCTCGAACGGCGGCATTGCGCATTCCTGCTGCGGAACCGATGACGCAGTCGAGGCGGGTCATGTTGACCATCTCGATGATCGTCTTCACACCCCGGCCTTCGTCGCCGACGAGCCATCCTGTGGCACCGAGGTATTCGAGCTCACCGGACGCATTGGACTTGTTGCCCAGCTTGTCCTTGAGCCGTTGCACCTGGATGCGGTTGAGGGAGCCGTCGGGCAGTACGCGCGGCAGCAGGAAACAGGACAGCCCGCCTGGCGCCTGCGCCAAGGTCAGGAACATGTCCGACATCGGCGCGGACGTGAACCATTTGTGTCCGACGATCGTGTACGTGCCGTCCGCGGACGGCGTCGCGGTGGTCGTTCCCGACCGGACGTCCGAGCCGCCTTGCTTCTCGGTCATCGACATCCCCGCGGTCAGACCGCGCTTGTCGGTGGGAATGCGGAGCCCGAAATCGTAGTGGGTCGACGCCAACAGCGGTTCGTACGTCTCGGCCAGGTCCGGGTTGTGCCGCAACGCGGGTACGGCCGCGTAGGTCATCGAGATGGGGCACATGTGGCCGGCGTCGGCCTGGCCCCACGCGTAGAACTTCGCCGCCCGCGCGACGTGCGCCCCGGGCCGGGCGTCCTGCCACGGCGTCGCGTGCAGTCCGTTCTCGATCGCGACGTTCATCAGATCGTGCCAGTGCGGATGGAACTCGACCTCGTCGACGCGATTGCCGTACCTGTCGTGCGTGTGCAGGACAGGCGGGTTCTCGTTCGCGAGGCGTCCCCACTCCTGGGCCTCGACGCTTCCCGCACGAGCTCCGAGCTGCCGAACCTCGTCCTCGGCCCACCCGCCCCCCTCGCGGCGCAGACCCTCGAGCAGCGACGCGTCGTCGGACGTGTCGTACGGAAGCAGATCGGGGACCTGGTTGAAGACTGTGTGGGTAGCTGGGAAGGTCATGACACTCCTAACGATCGCAAGGCGAAGGCAACTAGATCCGGAATCACGTCGGCGGTGTCGGTGCGGTCCGGACTCAACGGGCCGACGAGCACTTCCCCCACCGCTCCGACGAGGGCCGCGGCAGCGATCTCGACGTTCTGCTCGGGGATGTCCCCCGCCGCGATGCCGTCGGCCACGGCATCGCCGATCGCCGCGGCGAAGCTGCGGCGGAACACCAGACGCTCGGCGTCGACGGCTGGGTCGACGGGCTCGGCCAGCAGCGCGTAGGCCATGGTGCGGTTCTTCATCGCGCGCCCGGCGAAGGTCTCGACGATCGCCGTGACCCGTTCCACGACGCTCCCTGACCCCGTTCGGCTCATTCCGCGGGCTCCACTCGCGCCTGAATTGCTCATTCCGCGGGCTCCACTCGCGCCGGCTGCGTCGACGACGGCCTGAACTTCCCGTCCACAGACGGTGCGGAAGATCGCGACGACGAGGTCGGACTTGCTGTCGAAGTGCGTGTAGACGCTTCCCGCCGACACTCCCGCAGCTGCGGCCACGGACGCGATGGACAGCCCTCGGTAGCCCTGTGAGGACAGCACCTCGACGGCGGCGTCGAACAGTTTCTCGCGTCCGGCGTCGATTCGTGCTTGTACGGCGGAGGTCCGTCGGTAGGGCATGCCAAGAAGTGAAGCACTGATTCATTGCTTCACGCAAGCCCTCTCGAGTACGGTCGAGTCATGCCAGTGAGGATCGAACGCTCGGGGCCCGTCACCACCGTCGTCCTGTCGAGGCCGGAGGCGAGAAACGCCGTCGACGGTCCCACTGCGGAGCAGTTGGTCAGCGCATTCGAGGAGTTCGACGCCGACGACTCGGCCGCAGTTGCGGTCCTGTGGGGCGAGGGCGGAACTTTTTGTTCCGGTGCAGACCTCAAAGCGCTCGGCACCGAACGCTCCAACCACGCCACCGAACACGGCGACGGACCGATGGGCCCGACGCGTATGCGCCTGTCCAAGCCCGTCATCGCCGCTGTCTCCGGGTACGCGGTTGCCGGCGGTCTCGAACTCGCTCTGTGGTGCGACCTCCGAATCATCGAGGACGACAGCACTTTCGGAGTCTTCTGCCGGCGGTGGGGTGTTCCGCTGATCGACGGCGGTACCGTGCGTCTTCCTCGGTTGATCGGCACGTCGCGCGCCATGGATCTGATCCTCACCGGTCGCGCCGTCGACGCCGAGGAAGCCCTCGCCATCGGTCTCGCCAACCGTGTCGTTCCTGTCGGGCGTGCCCGCTCCGAGGCCGAAGCACTTGCAGCGGAACTGGCCTTGCTGCCACAGACCTGCATGCGGGAGGATCGGTTGTCCCTGCTCGAGCAGGACGGACTCGACGAGGAGGCGGCCATCGTGAACGAATTCCGGCACGGCGCCATCTCGATGGCCGCAGATGCACTCAGCGGTGCACAGCACTTCGCGTCGGGCGCGGGAAGACACGGGCGTTGACTCCGGGCCGACTGTCCGTCGTCGACGAGATCTTCCTCAGAACACACAGGGGTTACGGCTTACCCATTGCACTGCAGGGTATTTGGCGTAGCGACGACGCGGTCGACCGAGTCGACTTCGCTGCCGTCCACGCCAACCTGAGTCTCGGACGTCTGGGCCGACGAATAGTCAGCCCCAGAGTTCCCGGCGCACGTCGACGCTGGGTCGAGGAGGCGCACTCCTATCCGCTGGCCTTCGAACCCTCGCCGATCAAGACCTCCGAGATCCTCGACTGGGCCGACCGACAGGCCGACGTGGACCTCGACCCGGAGTTCGGACCCGGTTGGCGGATGGCGGTGGCGACCACCGACGCCGGCGGCACCGTCATGTCGTTGGCGTGTTCACACACCCTGGCCGACGCTGCCGGACTGGTGGCAGCAGCCGGAGTGGCGTTCGAAGGCACTGCACCCGAGCCTGCCCCACGCCGAACGTCGGATGTGATGGACGCGGTGTCTCTGGTGAGACGGGTGGCGCCGGCATCCGTGCGTGCCGCGGCACGATTGGCGTTCGAGAAGGCGTCCCGACGCGAGCTGACCCACTACCGTCGAGTGTCGCGAGCCGTGACGGCACACGAGATCGTCTGCAGCAGCGCAACCTTCGACATCGAGGCAGTCCTGACCAACTCGGAGTTCATCTCCGTCGTCACGGAGATCGCCGCCGAACTGGGTGAGCCGCAACCGATCCGCATCAACGTTCCCTTTCGGACCACCGGAGGCGGCACGAACCGCATCGGAATGGCAACCCTGAACCTGTCGGTGACCGATACCGTCGACGGGATCAAGCAGGCCACCAAGAGCGCGTTCTCCCGTCCCGCCGGTGCTCCCGGTGGGTTTCCTGCCGAGGTGGTGCAATTGCTGTCCGATCGTCGTGCCGCTGCACTGACGGCGGCGCCCGGAACTGCTCGGGTGCTGTGCTCGAACATCGGCGACATCCCGGCGGCAGTGGCATCGATCGGCGGGCACCGCGCATCGAGCGTCGCGACGCGCGCTGTTCACCCACGAGCCGGACGTGCACGCACCACGACCGCGGTCTCGGCCTACGTGTCCTTCCTCGACAACCGGTCGACGCTGTCACTCGTCGGCACCGAGCCTCGATACGCGACTGTTCTCGGTGAGGTCGCGGCCCAGGTGTTGGCCCGGCGAGGTCTGAACGCCACGCCTTGGTGAACCACCGAGAAATTTGGTGGTAGCAGGGGGTCGCCACAGCTCGTACCGGTCTACCGTGGTCGCTATGAGCGAGCACGACATCTACACGACGATCCAGCAGCTGGTGGCCACCGAGCACAAACTTCGGTCCGACACCCAGGCAGGCGACATCGATCCGGCAGACGAAAAGGCCGAGCTGACGAAGATCGAGCACGCACTCGACCAGTGCTGGGATCTGCTTCGGCAGCGCCGAGCGCGTCTGGACGCGGGGCTCGACCCGGACGACGCACAGGCAGGCAGCGTCGAGCAGGTAGAGCACTACCTCCAGTAGACCGCGTCAGACGAGCCTGTCGGTGATCCGATTGGGCAGGAACCGCAGCGCGACATCGATGCCCCGCCACTTCAGGCCAGGCAGCGCTGCGCGCCTCGGTTCCTTCTCGATTGCGCTGATCATCGCCGTCACGCCCTGGTCGAGGCTCGCCGTCAGCACGCTCTTGTCGCCGGCCTTCGCGGACATGTCCGTCTCGATGAAGCCCGGCAACAGCGTCGTGACGACGATGTCGGTGCCGGAGAGTTCGGTGGCCAAGGCGTCACCCAGCGCCGCAACGCCCGCCTTGCTCGCGGAGTAGACCGCCTTGGGGCCGGGAAGTCCGCGGTCGGCACTGACCGAGGACACGAGCACCAGGTGCCCGAACTTCTGCTTGCGGAAAATCTCCAGCGCTGCCTCGATCTGTGACAGCGCGCCGACGAAATTGGTTCGGGCGGTGGCGAGATTGGCGTCGGCGCGGCCGGTACCGATCTTTGCGCCCTTGCCGAGCCCCGCGTTGACGACAACCCGATCCAGTCCACCGAGTTCGTCGTGCAACTCGCCGAACACCCGGCCCACGGCATCGTGGTCGGTCACGTCCAGCGCTCTGACGGCGACGGTGACGCCGGGGTTGGCCACGATCAGCTCGTCGCGAAGCGCCTCCAGCCGGTCCAGGCGTCGGGCACACAGGGCCAGATCCTTACCCTGCGCGGCGAATCGCTTGGCCATCTCCTCACCGAGCCCCGAGCTTGCACCGGTGATCAGAATCTTGTTCCGCATCGTCCCCATGCCCGAAGACCCTATGCCACTCTTGAAAGATGACCGTGAACACTACTGACGAATTCGACGTCATCGTCGTCGGCGGGGGCCCCGTCGGCGAGAACGCCGCGAGCTACGCCATCGCAGGCAGCGACCGCACCGCGGTGATCGTCGAGCACGAACTCGTCGGCGGCGAGTGTTCCTACTGGGCGTGCATGCCCAGCAAGGCGTTGCTGCGGCCCAGCGAAGTGCTCACCACCGCACGCAACATGCCGGGGGTGAAGGAACTCGTCGGCGACCGCGGCCTCGATGTCGACGCCGTGCTGGCGCGTCGGGAATCCTTCACCCATTCCCTCGACGATTCCTCGCAGGTGTCGTGGGCCGAGTCCGCCGGGATCTCCGTGGTCCGCGGCCACGGCCGCATCACCGGAGACCGAACGGTCGACGTCGGCGGGCGCACCTTGACGGCCCGGCACGCCGTCGTCCTCGCGACCGGGACCACCGCGTCGGTTCCGGGCACCCCTGGCCTGCGTGACGCACTCCCCTGGACTTCCCGCGACGCCACCAACATTCACGAGATCCCCCACCGAGTCGCCGTCATCGGAGGCGGTGTGGTGGCGTCGGAAGCGGCGACGTGGCTGTTGTCGTTCGGCGCCGAGGTGACGATGATCGTGCGCGGCTCGGCCCTGCTGGCGAGCGCCGAACCCTTCGCGAGCGACCTCGTCGCCGACGCGCTTCGATCCCGCGGCGCGACGATACTGTTCGACGCCGACCTCACAGCCGTGTCGCGGCCGGACGCGTCGGACACGGGAATCGGCAGAATCCATGGTGGCGCAGCAGAATTGACGGTGAACGGCGAGACGATCGTCGTCGACGAGATCCTGGTCGCCGCAGGCCGCACGCCGGCGAGCGCCGACCTCGGTCTGTCGTCCATCGGGGTCGACGATCGAGGTTACGTCGACACCGACGACCACCTCCAGGTACCCGGTGTCCCCTGGCTCTATGCGGCAGGCGACATCAACGGTCGCGCGCCGCTGACCCACATGGGCAAATACCAAGCGCGCGTGGTCGGCGACGTCATCGCCGCCCGCGCCGACGGAAAGCCGTTGGACGGCAAGCGCTTCACCGCCTCGGCCGATCACGGACAGGTGCCGCAGGTGGTGTTCACCCCGCTGCAGGTCGCGTCCGTCGGTCTCACCGAGAAGCAGGCGCGTTCGGCGGACATCGACGTCGAAATCCTCGGGGTCGACATCGAGGTCGCGGGATCGTCGCTTCAGCAGGACGACTACTCCGGGCACGCTCAGTTGGTCGTCGACAGAGCGAAGGACATCGTGGTCGGCGCCACCTTCGTCGGACCCGGCGTCGACGAACTGGTCCACGCCGCCACCGTCGCCGTCGTCGGCAAGGTGACGCTCGACGACTTGTGGCACGCCGTACCGTCGTACCCCACGGTCAGCGAAGTCTGGCTGCGCCTCCTCGAATCACGGCGCGGTTAGGGTTCATCGCCCGTCGCGGAGTGGCTGAGCCCGTTTGACCTGCCGTGCCGCGTCGACGGCACGCAGTTCGACGGGCGATCCGACGACCACGGTTCCCACGCGGAGAATCCCGTCGGTGAGCGGCTCGGCGCGGAGTCCTCCGCGGCCGATCAGAGCCTTGCGCGAACCCTCGGCCGCCATGGTGTCCATCCACACGCAGGGATGCGCCGGCCTGCCGCCTCGAAATCTCACCGGACCGTCACCGGAATCGAGCTCGAATTCCTCACCGCGCAACGGATCGAGTTCCAGACCGCGTACGACGATGTTTCGCCTGGCCACCGCGGTGTCGGGCATCGAGATTCCGAGTGCGTCGCCGACGGCGTCCCACGCCTCGGCGGCCAGGAACGTCACCGCGGCTTCGGTGTGCGCTTTGACGCCGAAGAAGCGGTCACCGCGAATTCCCTTGTGCGCAACGATGTCCACCTGTTCGGGGAACTGCGTCGGCACCTCCTTCGCAGGTCCGTCCTTGGCGCGGCCGAAATACGCGTGGGCGGGCGAGACGAGCAGCTGCACCACATCGGCGCGGTACTGGAACTCCATGACCCCGATTGTCCATACTCCCCGATACTTACCCGTCGGTAAGATCTCCGCGTAGACTGCGTGTCATGCTCGCGAACACCAGAGTCACCACCGTGGACGGCGTCCTGCAGGGAAAGACCGTGGCTGACCTTGTCACGTGGCGGGGAATCCCTTATGCAGCTCCTCCGGTGGGCCCGCTCCGCCTGCGCGCACCACAGCCGGTAGCGCCGTGGACCGGAGTGCGGGACGCCACCGAATGGGGCAACGCCTCGGTCCAGCACAAGCGCGGAACCATGCTGTCGGTGAACAAGTACCAACCGTCGAGCGAGGACTGCCTCACCCTCAACGTTCTGGCTCCCGGACGCCGGAGCGTGGGGTCTCTGCCGGTCATGGTCTTCATCCACGGCGGCGCCTACACGCTGGGAACGTCGGCCACCCCGCTCTACGGCGGGGGCTCGTTGGTGCGTCGGGCGCTGAAGGACGGGGACGGAATCGTCTACGTGTCCATCAACTACCGCCTGGGCACGCTCGGTTACCTCGATTTCTCCCAGTTCTCGACACCGACCAGGCAATTCGACTCCAATCTCGGCTTGCGAGATCAGGTGGCCGCGCTCGAATGGGTGCAGCGCAACATCAGCGCGTTCGGTGGCGATCCGGACAACGTCACCGTCTTCGGCGAATCCGCCGGCGGCAACGCGGTGACGACTTTGTTGGCGACACCGTCGGCGAAGGGTTTGTTCGCGCGGGCCATCGCAGAAAGTTCGGCTCCCGGACTCGTCGCCACCCAGGACCGAGCGACGGACTGGGCACGTCAGTTCGTCGAACTCCTCGGCGACGGAGGCAACGTAGCGAGCACCCTGGACAGCGCCGACGTGAAGACTCTCGGCAGCACGGGCTCGAAGCTGGCTCTGTCGGTCGTCAAGAGCACTCCCGGCCTCCATCCGTTCGGCCCGGTCGTCGACGGTGACTTTCTGCCGAAGAACCCGGTCGACGCCTGCGCCGACGGCACTGCCCACGCGGTTCCGCTGATCATCGGCACCAACGGACGCGAGGGCACGCTGTTCCCCAAGGTGCTCGACGCCCTCCCGACCAATCCGTCACGCATCGACACACTCTTCGCACTGACCGACCCTGCCGCGAAAGACGTTGTCCTCGAGGCGTACCCCGACTATCCGCAGGAATCGGCAGCGATCGACGTCGGAGGCGATTTCACGTTCTGGAAACCGTCCATCGAGGTCGCGGAAACACACTCGCGCAGGGCTCCGACCTACAGCTATCGATTCGATTTCGCGCCGCGGGTGATGAAGTGGCTCGGACTCGACGCCACACATGGATTCGAACTGTTCGCAGTGTTCGGAATCAACGAGACGTCGTTCGGCAAGTTGATGACCGTTCCCGGTGGACGACGCGCCTTCCAAGAGGTCACCGAACACGTCCAGTCGCAGTGGTTGGAGTTCGCGCGCACGGGCTCGCCGCTCCCGAGTTGGCCGAAGTACGACGAAAGTACGCGCGAGACACTCATTTTCGACACCAGAACCCGGGTCCAACGTGACCCGCGCAGCGATCGGCGACGGGCCTGGGAGGGCTACCGCGGTTACGCGAGCCAGAAGACCGAAGCGTCGGCTACTTGAGCAGGCGGGACATCCGGCGATCCGCCAGGATCTTGCCGGATGTCTGGCACGTCGCGCAGTACTGGAAGGAACGTTCGGCGTAGGAGACCTCGCGGACGGTGTCCCCGCAGACCGGACACGGCAGACCCGCCCGGGCATGCACCCGCATTCCCGATCTCTTCTCGCCCTTCAGCCGGGCCGCATCCTGACCGGTCGACCTGGCGACGGCGTCCAGCAGCACCTCGCGCATCGCGGCGTACAGCACTCCGACCGACTCGGCATCGAGCTTGCCCGACGACGCGAACGGTGAAAGCTTGGCCACGTGGAGGATCTCGTCGGAGTAGGCGTTGCCGATCCCGGCCAGCATCGACTGGTCGACGAGAACCGTCTTCAGCCGAGCCGTCGTGCCCTTCAGGATGTCCGCGAATTCCGTTTCCGTGACGGCCAAGGCGTCGGGACCGAGGCGAGCGATGCCCGGCACTTCCTGCGGATCACGCACCACCCAGACTGCCAGCCGTTTCTTCGTGCCCGCTTCGGTGAGGTCGATGGCGGGGGTCAGCCCCTCCGGCGTGAAGAAGTGGACACGGAGCGCCAGCGGACCCTTCCCCGGTTTCGGCGGAGCCGCCGACGGGTTGTCCGTCCACCGAAGCCATCCGCCGCGGGACAGATGCGTGATCAGCCAGAGATCCCCTGCCTGGACAGCCAGGTGCTTGCCGAACCGCGCTGCGTCGGTCACGTCTCGTCCCTGCAACTCCGTGATGGGCGGATCGAACGTCTTGAGCACGCTCAGTGCGGCGATGTCGACACGACCGATCACAGCGCCGACGGCGTGCTCACGGAGGAAACCGGCGAGGGCTTCGACTTCGGGCAACTCGGGCATGGCGCAATTATGCGCTCGGCGCCGACACTTGCGCACCATCGACACAGCGCCGGTCGGGTGCTCGGCGCGGATCGACAGCACGGAGCGCATAATGTTCCACATGGTTTCCACCCCGTACGAAGATCTGCTGCGGCACGTACTCGCGACCGGCACCGCCAAGTCCGACCGCACCGGGACGGGCACGACCAGCGTCTTCGGCCACCAGATGCGGTTCGACCTCGCCGAGGGATTCCCGCTGATCACCACCAAACGGGTGCATCTGAAGTCGATCGTCTACGAATTGCTGTGGTTTCTCCGCGGCGACTCCAACGTGTCCTGGCTGCAGGAGCACGGCGTCACCATCTGGGACGAATGGGCAGCACCCGACGGTGAACTCGGTCCCGTCTACGGGGTCCAGTGGAGGTCGTGGCCGACACCGTCGGGCGAGCACATCGACCAGATCTCGGCTGCTCTCGACCTTCTGCGCTCGGATCCCGATTCGCGACGCAACATCGTTTCGTCGTGGAACGTCGGCGAGATTCCGCAGATGGCACTGCCGCCCTGCCATGCCTTCTTCCAGTTCTACGTCGCCGACGGCAAACTGTCCTGCCAGCTCTATCAGCGCAGCGCCGATCTGTTCCTCGGAGTTCCGTTCAACATCGCCAGCTACGCACTGCTGACGCACATGGTCGCTGCGCAGGTGGGCCTCGAAGTCGGCGACTTCGTGTGGACCGGCGGCGACTGCCACATCTACGACAACCACCGCGAGCAAGTTGCCGAGCAACTGAGCCGGGAACCGTTCCCGTACCCGAAACTGAAGCTTGCACAGCGTGATTCGATCTTCGACTACCAGTTCGAGGACATCGAGGTCGTCGGGTACCAGCACCACCCGTCCATCAAGGCGCCGGTCGCTGTATGAGCCCGACGACGGTGGGCGCCATCTGGGCACAGGCCCACGACGGAGTCATCGGCGACGGCACGACCATCCCGTGGCACATCCCCGAGGACATGGCTCACTTCCGCGAGATCACCCGCGGCCATCCCGTCGTCATGGGTCGTAGGACCTGGGATTCGCTGCCGGAACGATTTCGACCGCTGCCCGGTCGGCGCAACATCGTCGTCACCCGAGACCGCAGTTGGCACGCCGACGGAGCAGACACCGCCGGCAGCGTCGAGGACGCGCTCGCCCTCGTCGACGGTGAGGTCTGGATCATCGGCGGCGGCGAAATCTACCGCGCTGCACTGCCGTTCACGACACGGTTGGAAGTCACCGAGATCGACCTCTCGGTCGAGGGAGAAACTCGTGCACCGCACATTCCCGACGGCTGGGCGGCAACGCTCGGCGAGTGGCGTGTCAGCGAGAAGAGCGGCCACCGCTTCCGCTGGAACCAGTACGGCAAGGCTTACCGAACTACCTGATTCACAGTGGATTTCGCTCCGATGCCCCTCACCGCGGCTGCGGTTGGGCCATACTGGGGCGCATGGACAAGAAGTCACTCACCGCCCTTGCCCGCCAGCAATTGAAGCTCGCCGTGGGCACGTCGAGTGGCCGCAGTTCGCAGACCGTCTACGGCGGGCACCAGCGTCACCTGCGCCAGACGGTCGTCGCGTTGGCCGCCGGGAACAAACTGGCCGAGCACGACCTGTCCGGTGAGTCCACCGTCCTCGTCATCAGCGGTCAGCTCACCCTGGTGAGCGGCGAGAAATCCTGGAAGGGCTCGGCAGGCGACCTCCTCGTAGTGCCGGATGCCCGCCACAGCGTCGAAGCAATCGAGGACGTCGCGTTCCTACTGACCGTCGCCGTCTAGTTCGGCATACTCTGCCGCGTCAGGACTCGCCTCGGGCAACCAGTACGGGGCAGTCCGCCGTGTGGATGAGGGCGTAGCTGGTCGAGCCCAGCAACATCCCGCGGAAACCACCGCGGCCGCGATTCCCGACGACGATCAGCGACGCTTGCTCGGACAACTGTGCGAGCACCCGCACCGGCCTGTCCTGCGCGACGACTCGCCTGACCTCGACATCGGGATACTTCTCCTGCCATCCGGCAAGGCTTTCCGCCAGAACCGCTTCCTCCGACGACGCGATGTCGTCCCACTGCAGTGGCACGGCCGACATCGGAGCGAGGGCCACGTCGGCCCATACATGCACCGCAACCAGGGGCGCACCGCGGTGCGACGCCTCGTCGAAGGCCGCTGCCACCGCTGCCTGGCCGACGGCGGACCCGTCGACTCCGACGACGACGGGCCCCGTTGTGGGCGGGCGTCCGTCGATACTGCGGCCCCGAACCACGACGACAGGGGACGACGCGTGGGCGGTGAGTGCAATGGCAGCAGATCCGAGCAGTCCGGAATCCGATTCGCCCAGCCCGCGTGCACCCAGGACGACGAGGGCGCTGTTCTCGGACTCGGACAGCAGAACGTCGACGACCGTTCCGTCCCGGGCCTCGGTCACGACGGACAACGCGGAGCCCTCGATGCTTTCACGCGCAAGGGTTTCCGCGGCGACGAGCCGAGAGCCGAACACGGCTCGAACGTCGTTGTCCTCGGGTAGATAGGAAGGAAGGTCGACAGCGGCGACGATCCGCAGGGTGCAATCCCGATTGGACGCTGTCTGCGCGGCCCACACGACCGCCAGATCCGACGCTTCCGACCCGTCGATTCCGACGACGATGGTGCTGCTGCTCACGTGGCTGCCTCCGCTCGCTGTGCCGCCCCACACGATAGTCCACACCACGGGCGCATGCGGGTTCTCGAACGGCAAGTACCCTCTCTCCGGTTCTCCGAGAGCAATCATCGGAGAACCGGAGAGAGGGCGCCTTCCCACAGACCCCCCGGGGGTCTCGTGCGAGCGTTCTAGGACGCGCGCAGTCTTGCTGCGTCCCGCGCACGAGCGCGAATCCGCAGTTGCTCGAAGGTGGTCGCCTGGACCTCCATGTCATCGAGGAAGTCGGACAGGATCCTGCGATTGCGGTCGGACGAATCCACGGCCGACCGATCGAAGATGCGCCACATCCGTACAGCGGGAAGGAGTACGTCGTCGAGATGCAGACGGAGATCGTAGATTCCGTCGCGGGCGAGCAGCATTGCGCTGCGCTCGAAACCGACGAGCCCACTCCCGGGCAGCTGAAAATTCATCAGAACCTCGGTGATCGCCTTGAGCGTCTGCGCCGGCGCAGACTCCAAAGCACCCGCGACGACGTCGGAGAAGAACGCCACGTGCCGCTCCTGATCGGCCACGATGCGCTCGAGCAGCTCCTCCGCCACCGGATCCGCGCACTCGACGGCCGTGTTGCGGTGGCTCACCATCGTCGCCATGACATCGATCGTGGAGTGGACGATCGAGCGAAGGAAGTTGTCGCCCTCCATCGACGACTCGATCCCGATGGTGGTGCACTGCACCCTCGCTCGGTCCAGCGCGACGGCGTCGACGCTCCTGGTGGCGACCAGGTATCGCTGGATCGCATCCGCATGTGAACGCTTCTCGTCGGACCAGACCGCGCTCCACTCGGCCCACGCAGGTGAACTCGTGAAGAGTTCCCGGGCCGGGTCGACGAGCGCAGTGTTGTTGTGTGTGAGCAGCGTGGTGACGAGCGCGGCCTTCGCCGTCTCGGTCAGCGACGAGCGGCGCTGCCCCCAATACAGTTCCGGCCGAACGTAGGCGCTCGGGTCCCACCTCTGCGCGGTACGTAGATGACGCTCGAGTCTCTGCTCGATCACTGGCTCGAGATCTCGAAGCAAGGTCGTTCGACCTGGTGCTCCGTTCACTGTCCCCACCCCCTCGTGATCGGATCCGATTCTCTGTGCCGACCACAGACTCCGATCGGCACACGACGACGCTAAGCCCACGATCGGCACCGTGAGTAGGTTCCCCGGATTGTTTAGGCAATGTCGCAACCCGAATCCGAGACGAGTTGAGAGCCTTCACAAATTTCTCCGTTGAAAGACTGGATAACGCGTTGATAACATCCTATGATCAAGTTTGTTAGACGCCTGAAAACAAACTTCGGGTTCAGAATCGCCGGGGTTTCGGTCAAGTTTCCAACCATTTTTGCGTGGATGCGCAACAATACGCATCAGTAACTTTTTTTCGGACAGAGCTGAAGTTCCTACACGAAAGGCTGATCTGTGACCGCTCACAACACGACAAGCCTCGGAATCATGGTTGCCGGCCAGCCGGCGTCGGCGCCGCTCCGCGACTTCCGCGCTGTCGCGCGATTGCTGGTCGGCCACTTCGCGGCCAATACACCCTGCGGCTCGCTGCCCGGCGAACAACTGCACGGCGACGTCACCGAGTTCACCGTCAAATGCATCAGCATCGCTGTGCAGATGCTCGACGAACGACGCCCGCCCAACGAAAGCGACCTGGCAGAGCTCCGCGCCAAGGCCAGCCAGTGGGCACGCGAGGGCGTGCCGCTGGAATCGGTACTGACCGTGTACCACGAAGGAATTCAGATCGGCTGGAACCTGGTGTCCAAACGCGCAGGCGAAGGCGACACGAGCGATCTGATCGAAGCAGCACGGATGTTCGTCCTGCTGTCGGAGAAAGTCTCGATCGCCGCGTCGAAGAGCTACGTCGAGGAACTGCAGTCCGTCGCGAGCGAGCACCACACCGCCGCGCACACCCTCGTGTCCTCCTTGCTCAGCGGACACAACGCCGTCTCGATCGCTCGGCAGTCCGGCATCGAGCTCGCGGACAGCTACCTCGTCCTCGCTCTGTCCGTGCCGCCTCATCCCGACGAGAACGATCCGGCAATCCAACGCACCGTCGCTGCTCGCCGCAAACTCCGGCGGGTCCAAGCCGAACTGGCCACCGTCTGCGGACGTAGCCCCCTGTCGATGCTCAGCACCGAAGGCGGCACCGTCCTCATTCCCGGCGTGCAGGACGAGGAATGGGTGGAAGCACTCGTGCACCGCCTCAGCACGGCCGCCGAAGTACAACTCACCGTCACCGCCGAACAAGCAGCCACCGCGGACATCCCGACGGCCGCGGACCAGGTGCACGAACTGCTTGCGCTCGCGCACCAACTCCACCGCCCGGCAGGGTTGTACCGGATGGACGATCTGGTTCTCGAGTACCAGCTGACGCGCCCAGGCCCAGGACGACGCCACCTCCGGCAGATCCTCGAACCGCTCGACGCGTCACCGGAACTGTTGGAAACGCTGGAGATCCACATCTCGCACGACCTCAACCGTCAGCGGTCCGCGCGGCAACTGCACTTGCACACCAATACGGTCGACTACCGCCTCAAAAGAATCGCGCAGCTCACCGGATTCGACCCGACACGGCCGTCGGGCATCCGCCATCTGCAGGCAGCTCTGGTCGCTCGCAGACTGGAAGCAGCACAGGGCGCTGCCTAGAACGTCCGTCGGCGACGCGGGGAATCATTTTCCACCGGCATGAGTTGAACCGATCGACAGTGTTCGATCCATGCCCCGGGTACCAACACATTGCCGCTTCGAGCGGCCTCTTGCCGAGAGGCGCACTGGCGGACACTGTCAGCGGAGCCGCCCACATTCGTGTGGGCGGCTTCTCGCGTTCACCAGCCCTCGATGGGCGTAGCGGGCACGAGTTCATCTCGCCCAAGGGAGCCGGTACACTCGCACGTGCACAACTCGCCTTCGTAGCTCAGGGGATAGAGCAACCCTCTCCTAAAGGGTAGGTCGCAGGTTCGAATCCTGCCGAGGGCACTTCGGTCACTCCGCGTTCCAATGCCGTGGGCGTTCGATCCCGGCTGGAAGGCGTGTTCGTTCGTCACCCTGCGCGGAGTTCACCTGCGACTGGGTCAGAAACAGAGCACCCGAGAGATCTGTTCCCTCGACGCGTACGTCTCGCAGGTCTGCTCCGAGCAGGTCGACGCCCGTGACATCGCAGTGTCGAAGGTCCGCCGCGATGAGGCACGCGCCACGAAGATCGGCTCCGCACAGGGGCAGTCCGCGCAGGTCGATTTCAGCCAGGTCCGCGCCCGGTGTCAGCCGTCGATCCCGGCGATCCCCTTCGGCGAAGTAGCGAGACCGTATTTCAGCGCTGACGTCCATCAGAAGCACTCTCACGGTGAGATGAAGGTTCTCGACGTCGGCCGAGAGCACCTCCTCGGGACCTGATGCCGTCAGCGTGGTGATCGTGTTCGTGACGCTGCGTGCTTCGTCCGCATGATCCGGGTCGTACGTGCGCTCCCCCACTTCGGCCAGATACCAGAGCATTTCGTGCAGTAGCTTGACGGTCGTGAACGCCGCGAACATCGACTGACGCGTGTCCGGTCGATCACGCCAGCCGACACCGCCGAAAAGACGTTGCGACACAGCCTGCCCTGCGCCGAAGCAGTCGAATACCGTGCACCCACGAAAACCGCGGCTGCGAAGACTGTCGTGAACAGAGCAGGAGTGATCCGACCCGAGGTGTCGGCACGGTGCACCGACTGCCTTGTCCTCGGCGAAATCCGCCGATCGAGAGAATCCTAAAGCTGTGCAGCACAGGGCAAAACAGTTGCTGCAGTCTGCCCGCAGTTCAGCGCGGGCGCCGATGGAAGACGTGAAGGGAAGAGGTGTCGACGACATGGTGAAAGAACTCCGATGAATGTTGGGCTCGGTACGGGACGGGAGCTGGGAACCCTCGATCGGGTTCCTCCCGTGGCGCACGTAATCACCACCGCGCGTGCGCGGCGTACACAGCCGTCGTGAGAGGCCTGGTTCACAGAGAATATGTGTCGATGCGCGAACGATACCAAGCCGTTCGCCACTGAGGGAAGCGCGTGGTTGCGGCGTGAGCCCCCGTCGGTTACTGTAGAACATACGTTCGAATGCATTCCTTGGGGGGACTTGTGAACGCTTCAGAAGTACTCGGTTTCGTGGCCCGTCTGCGCACCAGCGAGTTCGACGACGACGCGGCGGCGGGAATCGACCTCATCTCCGCGCTCGAGGACTTGAAGAGCGCGGGCTCCGCGCACCAAGCCACCGTCACGGACGCCGTGGCGAACAGCATTGCCGCAGAACGTAAGGCGAAGGGTCGACCGAAGGCAGAGTGGCGCAAGGGAGTCGCGTCGCAGATCGGCCTCGCCCGTCGTGAGTCACCGAACAAGGGTGGCCGGCTGTTGGGCCTCGCCCGGGCCCTCGTCCACGAGATGCCCCATACCCACGCACGCCTGCGTTCGGGTGAGCTGAACGAGTGGCGAGCAACTCTGATCGCCAGAGAAACTGCGTGCTTGACCGCAGAGGACAGGCGGTCGATCGACGAGCAATTGTGCTCCGACTCGGCAACCTTGAAGAATCTGGGAGACAACGCGATCGAGCGTCGAGCCCGGGCATTGGCAGCTGAACTGGACCCCGCCTCCGTGGCCAGGAGGAAAGCAAGAGCGTTCGAACAACGCCGTGCGAGCACTCGGCCCCATCCCGACTTCATGTGCGAGTTCAAGGTGATGACATCGATGGACAGAGGTGTCTCGATGTGGGCAACTCTACGAAGAGACGCCGACTCCTTGGTCGGTGTGGGGGACGAACGTCGCACCCGCGATCAGATCATGGCCGACCTCGCGTTCGAGCGCATCACCGGTACAGCGCACGCAGCCTCGGGGGCCGCGGTGTCGGTCAATCTCGTCATCTCCGACGAGACGCTGTTCGGACACGACTCGAAGCCGGCTCATCTGAGCGGCTACGGCGAGATCCCCGCGTCGATCGCACGCAAGCTCGTCGCCGACGCCGCCGCATCACCTGTGCGCACCGAGCTGCGCAAGCTGTACGCGGAACCACTCTCCGGCGCTCTGACCGCGATGGAATCCAAGGCGCGGAGCTTTCCCACAGCGTTGGCCACGCTGATCGACGTGCGTGACCGAACGTGCCGCACACCGTGGTGCGACGCCCCGATACGTCACCGCGACCACATTCGCTCCCACGCACACGGCGGTGCAACCAGTGCGCACAACGGAGCGGGATTGTGCGCCGCGTGCAACTACGCCAAAGAAGCCGACGGGTGGACGTCCACACCGAAGCGAGCGGAGCCGCGGGCGATCCATGTCTACGACTTCGAGACTCCTACCGGGCACAGGTACAGCTCGCAGGCGCCCCCGATGCCGGTCGCACGACGGTACTGCTCGTTCGTCGAACACGAGTTCGCCGAGGAATACGCGGCAAAACTGCTGGCGACGACCCACAGAGCTGCCTGATACGTCACTCCGGGAAGGCGATGGAGGGTTCAGCGGTTACACTGGGCAACGGTGTGTGTAGCTGCACGCCAGACGTCGTGGAATGCTTCAACTTCCGCCCGGCCTCGGCCGTGTTGTCCATGTGCACCCTGCACAGGCTTTTCTTACGGCGATCGAAATTGCCCACCGGCAGTCTCGCCAACCTTGCACTCACAGGTCACAGCAGTGAACCTTGCGGTGCAGCACCATGCCCGAAAGGCGCAACCCATCACTATGACTACCTTTGCTTCACTCGGCGTGCCGAATGCACTCGCCGAGGCACTTGCAGCACAAGGCAAGACCGAGCCCTTCCCCATCCAGGCCGACACTCTTCCCGACACACTCGCCGGACGCGACGTGCTCGGACGTGGAAAGACCGGAAGCGGCAAGACCCTCGCGTTCTCCATTCCCATGGTCGCTCGCCTCGCCGGCCAGCTCGCGGGCAACCGCAAGCCCGGTCGTCCGCGTGGGCTGATCCTCGCCCCCACTCGTGAACTGGCGACCCAGATCGCCGTCGCCATCGAACCGCTGGCGGCCGCCTACAAGCTGAAGGTCACCACGATCTTCGGCGGTGTGTCCCAGGGCCGCCAGGTGTCCGCCTTGAACGCAGGCGTCGACATCGTCGTCGCCTGCCCGGGACGCCTCGAAGACCTGATGAAGCAGCGCCACGTCAGCCTCGACGGCGTGCAGATCACCGTCCTCGACGAGGCCGACCACATGGCCGATCTCGGCTTTCTTCCCGTCGTGACCCGGATCCTCGCTGCCACACCGCAGAAGGGACAGCGGTTGCTGTTCTCTGCGACGCTGGACAACGGAGTCGACAAGCTCGTCAAGCGATTCCTCACCGACCAGGTCACACACTCCGTCGACGAAGCAACGTCGCACGTCGAAGCCATGACCCACAGCGTGTTCGAGGTCGACGGTGTCGAGGCGAAGAAGAAGCTCGTTCAGCAGTTGGCGTCGGGCACCGGCCGCCGAATCCTGTTCATGCGCACCAAGCACCAGGCGCGCAAGCTTGCCAAGCAGCTCACCGAGGCGGGTATCCCGTCGGTGGACCTCCACGGCAACCTGTCGCAGGCTGCCCGTGACCGGAACCTGCTCGCGTTCTCGTCCGGCACCGCTCGAGTTCTCGTCGCTACCGACGTCGCGGCTCGCGGAGTCCACGTCGACGACGTTCAGCTCGTCGTGCACGTCGACCCGCCTGCCGAGCACAAGGCCTACCTGCACCGTTCAGGCCGTACCGCCCGAGCTGGAAGCGCAGGAGACGTCGTCACCGTCGTCCTTCCCGAGCAGCGCAAGGACACTGCCGTGCTGCTTCGCAAGGCCGCGATCACGGTGACTCCCGTCCGCGTCACGGCAGATTCACCGCAGGTTGCAGAACTCGTGGGCGAGCAGGCTCGCTACGTCGAGCCCGCACCGAAGGCAGCACCGCAACCGCAGCGTCAGGGAACCCCTCGGCCCCGCAACGGCGCACCCCGCGGCGGCAGTGCCCGTGGTGGCAGTGCTCGTGGTGGCAGTGCTCGTGGTGGTAGTGCTCGTGGCGCCGGCCAGGGTGACCGCGCGCAGTCCGGGCAGCAGACCCGTTCGGGCCAGGCGCGTTCCGGGCAGGGCCAGCCGAGCCAGGGACGCTCCAGCCAGGGACAGCCGGATCAGCGGCAGCACGCCGCAGGCGGTGGCCGTCGTCGCCGTCCCGCGGGCCCGGCGACAAGCCAGCGAACCAGGTAGTCGGACTCGACCTACCCGAAGACATGACAAGAGCACCCGACCTGGTCGGGTGCTCTTGTTGTGTGTCTTGGATCCTGGCTTACAGCGTCCGTTCGAAACAGATGGATGTCGGCGAGTCGGTGTAAGGCCCGAATCCGTCGATGCGGGAGTACCCCTCGCGCTCGTAGAAGCGAACGGCGTCGGGTTGTCCGGATCCGGTCTCCAGTTTGAGGACACGGATCCCCCGATTTCGGGCACTGGTTTCCAGCCGTCGCAGTATCGCCACCGAAGCGCCTCGTCCCCGTTCGGGAGGGATGACGTACATCCGTTTGATTTCCGCTTCGCCCTCGTCGAGCAGTCGTAGCGCCCCGCACCCGATTCCGACGTGGGTGTCGTCCCGTGCGACGACGAACACCAGGATGTCCTCGGAGGTGGGCGCCGCGCCGGGCTCGTGGTTGCTGTTGCCGTAACGCGCGTCCAGTTCAGCGCGTTGTGCTGCGCGCAGTTGCGCGCCGACGGGGGTTTCCCAGTCCTCTTCGTCGACTGTGATCACTGTGCTGTGCCTCTTTCGTTCGCAGAGCGTGAAACGCCCATCTCGGTTGCTGGCACACTGGACAAGTGACAGTCAGCCCCGCCGAGCCTCGCACGTCCGGGGCTCTATCGCCTACCGAGCTGGCTACGGCAGCGGTGATGAGCAGTTTCGCGGTCGCCCTGTCGGTCGTCGCGATTCTCGTTCCCATGGCCACGGCGCTTCAGATCGTGGCGGCCGTGCCGATGGCCGTCGTGGTGCAGCGTCACCGCACCCGAGCACTCGTGGCAGCGGCGGTTGCGGGCGTGCTCGTGGCGTTCGTCGCAGCCGGCACCACCACCGCGTTCACCGTCGCCATGTCCGCGATCCTGGGTGGCCTCGTCGGCCGGGCCAAACGGAAGAAGCAGGGGCTGCTGTCCGTTCTGGCCACGTCGATGGTGGTGGGTCCGGCAACCGGGGCAATCATGGTCGGCCTGCTGCTGATTCTGTCGCCACTGCGAGAGCTGTTTCTGCGGACCATCGAGAACACCGTGGAAGGCTTGGCCCGCTTGATGTCTCGGGCCGAATTCCTCGTCACCCCCGCGAATGTTCTGCGGGACAGCGTCGGAACCATCCTCGATCACTGGTGGTGGTGGATTCTCGGCACGACCACACTGTCGATCGTCTTCGGCGCCCTGTTCGCCTGGCTGATCCTCGGCGCCGTCCTGGATCGGCTCGCCACCATCCCGGTGATCGACCGGTTGCCCGTCGCAACGGACGGTGCCGTCGGACCACTTCCGGTACAACTGCGCGGCGTCGGATTCCGTTATCCGGACAGCACATTCGCCGCACTGGACAACATCGACCTGCGGATCGAGCTCGGTGAGTTCGTTGCCGTCGTCGGACACAACGGGTCGGGCAAATCCACACTCGCACGCATCCTCGCGGGCCGTGAGCCGACGTCGGGGACGGTGGAACGCCCGGGCACAGCCGGACTCGGACTGACCGGAGGAACGGCCGTCGTGCTGCAACGCCCGGAAAGTCAGGTGCTGGGCAGCCGCGTCGCCGACGACGTCGTGTGGGGGCTTCCGCCCGGCTACGACATCGACGTCGAATCGGTACTGTCCGAAGTCGGGCTGGCAGGTCTGGGCGAGCGGGACACGTCGTCGTTGTCCGGCGGCCAGCTGCAACGACTTGCCGTGGCGTCGGCCCTGGCTCGGCGTCCCGCTCTTCTGATCGCCGACGAGGCCACCGCGATGATCGACGCGGATGGTCGCGCGAGTCTGGTGGCCTTGCTTGCGGCACTTCCGAAACGACACCCGATGTCCGTCGTGCTCGTCACGCATCAGGAGTTGGAGACGGTGGCTGCCGATCGCGTCGTACACCTGCACAGCGGGTTCCAGGTCGCACATACACCCGATTGGATGCGCGGGCACTTCGCCTACTCCGCGGACGCTTTCCACACCGGCGCGCCCCTGATGACGTTGACCGGCGTCACCCACACCTACAACAGCCGGACCCCGTGGTCTCAGGACGCTCTGCACGGCATCGATCTGTCCATCTCGAAAGGCGACGGCATTCTTGTCCTCGGCGGCAACGGATCCGGCAAGTCGACGCTGGCCTGGATTCTCGCCGGGTTGACGTCACCGTCGGCAGGCACCGCTCGCTTGGACGGACGCGACATCGCGGGCAACGTCGGTGCCGTGGGCCTGGCCTTCCAACATTCACGTCTGCAACTGCAGCGTCGAACCGTCGCCGAGGACATCGAGTCCGCGGGAGGTCCGGAGGTGGGATCCGCCAAGGTCGCGGTGGCCATGGACGCCGTCGGGCTGGATCGCACCCTTGCGGGCCGCGAGATCGACTCGCTCAGCGGCGGGCAGATGCGTCGCGTCGTGATTGCAGGCCTGATTGTCAACAAACCTCGAATTCTCGTGCTCGACGAGCCCCTTGCCGGCTTGGATCCGCCCGGCCGAACGGAGATCATCGACGTGCTCGGATCGCTGCGACGACAAGGGATTGCCATCGTGGTGATCTCGCACGACGTCGACGGAATGGATCGAATCTGCGATCGGACCGTCGTACTCGACGCCGGCAGGGTCGCGTCGTGACCACAGTCGTTCTCCGTCAGGTCCCCGGTTCCTCGCCCATCCATCGACTCTGGGCGGGAACCAAACTGCTCGCGGTGCTGCTGATCAGCATCACGATCGTCGTCGCACCGTCCTGGGCATCCATCGGACTCGTCGTCGGAGTGCTCGTCGTCGCGGCGGTGATCGGCCGAGTTCCACCGACCGCCGTTCCGCGGCCTCCGTGGTGGATCTGGGTGCTGTTTCTCGTCGGCGCACTCATCAACGTTCCGCTCGGTCTCGATGCGGTTCTGTTGTTCCTACGCTCGACCGTCTTCGCCTTCGTTCTTCTGGGGGCCTCGTTGATGATCGGGTGGACGACGTCGATGAGCGACATCGCACCCGCAGTGGCCGTACTGGTCTCGCCGCTGAAGAAGCTGAAATTGCCGGTCGACGAATGGGCCGCGACCCTGGCACTGTGTTTGCGATCGCTACCCCTGCTCATCGAAGAGATGCGCACGATGATCGCAGCCCGCAAACTCCGGCCGAAATCGGTGCTCAACAGCGCTTCGGACAACTCGATCGTCGACCTGATCACCGCGACGATGTCCATCGCCATTCGTCGGGCAACCGAGATGGGCGAAGCGATCACCGCCCGCGGCGGTACCGGCCAGATCACCGCGCACCCGAGCCGACCGGGGCTGTCCGACGCGCTGGCCCTCGCCGTCGTCGCACTGTGCTGCACCGCCGGGATCGTGCTGACGTTCGTCTAGAGCTACTCGCCGCCGATGCGTTGGGTTCGGCTGTTCAGTGCCTGCACGAACACGTTCGGGATGTCACGCGGATCCTCGGCGACGTAGCTGGTACCACCCGTCGCAGCGGCAATTCTCTGCAGCGCAACAGGATCGGCGTCGGTGGTGATACCGACGGTGACGATGACGACGGGGCGCACCGGATCCTGTTCGCGCTGCAAGGTTTCGATCAGCTGATCCAAGCTGGGGCTGCCTTCGTCCTCGTTCGTACCGTCCGTCAGCAGGATGACACTGTTGACGAAATTCGGGTCGTACCCTTCCTTGACCCGACGGAACGCAGCGAGAGTGGTGTCGTACAAACCGGTTCCGCCACCCACGATGCCTGGAAGCCCGCGGATTGCAGACAGAATCGCTTCGCGCTGTGGCAGACCGTTGAACACCGTGTCCACCGCTCCCAGGGGAACCAACTCGCGATAATCCTGTTGTCCTCCGCCGAGACCGATGGAGAACGCCCACAGCCCCATCTCGGTCTGGTCGCTGAAGAGAGCGTTGGCCCCGAGGCTTGCATCGACGGTCAGAGCTATCCGTGTCGAGTCACCGGACCGCGCCGCCATGGACCCGGATACGTCCTCGACGACGAGGGTGCGAAGCGGAAGGGCCAGCACCGACCAGTCACGCAGCGTCGATTCGATGGCCAGCGGATTCTTCAACTCCAGCGACGCGACCGAACCCACACCCCTACCGTCGGCCACTGGAACACCGCTGGCCTGCCGAAAACCGGCGGCCGTCAGGGCCTCGGTAGCCGAGGTGGTCGACAGCGCCGACGCCAACGCGGTACCGGCATCCTTGACGCGGTCGTAGTCCGGGCCTGCTGCCGCGGTGACCGCGAGCGGATAGTTCAGGAAATAGCTGCCCGTCGGTGGAACCGACGCTTCGAGCGGGGCATCGGGATGCGCGGCGTTGTACGCGAGCACGCTCTGCTCGGTTGCAACCGACGTTCCACCCTCGGCCGCGACCTGGTCGACGAGATCCGCCGTTCCGTGCGGCAGATTCGCGATCCGGCCGTAGTCCTGAGCTTTCGGGACCAGTGCGGCAGAGACTGCCTTGGCGTCGGAGATCGCGACCTCCGATTCCGACAGAGCTCCGAGAATCGAGGCGAGGGATCCGCTGCTGTCCAGCGGATCGCCGATCCGAAGGCCCGGATTCTGCAGCACCTCCAGCCAGGTGTTCACCGGAACCGACTCACCCGGACGCGTGACGACGACGGGCATGGTGTTGACCACCGAGGACTTGGCCACCTCGGGAAGAGCCCCGGTCGACCGGAGAGTCTTCAGCAGCCACAGCGTCGAATCAGGGATCCACAGGTCCGGACGGTTCTCGTTGTTGCCGGCAAGTTCGGTGGCCGTGTCCGTCGGCGCCTCGGCCCTGATGTCGAAATCGGTGCACCCTCGGTCGACGGGTTCCACGGTGGACAGCACGTCCGTGACGACCGGGGCGACGGTGGGATCGACTGCAACGGACACCTGCGCGACGGTGTCGCACTCGGCGCCACCTGCACGGACGGCCTGCACTCCGAAGTATCCGCCGACGACGACCACTACTGCCGTGACGACGATCGCGCCCCCCACGTACAGCGGATTTCTGCGCGTTCCCGTTCCGTGACGCCCCGACATCCCCGTGTTCCCCCAAACAGTCAGCTTCCGTTGCACGCTGCATCATGCACGACGAAGCGCGCCGAGCAAACGGCAAACCCAAAAATAGCGGGAAAATCAGCGTCCTGCGCGGCTCTTGAGAGCATTCACAAAAACGTTGGGGATTTCCGCCGGATTTCTGGCCAGAAAGCTGGTTCCGCCGGTCGCCGCGGAGATCTGCTGGAGAACCCCGGCGTCGGCGTCGTCGGTGATACCGATCGTGACGATGACGACAGGCTTGGTGGGATCCTGCTCGGCACGCAACGTCGAGAGGAGTTCGTCGAGCGAGATGCTGCCCGGATCCTCGTTGGAACCGTCGGTGAGAATGATGACGCTGTTGATGTAATCGGGGTCGTATCCCTCTTTGACCTGGCGGAACGCCGCGAGCGCCGTGTCGTACAGGCCTGTTCCGCCGCCCACGAGACCTGGGAGCGTGCGCGTCGCCTGCAGCAGAAGGTCACGCTGCGACGTGCCGTTCACGTCCTCGTCGAGCCGACGAATCGGAACCAACTCGCGGTAGTCCTGGTCTCCCCCACCGAGGCCGACCGAGAAGGCCCACAACCCCAGCGCGGCGTTGTTCGGGAACAACCGATTGCCGGTATCGCTGGCCTGCACGGTGAGCCCGATACGGGTGTCCGCACCCGCGCTGTACCCCATCGACCCCGACACGTCCTCCATCACGAGGGTGCGCGACGGCAGGGCCAGAACCTGGTAGCGACGCAGGGTCTCCTCGGCAGTCTGCTGGTCGGCGATGGTCAACGCCTCGATGTCCCCGACGCCACGGCCGTCGCTGAGCGGAGTGCCGTCGGGTGCTCGGAATCCGGCGTCGGACAGAGCTTGCAACCCCGTCTCCGACGCCAGGGCCTGCGCCACGGCGAGCCCGACGGCCTTCGCGCCCTCGACGCGATCGTCGGCCGGTTCGGTTACGGCCAGCGGAAAGTTGAGAAAGAAACTGCCGGTGGGAGGCGTCGTCGTGCCGAGTTCGGCGCCGGTGGATTTCTGGAAGTCGAGGTACGACTGCTCGGACACCACCGACACTCCGCCGTCGGCGACCATCTCCTCCAGACGCACCGTCGGATCTGCTTCACCGCGGGTAGCGGCCTGCGCCTGCGCGATCGGCACCAGCGCGGCCGACACCGAATCCACGGCGTCCGCGTCGGAGCCCGCCTCCGAGAGCGCCCCGAGAATGGCAGCGTCGGAGATGGTGTTGGTCAACGGATTTCCGATGCGCAGACTCTTCAGCTGCAGAGCAGTCAACCAGGAGTCGAAGAACGGAACCTCGTCCTTGCGTGCGGCGATCACCGCCGGGGAACTCGCCACCGACTGGCTTGCCACATCCACCAGCGAACCCGTCGCGCGCACGGCCTTTCCCACCCACAGTGCGGAATCCGGGATCCACAACGACGGCGCATCCGCACCCATCGACACCGCAGCCGACGCCGTGCCGGAATCGGTCGCGGTGACCTCCACCGTCGCGCACCCGAGATCCTCGGCCGAGGTGTCGCCGACGACCTGCTGGACCACTCCGGCGATAGCAGGGTCCGCGGCCAGGGAGTACGTGGCCGGATCCGTGCAATCGGAACCGAAGGCCTTCTGCGCCGCGAACACTCCACCGCCGACGACGAGCAGGAGAACGACGGCGATGATCCCGTACTTCACCGCCGGAACGGCGCTTGCACCCGACGCGGGGGCACTGTGTCTACCAGGGGCACTGTGTCTGCCGGGCATGGAAAGGCCTCTCCGTTGTCAGGCGTACAGCGATTCGAAGGTCTTCATCGAGTTCTCGATGTCGCCCTTCAGCGCCCGAGCGACGCCGGAGCCGATCGGGCCGAACAAGGGGGCACCACCGAGCTCGACGTCCAGCGTCAGGTCGGAGCCGCCGCTCTTGCCCTCCGCGACCGACAACACCAGCCCGATCTTCACTCCGCCCTTGCCGTTGCCCTTCAACTTCAGCTTCTTCGGCGGGTCGTAGCTCTCGATGGTCCACCGGACGCGGTTACGCATCCCTTTCACCGACGCGACGGACTCCAGAGTGGTGCCGACGGACAGTTGTTCCGGCAGGTCGGAGCGCCATCCCTCGTGGATGGACAACCACTTGTCGTAGTCGGCGAGATCGGACGCATGAGTCCACGCGGTCTCGGGGTCGAGCGGGACGTTGACGGTTACCTTCAGCTTGGCCACGGAAGGGATCGTAACCAAACGCGTCAACCCCGATGTGTGAGGCAGACCTCACCGGGGCCCGCGGAGTTGTGATAGCTACCAGCTCCCACCCCCGCACACACTGCAGTCCCCCGCACAGGCTGCAACCTGTGCGAGGGACTGGAAGGTGTGCGGGAGCAGAACGAAATCGCGCATCGTACAACACAATCGAGTTATCCCCAGGATCGTTCATCCACAGCTATCGCGAACGCGCCCGATCGACCACGATCGTCGCCATGCGATTCGACGAGGACCCGTTGCTGATGCGTAGCCAGCTCGTGCGCACCGGAACGTTGGACAGCGAGATACGGACCGCGACCAGGAACGGGACGATGAAGCGAATCCGACGCGGCGCATTCGCCGATTGGTCGGCGCTCCAGGCTCTGGGGCCCGAGGATCGCCACGTTCTCCGGACGCGGGCGCACGCGAACGCCGCCGGTGGCCGACTCGTCGTGAGTCACCAGTCCGCTGCCCTGGTCCACGGGATCGCACTGTGGGCCCCGGATCTGCAGCGTGTTCATTTCACCGTCGGTCGTAGCGGTGGTGGCCGTAAGACCGGTGGGCGGAACGTTCATCCCGCACCTCTCGAGTATCTGAAACCTGGGCAGACACCGGCTGCTGCTGTGGTCGCCGAGAAGAAGCGCGAGGACGCGCTGCGAGCGCACGGTTGGATCGTTCTCCGGTTGACGTGGTCCGACCTCGAGAACCCCGACAGGCTGGTGTCCAAGCTGCGAGCGTCGATCGAGCTCGCGGCCGCACTCCCCACCCCACGCACCGTGGTCCGGCGGTCGGCAAGGTGACCCCCTTCCCGCACACACTGCAGTCCCCCGCACAGGCTGCAACCTGTGCGAGGGACTGGAAGGTGTGCGAGAGAGATGGAACCCTCAGTGGGCGGTGGCTTTCTCCGCACCGATACCGGTGAGCGAGCGAACCTCCATCTCGGCTTGCTTGGCGCGGCTCTCGCTGTCCTTCGACAGCAGCGTACCGACGATTCCCAGCACGAATGCGAGTGGGATGGAGACGATTCCGGGGTTGGACAACGGGAACCAGGCGAAGTCCGAGCCGGGGATCATCGCGGTCTTCGATCCGGACACGGCCGGGGAGAAGACGATGAGCACGAGCGTCGAGATCAGGCCGCCGTACATGCTGCACAGTGCGCCGGTGGTGTTGAAGCGACGCCAGAACAGCGAGTACACGATGGTCGGCAGGTTCGCCGCGGCAGCGACCGCGAAGGCGAGTGCGACGAGGAACGCGATGTTCTGACCGTTCGCCAGGATGCCGAGGCCGATGGCGAGTGCACCGATCACGACGGCGGTGATGCGCGAGACCTTGACCTGCTTCTTCTCGTCGACATCGCCCTTCTTGATGACGCTGGCGTAGATGTCGTGAGCGAAGGACGCCGACGCGGTGATGGTCAGTCCGGCGACCACGGCGAGGATCGTCGCGAAGGCGACCGCCGAGATGACACCGAGCAGGATGACGCCACCGAGCTCGAAGGCCAACAGCGGTGCCGCGGAGTTCTGTCCGCCTGCCGACGCCAGGATGCGGTCCGGTCCGACGATTGCTGCGGCTCCGTAGCCGAGCACCAGGGTGAAGAGGTAGAACGCGCCGATGAGTGCGATGGCCCAGACGACGCTGCGACGGGCTTCCTTCGCGGTGGGGACGGTGTAGAAGCGCATGAGAACGTGTGGGAGACCCGCAGTTCCGAGCACGAGTGCGATACCGAGTGACAGGAAGTTGAGCTTGGACATGTTGCTGCCGCCGTACTGAGCGCCCGGCTCGAGAACCTGGCGGGCTGCGACTGCATCATCGGCGGAGCCGGTGATCGTTTCCTGTGCACTACCGAGCAGCTCGGAGATGTTGAAGCCGAACTTCGCGAGAACGAGCACCGTCATGAACAGTGCACCGGCGATGAGCAGAACCGCCTTGATGATCTGGACCCACGTGGTGCCCTTCATGCCGCCGACGAGGACGTAGACGATCATCAACACACCGACGACGGCGATGACGATGGACTGCCCGGTGCGGTCGGAGATGTCGAGCAGGAGTGCGACGAGTCCGCCTGCGCCCGCCATCTGCGCGAGGAGGTAGAACAGCGACACCGTCAGTGTCGACAGCGCGGCCGCGGTGCGCACCGGACGTTGCTTGAGGCGGAAGCTCAGCACGTCGGCCATCGTGAATTTGCCGGTGTTGCGGAGCAACTCGGCCACGAGCAGCAGCGCGACGAGCCAGGCGACGAGGAAGCCGATGGAGTAGAGGAAGCCGTCGTACCCGTAGACGGCGATAGCGCCCGCGATGCCGAGGAAGCTTGCCGCGGAGAGGTAGTCGCCTGCGATGGCGACGCCGTTCTGTGGTCCGGAGAATCCGCCACCGGCGGTGAAGAACTCGGAGGCGGTCGCGTTCTTCTTCGAGGCGCGGATGACGACGAACATCGTGACGGCGACGAACGCTCCGAAGATCGCGATGTTGACGAGTGGTTCGCCGACGGTGGTGTCTGCGGCTTGCGCCAGGAAGTGAGTGCCTGCGGAAGGAATCGGAATCTGGCTCGAGGTCATCGCTTGGCCTCCTGGGATGCGATCATGTCGTTGCGCAGCGCCTCGGCGCGCGGGTCGAGTTCACGGTTCGCGAAGCGAACGTAGATGCCCGTGATCGCGAAGGTGGTGACGAACTGCCCCAGTCCGAGGAGCAGGCCGACGTTGACGTTGCCCCACACAGGGGTGGACATGAAGTCGTGCGCGTAGTTGCTCAGCAGCACGTAGACGATGTACCAGATCAGGAAGAACGCGGTCATCGGGAAGACGAAGCTGCGCAGGCGTCGACGCAGTTCCTGAAATTCCGGGCTTGCTTGCATGTCGATGAACGCCTGCTCGTCCGGTGGTGGAGATGTGTCCGGTGTTGTCACGAAAGTGCTCCCTCGTCGTGGCGTCACGGAGTGTGACGGAAGATCTGGACTGAGAGTAGTGAGATGGGGATCACAAAAGAACGTGGTGGCGTCGGTCACACGTTCAGCTGCGTAGGTCTGCGCCGAACGGTTGTCTCACCGCGACAAACGGCCGAGGTGTCAGAGTTCGCGCTCGCGGTCCTTGCCGACATCCAGGCGTTCGGGAGCGTGCAATCGGGTGAAGATGCCGCCGATGTCGACGGGAACCGTCCGCGATGTCGCCTTGCTGACCAGGTACATCAACCCGAAAGCGAGGGGCACGCTGACGGCGGCCGGGTACCCGAGGACGGTCGCCGCCCATCCCCCGAACCATGCCTCCGGAATTCCGAACACCGACAGCGACGCTGCCACGAGCGAGACGGTTCCGCCGCCGATCAGCCCAGCTGCTGCACCGGCCGCGGTCAGTCCGCGCCACCAGATGCCCAGCACGAGGAGGGGGCACAGCGTCGACGCGGCAACCGCGAACACCAGCCCCACCGTGCGAGACAGATCGAGCGACGCGAGCCCGAGGGACATCGCGAGCGGCACGGCTCCTGCGAGCACCGCTGCGATGCGGAAGTCTCGGACGCGTCCACGAAGAACATCGGTGCTCAGCACCCCGGCGATGCTCACCAACAGACCCGACGACGTCGACAGGAACGCCGCGATGGCCCCGGCTGCGACGAGAGCGGCCAGGAGTTGGCCTCCCACACCGGACAACACCGACCCGGGGAGCAGCAGTACCGCCGCGTCGGAGTTCCCGGTGATCAACAACTGCGGAACGTACAAACGCGCGAAGACTCCCAGCAGAGTCGGAAAGAGATAGAACAAGCCGAGCAGACCGAGGACCGTCAGCGACGTCACTCGCGCGGCACGACCGTCGGGATTGGTGTAGAACCGCACGAGCACGTGAGGCAAACCGAGGGTGCCGAGGAACGTCGCCAGAATGAGCGAATACACCTGGTACAGCGGATGCATGCCGCCGAGCCCGCCACCGGGCATCGCCCACTGACGGTCCGTCGTCGGTGCGCCCGCCACGACGGGAACGGCCGAACCCGCGTCGAGCACCAGGGACGTTCCCTCGGACAACTCGTGCGTGCCTGCACCCAGCACCACCGCGCCGTCGACGCTGTCACCGTCGAGAGTGCCGCTGATGAGCGCGCCGATCGGTGAATCCACCTGAACGAGAACATCGGTGTTGATCTCGACCGTCGTCACCCGGTCCACCGTCGGTGGCGCCGGACTACCGACCGCACGATCGTCGGCGAAGAAGTGCACGGCAAGCACGAGGGCCGGAACAGCGACGGCCGTCAGCTTCAACCAGTACTGGAAGGCCTGCACGAACGTGATGGAGCGCATGCCTCCACCGACGACGTTGGCGATGACGATGAACCCGACGACCGCCGCGCCCACCCACCCGGGAACTCCCAGCAAGATATTCAGAGTGAGGCCCGCACCCTGAAACTGCGGCACGAGGTACAGAGCGCAGATGACCACGACGACGAACATCGCGAGGGTGCGCAATCGCCCGGAGCCCAGCCGGAACTCGGCGAAATCGGGAACGGTGTAGGCGCCGCTGCGCCGGAGCGGCGCGGCAACGAACAGCAGCAGACCCAGATACCCGGCAGTGAAACCGATCGGATACCACAGGGCGTCGGCACCGTACTTCGCGATGAGGCCGGCGACCCCGAGAAACGATGCAGCCGAGAGGTATTCGCCGGAGATGGCGGCCGCATTCCATTTCGGCCCCACGGTGCGTGACGCGACGAGGAAGTCCGACGTGGTGCGGGCCAGGCGCACGCCGTACACACCGATGGCGACGGTCGCGGCGGCAGCGATCAGCAACGCTCCCACCGTGAGCCACGGCACCCCCGTCATGATCAGTCGTCCACCAGGTCGAGGAATTGCTGCTCGATGCGCTCGGAGCGGCGGACGTGGATCCAGCCGACACCCAGCAGCAACGGGTAGACCGCGACCCCGAGCACGACCCACGGCAACCGAACTCCGAACACCACGGCGTCGGAGAACGCGGGAACGAGCAGGCCCAGCAACGGAATCGAGAACAGTACGGCGAGCGTCACCACGGCGAGGCGGATCGACAGCAGCAGTTGAGCGCGAACGAGGCCGCGCACCATGGCGTCGCCGACCTCGGTGTGTTCCTGCACTTCCACCCGCGTTCTGACGATCCGGGCGCCGCGCCTGCGGGCAAGGACCACGCGTTCACGCGGGTTCCGACCGGGCTCCGTCACCGATTCGACCAGGATTGCAGCGGGCCGCGGACGAGACGATCCTTGAGTGCCCGGGTGTGACGCCTGCTCACCGGGAGTTCGACGGCCGCGAGGTCTCCGTGGCGTCGGAGGCACACCACGAGCCCCGATCCGACGCTCTTGATGCCCGTCACCAACGACAGGGACACCAGGTAGGACCGGTGCACTCGGAGGAAACCGACTTCTGCCCAACGACTTTCGAGGGTGGAGATAGGGATCCGCACGAGGTGAGAGCCTGTGGAGGTGTGCAGCCGGGCGTAATCGCCGTCCGCTTCCACCCACCCCACGCTCGCACGTTGCACGAGCGTCGTCGTGCCGCCGAGCTCGACCGGGATGATCTCGTCCCCTGTAGCCGGTTCCTGACCCTCCGGTCGTCGGCCCGCGGCGGTGATTCGGCGCAGAGATTCCGCCAGACGGTCCTCGCGCAAGGGTTTGAGCAGGTAGTCGACGGCGCCGAGGTCGAATGCGGCCAGTGCTCGGTCGTCGTGGGCGGTGACGAACACGACCGCCGGTGGACGCACGAAGTTCGAGAGGATCCCGGCGAGCTCCAACCCGTCGAGACCGGGCATGTTGATGTCGAGGAACACTGCGTCGATCGCCGGGTAGGACGCGTCGACCGGATGTTGCAGTCGTCGCAGTGCCGTCGTGGCGTCCGACGCGACGAAGACCTCGGCCACCGAATCCTGCGCGTTCAGCAGAAAAGCCAACTCGTCGAGCGCCGGCTTCTCGTCGTCGACTGCGAGCACAACAAGACCGGTCATCACCGCATCATCCCAGACATCCAGCGCTGCCGACCACGGCGGTCATGCCCGAATCCCCGCTTTGAACTTGGGAACCCGCATGCTGACCTTCGTTCCGGCACCCATGCCCGTGTCCACGACGAGACCGTAGTCGTTGCCGAACGCCGCGCGCAGTCGATCGTCCACATTGGACAGACCCACGTGCGCGGCCTCGTCGGAGTCCAGCGTTCCCGATCGCAGCAGTTCCGGATCCATTCCGACGCCGTCGTCCTCGACGCTGATAAGGCAGTCGGTTCCCTCGTCGGCCGCGACGATGGTGATGGTGCCGCCACCGGCGCGACCCGCGATCCCGTGCCGCACCGCGTTCTCGACCAGGGGCTGCAGCGCGAGAAACGGCAGTGCGACGTTCAGTACCTCGGGCGCGACCTGCAACGTGACCTGCAGAGTGTCGCCGAAGCGTGCCCGCTCGAGCGTCAGGTACCGATCGATGTTGCGTAGTTCGTCGGACAGGACGGTGAACTCGCCGGAGTTACGGAACGAGTAGCGGGTGAAATCCGCGAACTCCAGCACCAGCTCTCGTGCTCTGTCGGGATCGGTACGGACGAACGAGGCGACCGTGCCGAGAGCGTTGTAGATGAAGTGCGGGCTGATCTGAGCGCGCAGTGCTCGGACTTCGGCGCGGTCGAGGCGTGCACGCGAGGCGTCGAGTTCGGCCAACTCGATCTGCCCGCAGGCGTAGCGGGCGACCTCGCCGACGGCTCCGAGCATGCCCGGTCCGGGCGTCGACGTGGTGACGACACCGAGGACCCCGACGACACCGACGTCCTCGACGAGCAACGGTTGGACCACCACGGTGCGCCACGTGGCACCCGCAGGCGCGGTGATCAGAATTCGGCGCTGGCCGCCGACTGCCCGCGCGGCCGCCTCGAGGAACTGCCCGACCACCTCCTCGAAGGGACCGTTCCACGCCAGCAGGTGCGCGTCGGCGTCGGCGACGCCGAGTGCGTCACCACCGGTGAGCGCGCGCAGATGAGGCGCGGCCTCAGCCGCGGACTGGGTGTCCAGGCCGCGGCGCAGCGGGCGGGCTGCCAACGATGCGGTGTGCAGCGTCGCGTGGACCGCGCGCTCCTCGGGCGTCGTCAGATCCCGCCGTCCCCGCAGACTGATCACGGCGACGGCAACGATCGCGCAGGCCACGATGACCGCGAACCACATCAGAGCCGAGGTCATTCGGGTTGGCGCTCGGCATCGAGTTGGGTCAGCAGCGTCTTGGGCGCCACCGTCCGGTACGCATCCTCCACGATGTCCGCGATGTCCTCCCAGTCCTGCGGCACGTCGAGGTAGACGCCGATCCACCCTCGCCCGCCGAAGTACGGGGGTACGTAGAAGCGGGTGCTGTCCTTCGCAACCCAGGCTTGCTGCGCCCCGGCCGGGGCGGCGGCGACGAATCCGACGCGGTCGTCGTGGTGATGATCGGAGAACATCGCGAACTGTGGAGACTTTCTGACGAACCAGGACGGTTCGCCGTGGCTGATGCGCTCGGTGGCCTCGGGAAGCGCCAGGCACAGCGCCCGCACCATCGTCAGTGGGTTCGGATCCATGTCATCCTCCTGCACAGGTGTCGGGCGGTGGTACGCCGGCAAATCTGTCGGCCAACCACGCCACCCCGTCGGCGACGGCCGCCTGGTCCGAATGCCCCTGGCCGGGCTCTTCCCGGAGGGACACGACGTCTCCCATCGAGCATGCCCGCGCTACGGCGTCGCGTGTCCATTTCGGGTCGATCAATTGATCCTGTTGCCCGACGACAGCCAGCAACGGCACATCCGTCCGCGTCCGCGGCAGTGCGACGGACGTCAACCACTCCACCATCTTCAGACGTGACGCCTCGGTGGCCGGCATCGCGTCCGACGGCGTCAGACGCACAGCGGCTTCCGCCTTCTGCACACCGAGGAGGTCCGTGCACGCGGTCAGCGCGCGCCTGTCGGCCTCGAGTGCGCCCCGGACGAACTCCGTTCCGGTCACCTCCGGATGCCGGTACTGCAGGCCGTCGACGAGAAACGGTGTCAGCAGAATCTGCGGGAGGGTGTTCACGTGCCCCGCGTCGAACATGGGCGCGAGATCGAGGACGGGAGACAGCGCGGCGCTGCCGACGAGCTCCAACCCGTCGGCGTAGTCCGCATGCTCCGCTGCCGCCCACACGGCCTGTCCACCTTGGGAATTACCGATCGCTCCCCACCGGGCACCGGTGCCGGGTACGACGTTCGCGGCCGCGCGGACTGCGTCGATGACGTTGTACGCCGCGGCATTCGGGTCCAGGTAGGGATGAATACCGGGAGTGCCGATGCCCTCGTAGTCCGTGACCGCGACGACCATGCCTCGTTCGAGGAACGGGGCGACCGTGCCGATGGTGCCCAACAGGTTCGGGTACAGCGACGGAGCGCACTCGTCGGTGACTCCGGTCGTGCCGTGACCCACGGACACGATGGGCCAACCACCCTGCGGCGGTGCACCTTTCGGGGCGAAGATCACCCCGGACACTTCGGTCCGCGACGTGCCGTCACCCGACGTGGACGCGTACACCACGCGGGTGGCGGACGCACCGAGGAACCGCACAGCTAGGTCGAGATGACCCATGTCCGTCTGCGAGACGATCGCACCACGTTCGTCGCCGACGGGTGCCGGTGCGACAGCGGGTACGGACGAATCGAGCGCAGGCTGCGCCTCGGGCCCGCCGCACCCGGCGAGAAGAGTCAGAGCCAGGGCACCGACCAGCCACCGCCGCACTATCGGTTTCTCCGTTCCAGTCGCGCTTCGGCCGCAGCTTCTTCCACGTCGAGACCGTCGAGCACGGTCCGCAGGACCTCGTCGTCCAGTTCACCCGCATCACGGGCGTGCACCAGTGCTGCGCGCTGCGCGACGAGGACGTTGCGCCGCAACGTGTCGAACAGTGCGCTTGCTGCGGCGATCCGCTCTTCGTGGTCTTCGGTTTCGTCGGCGTCGAGTCGCGCGCGAACCGATCGCCGCACCCGCTCCAGGACGTGCTCGACGGATTCTCGGCTGGCTCCGTCGATCCCGTTCACCGCGGCCTCGGAGAGGTACTGCTCGGCCGCCGACCTCGAGATGGACCGTGCGAGAGCCGCCTGTTCGTCGGTTCGACGCTGCTCGTCGGCGTCGGCGACGTCGAGTCTCCGGATCAGCATCGGCAACGTCAGCCCCTGGATCACCAACGTCCCCACCGCAACGACGAATGCGACCGCTTGAATGACGGCGCGGCCCGGGAACGGATCTCCCGCCACGGTGGCGAGCGGCACACCCGACGCCGCGGCCAGCGTCACCACGCCGCGCATCCCCGCCCAGGACAGGACGAGGTTCTGTCGCCACGTCAGTCCGAGTACGTCGGACGTCTCCGACGCCTTTCTGCGCAGGAGTTTGCGCACCACGGATCGTCTGGAGGTGTTGACGAAGATCCAGGCCGGCCGGACGAGAATGACGACGAGCAGAACGAGCAGGGCGTAGGCGAAGATGTGGTGCACCGGCAGTCCGTCCCGCTGCACTTCCTCGATGACCGATTTGAGTTGCAACCCCATGTAGGCGAACACGAATGCTTCGAGCAGCAGGTCCATCAACGGCCAGACCTGGCGTTCCTGGATCCGCGTCGGGACCGCGACGTCGGCGGTGACCCTGCCGAGCACGAATCCCGCGGTCACGACGGCCAGCACTCCCGACGCGTGGATCTCCTCGGCAGCCAGATACGCGGTGAACGGAAGCACGAGTCCCAGAACGGTTTCCAGCGAGGAATCGCGGATGCGCGAACGAACGAAGCGGACGATGCGGGCCAGTACGTAGCCGACGATCACTCCGCCCGCGATCTCGTACGCGAAGAACAGTACGGGCGAGTCGATCTCGATCTTCTTGCCCGTCACCGACGCGACGGCGAGGGTGAACAGAGTCAAGGCGGCCGCATCGTTGACCAGGCTTTCCCCGGTAAGGATCGCCATCATGCGGGAGGGCAGTCCGAGTTTGCGGCCGACGGCGATCGCGGCCACGGCGTCGGGCGGCGCCACCACAGCGCCCAGGACCAGTGCGGCGCCGAGAGTGAGTTCGGGGACCAGCCAGTTGGCGAAGTACCCCACGGCCACCGCGGTCACGATGACCATGACGATGCCGAGCCGGAGAATGTGTCCCAGGTTCTTGCGGAAGCTGACGAACGAGAAGTCGAGGGCGGCCGAGTACAACAGCGGAGGCAGCACCACGCCGAGGATCAGCTCGGGTGACAGGGTCAGCTGAGGAACTCCTGGAACGAACGACGCCGCCGATCCGACCGCGACGAGCACCAGCGGCACCTGAAGGTCGAAGCGTTTGGCGAAACCCGCCACCGCGACGGCCGCGATCACGACGAGTAGTAGTACTGGTCCGTCCACAGCTAGATCATGCCGTCAGCTGCGCGGCCTCGCGCAGCCGACTCGCACACGATCATCCGTTCACGGCTTGTCCGGGATGGCCTTCTTCGCCGCTTCCTGCACTTTGTCGACCTTGTCGGCGTACTTGCCACCGGTCTTGTCGTCGATGAAATCGCCTGCCTTGTCGACGACGTCCTCGATCTTGTCGGAGTTCTCGGCGGCGAGCTCTTTGCCCTTGTCGACGATGCCCTTGAGGTTGTCTGCGAAACCCATGAGATCACTCCATTCGCTGTGATTGTGCTGGCGGGATGAAGCTTACTTCGCGGAACCGTTTCGTTGCAGGGCCGCGCTGATGCGCCAGGACACCTCCACGAGCACGATTCCGACGGCGCCGATCACGAACGCCGAAGTCGTCAGCGCGATGTTCGACGGGTCGAGCTTGAAGAACGTGCGGCAGAACGGGATGGTGAACAGCGCCAGGTAGCCCAGCACCGAACCGGCGAGCAGCACGATCTTCCACCACACGTACGGCCGAGCGACGACGGCGAGCACCCATACGGCGATCATGATCAACGTGATCAGTGCCGTCGTGCTGGCCTGGGTCACCTGTTCCTCGGTCGCCTGCGGTCCTTGGTAGGCGAGCAGGTAGGACACGAACGTCGCGACGCCGACGATCAGGCCCGACGGCACCGCGAGGCGCATCACGCGCGGGACGAACCCGGACCGCGCACGCTCGTTGTTGGGGGCGAGCGACAGGATGAATGCAGGGATGCCGATCGTGAACCACGCGGCGATGGTGACGTGACGCGGCAGGAACGGATACGGAATCGGCTCGAAGTGGAAGATCTGCGACAGCACCCCGGACAGGCCGATGAGGAACGCCAGCAACACCGAGTACACGGTCTTGGTGAGGAACAGGTTCGAGACGCGTTCGATGTTGCCGATGACGCGTCGGCCTTCACCCACGACGTACGGCAGCGTCGCGAACTTGTTGTCCAGCAACACGATCTGCGCGACTGCGCGTGTCGCGGCACTGCCCGAGCCCATGGCGACACCGATGTCGGCGTCCTTGAGTGCGAGCACGTCGTTGACGCCGTCGCCGGTCATCGCCACGGTGTGTCCCCGGGACTGCAGGGCGCCGACCATCCGACGCTTCTGATCGGGGCGCACTCGTCCGAACGTGGTGGAATTCTCGACGGTGTCGGCGAGGTCCTCGGTGCGCTCGGGTAGGTTGCGTGCGTCGATGGGGCTGCCGGCGAGGCCGAGAGATCCCGCGACGGCCCCCACCGACACGGCGTTGTCCCCGGAGATGACCTTCACGGCAACGGATTGGCTCGCGAAGTACTCGAGTGTCTCGCGGGCGTCGGACCGCACCTTCTGTTCCAGGATCACCAGCGCCCGCGGAGTGACCACACCGGGGGCCGCGTCGTCGTCGACCGGGAGATCACTGCTGGCGAGCAGCAGAACACGCAGTCCCGACGAGCCGACTTCCTCTGCCTGGCGGGCGATGTCGCTGGTCGGGTCCAGCAGCACGTCGGGCGCTCCGAGAAGCCAGTTGCCGTCGTCTCCGTAGGACAGGCCGCTCCACTTCTTCGCCGACGAGAACGGCGCGACCGCGGTTTCGGTCCACCCCGGATCCTCCGGGAACGCTTCGGCGATCGCCAGAACACTGGCGTTCGGGCGTGGATCGTCGTGTGCGAGCGCGGCGAGGACGCGGGGCAGCACGGCCGTGTCCCCTTCCTCCACGACGCGAAGCTCCGCGAGCCGCATACCGTTCTCGGTCAACGTGCCCGTCTTGTCCGCACAGACCACGTCGACTCGCGCAAGCCCCTCGATTGCAGGAAGCTCCTGGACGAGGCACTTGCGTTGCCCGAGCCGAACGACACCGACGGCGAACGCGATCGACGTCATCAGCACCAGACCTTCGGGCACCATCGGAACGAGAGCTGCGACCATGCCGTTCAGCGCAGGGCCCAGCGACTGCCCCGACGAGAACAGCTGGTTGTAGATGATGAGCGCGCCTGCCGGGATCATCAGGTAGGTGATGAACTTCAGAATCTTGTCGATGCCGCTCCGCAGCTCGGAGTGCACCAGGGTGAACTTGCTCGCCTCCTCGGCGAGCTTGGCGGCGTACGCATCGCGGCCGACCTTCGTCGCGCGGTAGGCACCACTACCGGCCACGACGAAACTGCCGGACAGGATGGGCGCGTCGATCTCCTTGTGCACCGCGTCCGCTTCACCGGTCAGCAGCGACTCGTCGACCTCCAGCGACGACGCTTCGACCACGCTGCCGTCGACGACGATCTGATCACCCGGGCCCAACTCGATGACGTCACCGAGAACCACCTCGTCGGGGGCGACCTCGCGCGCGACGCCGTCCCGTCGAACGACCGGTTTGCTCTGGCCGACGATCGCCAGTTCGTCCAGAGTCTTCTTGGCCCGGATCTCCTGGATGATGCCGATACCGCTGTTGGCGATGATCAGCAACCCGAACATGCCGTCGACGATCGATCCCGTCGAGAGCACGATGATCAGCAGGACACCCAGAATGGCATTGATCCGCGTGAACACGTTGCCGCGGACGATGTCCTTGACCGAACGACTCGCCCGGGCCGGAACGTCGTTGGATTTTCCGTCGGCTCGAAGTTGCGCTACTTCCGCTTCGGTGAGTCCACGTTCCCACTGCGCGTCCGTCTCGATCGACATGGACACAGAGTAGTGGTCGTCAGCCGAGCCTCGCCCACCACCGATCGTCCTGTGTTCCCCTGGATGCATCGATCCGCTGACCCGGCATCGGCACGACCGTGGGAACGCCGACGCTGTCGGCTGCGGCCTTCAGCCGAACGATGGGTTCGGACCACGGGTGGAACGCCAGATTGAACGTCGCCCAGTGCACGGGGACGAGCACGTTGCCGCCCAGATCTCCGTGTGCCCGCACGGCTTCCTCCGGGTTCATGTGTATGTCCGCCCAGCGTGGGTCGTAGGCACCGACCGGCAGCAACGTCAGATCGAACGGGCCGTACTTGGCGCCGATCTCCGCGAACTTGACCGTGTAGCCGGTGTCACCGCCGAAGAAGACCCGGTGCTTCGGTCCAGCGAACGCCCAGGACGCCCACTGCGTCAGATCACGCTTGAGCCCTCGACCCGAGAAGTGCCTGGCTTCGGTGCAGGTGATGGTGATGCCGGCGACCTCGGTCTGTTCGTCCCAGTCCAACTCGACGATTCGGTCCTCGGGTATCCGCCAGTGGCGCAGGTGGGCACCGATCCCCAGCGGGACGACGAACGTCGCCGTCTGCAGGCTCGCGAGGCGCACGATGGTCGCCTTGTCGAGGTGGTCGTAGTGGTCGTGGGAGATGACGATCGCGTCGACGGAGGGAAGCGCGTCGAGGGCAACCGGCGTCGGATGCAGCCGCGACGGCCCCACGGTGCGCGAGGGCGACACTCGGTGGCTCCACACCGGGTCGGCGAGGATGCGCTTGCCGTCGAGTTCGATCAGCACGGACGAGTGGCCGTACCAGGTGACGGCTGTTTCACCGGCGTCGACGGGAGCGACCTGGGGTGCGAGGGGAATCGGTTGCTGCGGCTTGCCCAGCGCGCGGCGCCGGAGGAAGGACACCAGAATCGACTCGTCGCCGCCGCCGGAGAAGCTCGAGCTGGGTTCGGTGTTGTGGAATCGGCGGTCGCGGTAGCGTGCCGACCCTGCCGCGTACGGCGCGATCTTGCCTGCTGTCGCACCGATCTGAGCCGGTAGTCCCCACGCCGCTCGGGCCACCCATGCTGCACCTGCGATGCCGAGGGCGATCGGCACGATCCGCTGTTTGGTCACCCCCGCGAGGATAGGTGAGCCGAACCGGGCGAACAGGACAGGCGGTCGTTGGCTAGCCTCACCTCATGCCTTTCGGACGCACACTGGCCATGACGCTGGTCACCGCCACCGCAGCTCTGACCCTCGTCGCATGCTCCTCGGCCGACGACGGCGAACCGACCCAGGAAACGGCGTCGAACAGCGCTTTTCCGGTCTCGGTAGCCGGCGCCCTCGGCACCGCCGACGTGCCGGACAAGCCCGAACGCGTCGTTGCCTTGACGTGGACCGACGCGGACATCGTGTTCTCCCTGGGCGTAACGCCGATTTCCGTGGCACAGGCCCAGACGGACTCCGGCTATCAACCGTGGTTCGAGAACGCGGTGCCGCAGACCCCTCCCGTGTGGGAAGCGAGCGGAGCCACGATCCCCATCGAGGAGATCGCGGCCCTGCAACCCGATCTGATCGTCGCCACCAAGTCCTTCACCCTCGCGCGCGCGTACGACCAGCTGAAAGAGATCGCGCCGGTCGTCCACTTCGCCGACACCCCGTCGTCGGAGACGTGGCAGAGCGCGACCGCGACGGTGGCGTCGGCGCTGGGGGTTCCCGAGACGGGCGAGCAGGTGATCGCCGACACCGAGTCCCGCATCGCCGACGCGGCCGCGCAGTTCCCCGAACTGAACGGCAAGACCTTCACGTTCTTCGTCGGACCGAGCGAGGGCGCGGTCTACATCGTCAACTCACCGGACGACGCGGGTGCCAGCTTGCTGGGACAGCTCGGCATGACCCCGACGGAGTTCGCCACCGCCCAACCCGTCAGCACCATCCCGGGCCGCGCGCAGATCAGCTACGACTACCTGTCGGAGACGGACGCGGACGTCATCATCGCGACCGGCCTGCCAGGTTCCGTCGACGAGCTCGCCGCCCAGCCCGCCGTGCAGTCTCTCCCCGCCGTTGGACGGGGTGCGTTCGTGCCGCTCTCGCCCACGCAGGCACAATCGATCGCGTTCCCGTCGCCGCTCAGTCTGGATTGGGCATTGAACGAGATAGTCCCGCAGCTGGGCGATGCGGCTCGTAAGTAGAATGCTCGCGACGGTTTTGCTCTAGAAGGAGATCGCACACACTCATGACCACCGAACAGCGGGAATTTCAGGCCGAGACGCGCCAGCTCTTGGACCTGATGGTTCACTCCATCTACTCCAACAAGGACAGCTTCCTCAGGGAGCTGATCTCCAACGCATCCGACGCCCTCGACAAGTTGCGGCTCGAGTCCTACCGCAACAAGGACCTCGACGTCGACGTCTCCGATCTCCACATCGAGTTGGACATCGACAAGGAAGCACGGACGCTCACGATCCGTGACAACGGCATCGGCATGACGCGTGACGAGGTCATCGACCTCATCGGCACGCTCGCCAAGTCCGGCACGGCCGAGGTGCGCAAGAAGCTCAAGGAAGCGAAGGACGCCGCGGCGTCGGAGGAGCTGATCGGCCAGTTCGGCATCGGCTTCTACTCGACGTTCATGGTTGCGGAGAAGGTCTCGCTGCTGACCCGCAAGGCCGGCGAAACCAGCGCCACCCGCTGGGAGTCGACCGGCGAGGGCACCTACGAGATCTCCGACGTCGACGGCGCACCGCAGGGCAGCTCGATCACGTTGCACCTCAAGCCGACCGACGAAGAGGATCACCTCTACGACTACGCGTCGGAATCGAAGATCAAGCAGCTCGTCAAGAAGTACTCGGACTTCATCGCGTGGCCCATCCGCATCGACGTCGAGAAGACGGTCAAGGCAACCGAAGAGGGCGCCGAGGACACCGTCGAAATCGAGACGCAGACGATCAACTCGCAGAAGGCTCTGTGGACTCGGCCGAAGGACGAAGTGTCCGACGAGGAGTACAAGGAGTTCTACAAGCACGTCTCCCATGCCTGGGACGAGCCGCTCGAGGTCATCCCGTTCAAGGCCGAAGGCACGTTCGAATACCAAGCGCTGCTGTTCATTCCGTCGCAGGCACCGTTCGATCTGTTCATGCGCGAAGGCAAGTCGGGCGTGCACCTGTACGTCAAGCGCGTGTTCATCATGGACGACTCGGAGGAGCTGCTACCGGAGTACCTGCGCTTCGTCAAAGGTGTCGTCGACGCACAGGACCTCTCGCTCAACGTCTCTCGTGAAATCCTGCAGCAGGACCGTCAGATCCGTGCGATCCGTCGTCGCCTGACGCGCAAGGTCCTCTCCACCGTCAAGGAGCTGCAGAGCGAGAACGCCGAGAAGTACCAGACGTTCTGGTCTCAGTTCGGCCGCGCGCTCAAGGAAGGCCTGATCTCCGACGCCGACAACCGCGAGACGCTGCTGTCGGTGTCGTCGTTCGCGTCCACCAACTCCGAGGAGGGTCTGACCACCCTCGCCGAGTACGTCGACCGGATGAAGGGCGGACAGGAGCAGATCTACTACATGACGGGCGAATCCCGTCAGCAGATCGAAAGCTCGCCGCACATGGAGGCGTTCAAGGCGCGCGGCATCGAGGTGCTGCTGCTGACCGACTCCGTCGACGAGGTCTGGGTCGGCAACGTCCCCGAGTTCGACGGCAAATCCTTCCAGTCCATCTCCAAGGGCGAGGTCGACCTCGACACCGAAGAGGAGAAGAAGGACGCCGAAGCCAAGCGCGAGGAGCAGGACAAGGAGTTCGAGGAGCTGCTGAAGTGGCTCACCGAGACCTTGTCCGAGGACGTCAAGGAGGTTCGCCTCTCGACCCGCCTGACCACCTCGCCCGCCTGCGTCGTCGGTGACGAGTTCAGCTTCTCCCCGCAGCTCGAGAAGATGTACAAGGCGTCGGGACAGTTCGTTCCGACCTCCAAGCGCATCCTCGAACTCAACCCGACGCACGATCTGGTGACGGGGCTCAAGAAGGCACGCGAGGAGCGCAGCGACGACGCCTCCCTTGCCGAGACCGCCGAACTGCTCTATGCGACGGCTCTTCTCGCCGAAGGCACCGAGTTGAAGGATCCGGCGAAGTTCTCTCGTCTGCTGGCCGATCGGTTGACCAGAACCGTCTAGGCGGCTCCGCCGCACGTGAGTGGAAATGTAGGCCCTGGGTCAGGAGCGGAGCCTGCGGAGCGACCAGGGAACGCTACATTTCCACTCACAGCGAGAGGTGATCCAGGGCCTTCAGATAGCCCTCGGAATCGAAGTCGGGTAGCAGTGCCGACTGCAGGATGAATCCCTGACAGAGGCCGACCACCAACGGCGCCATCGACTGCGCCCGGGTGTCTGGATCATCGAAGCCGTTGCGGGTGAACCACACTCGCAAGTATCGCTCGTACAGATCGCGCAACTCCGTCACGACCGGCACCACGGTGGAGTCCGCGTCGGTCTCCCTGGCTGCCGCGGCCCAGATCTGCAGCAGAATGCTGGGATTGCCGACGTCGCGGGTCATGCCGTCCAGGAACAGTCGCACCACGACAGCAGGCGGCGGCAGAGGGTGCTGTTTCTCCAGTCCGTCGAGATCCTCGGTCCGACTCTTCAGCACATCCCGCGTGACGTGCAGAACCAGATCCTGCTTGTTCTTGAAGTAGCTGTAGATCGCGCCCGCGGACAACGCCGACTCGGCGATGATGTCCGCCATCGACGTCTTCTCGAAACCTGACCTCGCGAAGCACGTCATCGCCGCGTCGATGATCTGCCTGCGGCGTTCCTCACGGTGGTCTTCGCTTACCTTGGGCACGCGTCCATATTAAAAACGAATCTTCGTTCTTGACAACCGAGACCCGCCCACCCAAGATAAAGAACGGTTATTCGTTTTAAATGAGGAGTCGTCATGAAGTCCACCCCGTGGCCACGTGCAGTGGTCGTCGCACTCGCAGGCGCTGCCGCGCTCGCCGTCGTCGTACTTGCCTTTCTGTGGCCCTCGGTCACGTCGACGGCCCACGATGTTCCTGTCGCGGTCGTCGGCGACAATCCGGCCTTGACCAGCCAGTTGGCATCGTCGTTCGACGTCACCACCGTGCCCGACCGCGCTGCGGCCCTCGATCTGATCACCACACGCGAGGTCTACGGCGCCGTCGTTCCCGGACCCTCGCCCGAGGTCCTCACCGCATCCGCCAACGGCACCGTCGTCACTCAGATGTTCGACGGCGTGGCCGCTGCCCTGAACACGACGGCAACCGACATCGTGCCCCTTGCGGTGACCGACGCCCGAGGTGCCGGGCTCTCCGCGATGGCCTTCCCCCTTGTCATCGGCGGAATCGTCGGCGGCGTCATCATCTCCATGCTCGTCAAGGGCACAGGGCGACGGCTTCTGGCGACCGCGCTGTACGGCGTCGGCGCCGGTATCGTCGTCGTCGCGATCACGCAGGGGTGGTTCGGAATCCTGCAGGGCGCGTTCGTTCCGAACATCGCCGCCGTAGCGCTGTCGGTGTTGGCGGTGAGCGCGCTGATCGTCGGCCTGACCTCGCTGATCGGACCCGCAGGAATCGGCGTCGTGGCGGTCCTGATGATGTTCATCGGAAACCAGATCTCCGGCGCCATGCAGCCGTGGCAGTTCCTCCCCGAGCCCTGGGGAGCCGTCGGGCAGTTCTTCCCGCCGGGAGCAGGTGCCACCCTGCTCCGCGACCTGTCGTACTTCCCTGGCGCGTCGACGACTCAGCCCTGGCTGGTTCTCGCCGCGTGGGTGGCGGCCGGGGCGGTACTCATGGCCGTCGGACACCGCAAGCTCACCGTTGCGAGCCGCAGCACGGTGCGCGCCTCGTCGGAGACCGAACCCGAGCGTGTTGCACTGTAGGCATGACCGAACTCCTGCTGATCGAGCGCCGCGGCGATGCCGTCGTATGGACGCTGAACAATCCCGAGTCGCGCAATCCGATCTCCGACATCGAGACGGTGGAGGCGATCGAAGACGCCGTCTCCGACGTGAATCGCGATCCGAGCGTTCGGGTCGCGATTCTCACCGGGGCAGGTTCCGCGTTTTCCTCCGGCGGAAACGTCAAGCACATGCGCGACAAGGAAGGAATGTTCGGCGGTAGCCCCGCCGAGCTGAGGCAGGGGTACCGACACGGCATTCAGCGGATCCCGAAAGCGTTGTATCACTGCGAAATTCCGACGATTGCCGCGGTCAACGGTGCCGCGATCGGTGCCGGTTGCGATCTGGCGTTGATGTGCGATCTCCGCATCGCGTCGACGACGGCCACGTTCGCCGAGAGCTTCGTCAAAGTGGGCATCATCCCCGGCGACGGCGGGGCCTGGCTTCTTCCCCGAGCGATCGGTATGGCGCGCGCCAGCGAGATGGCGTTCACCGGTGAGGCGATCGACGCGGCAACTGCACTCGAGTGGGGATTGGTGTCGCAGGTCGTCGGGCCCGGTGACCTGCTCGGCGCCGCCCACGCGCTGGCAGACCGTGTCGCCGCCAATCCCCCTCAGGTACTGCGCATGACCAAGAAGTTACTGCGCGAAGGTCAGCACCAGAGCCTCGAATCCTTGTTGGAGCTGTCCGCCGCGTATCAGGCCGTCGCCCACACCACGGCCGACCACGCCGAAGCAGTCGACGCCATGCTGAGCCGTCGCGATCCGAGGTTCTCCGGCCGGTAGACCCTCACTTCTGTTCCGGCAGAATGTGTTCACCCGTCTTGTCGGTACTGAGCGAGAGCGAGCTGATGTACTGCTTCTCGCCGTCGGGACCGGGAACGTTGGAGGCGATCATGTCCGGTCGCTCGAATTCCATGCCGGACACGTGGCACAGAAGCGTTGCGTCCGAAGGGTTTCCGTGCTCGTCGAACATCGGCAGATCGATTCCGTCGTCGGTACGGCGAAGGTAGTACTTCCCCTTCGTCGCGACAGCCAGCACAGGCGGCATGACGATGGCGATGATCAGTGCGACGATCGGCGAATACGGCTCCAATGCGCCACCGAGGCCACCGAAGAACGTCAGAATCGACAGGCCGGCAGCGAGCAGCATGGAGACGAAGCCGACGGGGTTGACGTTGTAGAGCATGCCGCGACGGAACTCCGGGACCTTGGGCGACAACTTCAGGATGTACTTGTTGAAGACGATGTCCGACGCCACCACCGCGATCCAGGCGATGCCGCAGTTGGCGTAGAAGCCGAGGATGTCGTTGAGGAAGCTGAACATGTCGGCTTCCATCAGGATCAACGCGATGGCGAGGTTGAACAGCACGAACACCATGCGTCCGGGGTAGGTCTTGGTGACGCGTGTGTACGCATTGGTCCACGCGAGCGAGCCCGAGTACGCGTTGGTCACGTTGATCTTGATCTGACTGATGACGACGAGGATGACCGCGAGAGTCATGGCAAGCCAGCCCGGCATCATGTTCTCGTAGATCTCGAGGAACTGGTGCACGGGTTCGTTGGCGATGGTGGCTCCGTCGGCGACGTTGGCGATCAGGTACACCGCCAGGAAGAGTCCGACGACCTGCTTGAGTGCACCGAAGATGACCCAGCCGGGCCCGGCGAGCAGTACTGCAGTCCACCAGCGGCGCTGGTTTTCCGGAGTCTTGGGCGGCATGAACCGCAGGTAGTCGATCTGCTCGGCGATCTGCGCGATCAGCGACAGACAGACACCGGCCGCCAGCATGACCGAGCCGAAGTTGACGCCCTTGCCCTCGGCACCGTCGGCGCCGCCGTAGGCGAAGAACGTTCCGACCGAATCGGGATGTGCAGCAACGAGGTAGATGAACGGAAAGACCATCAGGACGAGCCACAGCGGCGTCGTCCACACCTGCAGCTTGGCCAGCGCTTTCATGCCGTAGATGACGAGCGGAATGACCATCAGAGTCGATACCGCATACCCGATCGGCAGCGGGACGCCGAGCCCGAGCTCGAGGCCCTGCGCCATGATGGAACCTTCGAGGGCGAAGAAGATGAAGGTGAACGTCGCGAAGATGACGTTGGTGACGACGGATCCGTAGTACCCGAATCCGCTTCCGCGCGTGATGAGGTCGAGGTCGATGTTGTACCGGGCGGCGTAGTAGGCCAGCGGTAGACCGGTGAGGAAGATGACGACGGCGAAGACGAGAATTCCCCACAGCGCGTTTCCGGTGCCGTAGGAGATGCCGATGTTGGCGCCGATCGCGAAGTCGGCGAGGTACGCGATGCCGCCCAGTGCGGACGTGGCGACGACGCCTGTGCCCCACTTGCGGTAGCTACGCGGCGCGAAGCGCAGCGTGTAGTCCTCCAGCGTTTCCTTCAGTGCCGAATCTGTCGGCGCAGGCTGCACAGCGGTCATGCAAGGAAGGTAGAAGCGCTACGTGTCGCCCACGTCACGCGAAGTACAGATGCTGTTACGCAGAGCCGCAAACCTGACTAATCGGGCACTCTGACGGTGCGTGGGGCTCCCCCGGCTGCGTCGACGAGTATCTGCAGGAACCACCCGAGGATCGGCGCACGCAGGATCCAGCCCAGCACGGCCCATCCCAACGAGACGTGTTCGAGCGCTGCCGCGATCGCTCTGGTCCCGGTCAGCGTCACCGCTCCTTCGTAACGCACACGAGTCAAGCTCTCGGGATGGTCCTCGGCGGCCGCGGTCTCGAGCGACACCGGGCGTCGACGAGCGAACCACGGTCCGACGGTCGAGCACGGGTCGCACGTGACCGACGCGTAGAGCGTCGCCGACGGAATCCGAGCGGGTGTCCACCGGGGAATCCAGTCCCTCGTCGACTGGCGGTAGTCGTCCCAGCCAGGCCCGAACCTCGTCACCAGGTCTGCTTTCTCGTGCCATGTCGCGAGCCCGGCACCGAATGCGCCCGCGAGCAACGCCGCGCCGGCGAGAAACGGCTCGCGGAACAGACCCGCGAGAATCAGCAGGAGCATCACGGCGGACGCCTGCATGGGATTGGCGACGTATGCGTACGGCCCGGTGGTGACCAACCGAATCGGTGGATCCCACGGGAACGGTGTGCCGCCGCCGATCACCGCGAAATCGGCGACAGCCCGCAGGGCGATCACGACGACGACGAGGGCAAGTTGGAGCAACAGGGAATCCACGACGCCACCGCCGCCGGCCGCGAGCCGGTTCCCGACCGTCGACCATCCGGAATCGGACGCCAGGAGGACGTTCGCGAGCTCGAAGGAGACGGTGGGGAGGCCGAACACGAGGACCGCGCCGAACAGCACGACCTGCATGCTCGCGCGGGTCCTGAGCGCCCGCTGGTTCGACGTCAGCGTGCCGAGCAGCACTCCGGGCAGCAGTGCGGCAGCCACGGCCAGCAGTTCTCCCCACCACCACGCGCGTTCGAGCGTCACCAGCGGCCGCAGGCTACCCATGGCGAGCACGTCCGCCGCGATCAGGACGCACACGGTGACCGACACGTTCACCCACCGGGCCAGCAGTATCGGTAGTGCACCCCACAGCGCGGACCATCCGAGCACGACGTCGACGGGCACCGACGACCACATGGTTCCCGTGGTGCCGAAGCTCCACCAACCGTTCTGCACAGCAACGACATTCACCAGCAGTAAAGCCAGGAAATTCCAGAGCATCGCAAGAAACGCGGCGCCTCGAACCCGCGCGGACGAGGCCACCCAGAACGCACCGACCAGCAGCACCGGCACCAGTACCGCGCAGGAACGCAGCACCGCCACCGAGAGACCGGTGTCGATGTTCATCGGTCCAGGCTGTCCAACAGCCATCCCGCGGCGCGTTCGGTGACGTGGTCCTCGAGGGGACCGAAGTACCACGCGGGCGCCAGCTCACGGGTGTACGACAGCTCGAGATCCACCGCAGTGTGTGTCGAATCCACTGCGCTCCAGGAGATGTCCGCGACGTTCCACGTCAGCCACGACGAGATGGGCGTGGTGTCGCCGACGACCGCAAGGCGCGCGGAATCGCTTGTGCGCGAGACGACCTCGAAGGTCAACTCGGTCGTGTGCTCTCCCCAGTGGTGTTCGGACACCAGCAGGGGCCGATGGTGCGCTCCGGCGAACGTGACGGTTCGACGTGCGCCCACCTCGAGCGATCCACCGCTGTCGGCGAGCGGCTCCGGAAAACCCCAGGACAGAACTCCGGGGAGGGGTGTTCCACCGAAGTCCAGTGGTCGTTCCCACGCCGCGACGACGTCGTCCACGTCGGCGTTCAGCGTCCTGGATGCGGACACGGTGGTCGCACCGTCGAGCGTCGTCGCGGGCACGATGCCTTCCGATGCCGCGACGGCGACGAGGACGAGCGCCGGGACGGCCACCGCATGCATCCTGTCGTCTCCCGGTCCCGACTTGGTGATCTTCTCCACGACGATGGCGACGAGTCCGCCGATCAGGTAGAAGATCGGGGCCGCGAAGATGACACAGATGAAGCCCTCGCCCAGCAGCATCATCGACATCAGAAGCAGGACGGTGATGACTTTCATCGTGATACCGACGGCGCTTCGACTCGGAGCGGACAGCACTACGATCACCGCCACCACCGCAGGAATGCCGACGTAGAACGCAGCGGTCTGCGCGGCCCCCGCCTCCGTCAGCACGTACCGCAGAAACACCGCCACCGCGAAGGCGACGACGCTGCCTGCAACCACGTATTGCGCCGATGTCGGTCGACGCTTCCGTACTTCGTCCCCCTGGGTCATGCCCAGTAGGCAACCACAGTGCGGACCTTCACGCACTGAGCAGTACGAAGTTCGCCATTTCCGCTCGCAGTTGGTTCATCGCTCGATGCTGGGCGACACGTACTGCACCGGCGCTCATCCCGAGCGCTCGACCGGTTTGCGGTGCGGTCATGCCCCACACCACCCGCATCAGGATGATCTTGCGGTGGCGAGGAGGCAGGGTTGCCATCAACGCCATTGCTTCGCTTCGGAATTCGCCCTCGATGGCATGCTCTTCCGGTGTGTCGTCGGTGGACGGCTCGTCCACCACCGATTCCAGCGAATACGACCGCCGGAGAGTGGCTTTGCGACCGGCATCGGCCAACTTGTGCGCAGCGATGCCGTAGACGAAGGCCATGAACGGCTTACCCATGTCTCGGTACTTGGGAATAGCCGTCACCAACGCCAGACACACATCCTGCACCACGTCGTCTGCCGCCACGTCCAGATTGCCCAAACGTGTTGCACAGTAACGAGCGAGCCTGGGCCTGACCAGCGCAATGACGTCCTCGAGAGCTCGTCGATCGCCGCCGACTGCAAGCGGAACCCGCGTGTCGAGCATGTCCACGATGTCGTTCGTCATCGCCGAAGTCCTCCCTGACTCACCGAAGCACCTTGTGTGTAGTTCGATCCTGCGGCGGATGCGGCTTGGTCGATACCCACCCCAGGGTGAGGTAAGCCCACCCCTGCGGTGCCCGACGCTCACCTCTTCGGGTTCCTGTGTTGCCGCGCGAAGAAACGCACGATGAATCAGGGCGTAACAGCAAGTCACGCGTCGGCGAATAGCCCTACACAGCGGCCGGAAACGGAGATCAGCATGAGCGAGCGAACCTACGGACGACGCACCGTCGTGACCGACGACGGCACTGCGCTCTCGGTGTTCGAGACCGGTCGCCGCGATGCGCCGCTCACCGTGGTGTTCGTGCACGGCCACTGCCTGGCGAAGGAATCCTGGTTCGACGTCCGAGACCAGCTGCGGCAGGCCTGGGGCGACGAGGTGCGGATGGTGTTCTACGACCACCGCGGACACGGCTCGTCGGCGACCGCCGACGCGTCGACGTACACGATCGAGCAGCTCGGACGCGACCTCGGGGCCGTGGTCAGGGCATTGGTCCCCACCGGCCGATACGTCGTGATCGGGCACTCGATGGGCGGGATGACCGCCATGTCCTACGCTCGCCAGCACCTCGGCGAGCTGGGCAGCCGCCTCGTCGGCGTCGGATTGATCGCGTCCGCCGCGAACGGCATCGCCGAGGAAGGACTCGGCGCCTGTCTCGCTCACCCCGTCGTGTCGATGTTCCGCACCGCTGTCCGACGCGCACCGAGCGTCATGGCCGCGTCGAAGCGCCTGAGCAGGGGAATCTGCGCGCCCATCGTGCGGGCGGCGGGCTGCGGATCGCGACGCGTCAGCCCGCGGGTGGTCGCCCTGGCGTCGGCGATGTTGAACGACACCTCGGTGGTGACCATGGCGGGATTCCTCGGATCGCTGCACGAATTCGACGAATCGGAGAACCTGCCGGCTCTCGCCGTGGTCCCGACGCTGGTCCTGTGCGGCTCCGACGATCTGATGACGCCGATACGCCACTCCCGCGTCATCGCCGACTTCCTTCCCGCGGCGCGGATGGTGACCGTGGAGAAGGCCGGGCACATGGTCATCCTGGAACGTGCCGGTGAGGTCGCCGACGCGGTGGCCACGCTCGTCGCCCAAGCCGACCCCGCCTCGCGTCACGATGGGGCGAGGCGCGTCCTAGAGGTCGCGTTGTGAGATGACCCCGCTGTGCATGGCGCGTTCGGCCAGCCTGACACGCTTCTGATTCTGCGGAAGGTCCTCGACTCCGAACTTGGCGAACAGCACCCGCAGATGCGTCTTGACGGCGTCGACGCTGAGGAAGATCTCCGACGCGATCTGCTGATTGGACGACGGGTTGGCGAAGGTCGCGTTGTGCTTGTACGGCCTGCACAGTGCGACGAGGACAGCTCGCTGCGTCTCGGTGAGTGACCGCGTACTCGGCATGTCGGATGCGATGCGCGTGGCCTCGTCGCCGACGCCGGAGAAGTCGTGGAAGGTCAGCAGCGACGTGCCGATGCGGATGGTGTCGCCGTGCCGCAGCCGGCGCCGCCCGGTCAGCCGGTCTCCGCCGACGAAGGTGCCGTTGCGGGAGAGCCCGTCGTCGACGATGGTCCAGTGGCCGCCCATCCATTCGACCGTCGCGTGCAGGCGCGAGACCTCGTGGTCGTCGGGGAAGGACACGTCCGCCTGTACGGACCGCCCGAGCGTCAGCCTGCCGAGCTCCGGCGACAGCGCGACGTCCCGACGTGTTCCGTCGTCGGCGTCGTATCGAAGGCGCGCACCGTCCTGCTCCCCAGGATTCACCGCTACATCCTGCTCCGGCCCGGCAGGCCGGAGCAAGACGCAGAAGCTACTTCTTGACGGGCGGTGCGTTCAGCAGGGTGATGAACGGTCCCGCATTGCTGGCGAGTGCGGACAGACCGCCGATGGCCGTTCCGGCGAGCGATGCCGTGGAACCGAGCAGCAGTGCGCCGCCGATGCAGCCCGCGAGTGGTCCTGCGCCGAAGAGCAGAGCTGCGGGTGCGGACACGACGCCGACCGCGACTGCGCCGAGCAGGCAGCCACCGACGAGTCCCGTTGCTGCACCCAGGAATCCGCCGACGGATGCCGACAGGCTCAGGTTGTCCTTGACGCCTGCGACTGCAGCGGGAAGGTCGACCTGCTGCAGGCCGGGAATCTGCGTCGACACCGGCGTCGCGGCCGCGGGCGACACGTCGGCGGTGAGCACTGCATGGTTGCCGTCGATCTCCGCGGCAACAGGGTGCGCGAGCCCCTCGAACGCGATGGACAGCGGAACCGAATCGACGAGGGCTCCGCCTGCGTCGCGGACGACCAGATGATTGTTCTCGTTGCTCAGTGTCCCTGCGGAGGTGTCGACGAGCACCTGGTCACCCTGTGCGGTGACGTTCCACCCCACGGGCGCGGGAGCGGGCGCCGGGTCCGCGTAGGACGTCCCCATTGCGGTCGTCATTGCGGCGATGACCAATGCCGACGTTGCTGCGAATCTACCGATCTTCATGTTCCCCGTCTTCCGGTGTCTGCTTCACACACCCCTTCTGGGTGCGGCGCAAAGCTACGGCGCGGAGCGAGTCCGCATACTGGACGACAGAGAGACGGGGCACGTCCATAGCGTTAACAGTGAATCAGTTCTACCCCAAAGGGACAGAACGGATTTCGTAGATTCAAGAACCGGTAATCGCCATCCTATTTCTTACCGAACAAGCCAGGCCCGTTGGACCCACCGTGACCGACGGCGAAGTCGTACGCCGACTCCGCGTGCTCGTGTTCGTCCAACCCGTCGGCTTCGTGTTGGGCGTCCGCACGCACACCCATGACGGCTTTGATTCCGAGTGCGATCAGGGCGGTCACGACGCCGGTGTAGGCCATCACGGCGACGACCGCAACGAACTGAACCCACAGCTGATGCAGTCCGCCGCCGTAGAACAGGCCGTCGACGCCCGCCGGCATGTCGGCGCTCGCCAGCAATCCGATCATCAGAGTGCCGACGATTCCGCCGACGAGGTGCACACCGACGACGTCCAGCGAATCGTCGTAACCGAAGCGGTACTTCAGGCCGATGGCCAGCGCACACAATGCTCCCGCTGCGATACCGATGCCCGCGGCACCGATCGGCGTCACCGCCGTACAGGACGGCGTGATCGCCACGAGTCCCGCGACGACCCCCGAGGCAGCACCGAAGGAGGTGGCCTTGCCGTCGCGGATCTTCTCGACGACGAGCCACGCCGCCATCGACATCGCGCCTGCCCCGAGGGTGTTCACCAACGCGACGGCGGCAACACCGTCGGCTGCCAGCGCCGAGCCTGCGTTGAAGCCGAACCACCCGAACCACAGCAACCCCGCACCGAGCATGACGGCGGGAAGATTGTGTGGGCGCATCGCTTCTCGCGGCCATCCCCGACGGTTGCCGACGACGAGCGCGAGAACCAGACCCGCCATTCCCGCGTTGATCTCGACGGCGGTGCCACCCGCGAAGTCGACCGCTCCCAAAGCATTCGAAATCCACCCGCCGGTCTCGGCGACCAGTCCGTCGAGAGAGAACACCCAGTGCGCCACCGGGAAGTACACGAGCGTCGCCCACAGTCCTGCGAACAGAACCCATGGCACGAACCGCATCCTGTCCGCGACGGCGCCGGAGATGAGCGCGACCGTGACCATTGCGAACCCCGCCTGAAACGCCGCGAACACCAAGCCGGGGACGGTCCCGACGAGCGGAATCGACACGGCGTCACCGGAATACGTTCCGCCCAGCAGATCACCGAGCCCGACGAACTGCAGCGGATTGCCGATCCAGCCGCCCAGCACACCGTCACCGAACACCATTCCGAACCCGAACAGCAACCACAGCAGCCACACGACGGCGATGGCCGACAGGCTCATCATCATCATGTTCAGCACACTCTTGGCGCGCACCATGCCGCCGTAGAAGAACGCGAGCCCCGGCGTCATCAGCAGCACCATCGCGGTGCAGACGAGCAGCCAGGCAGTGTCACCCGTGTCGGGTGCGCCGAGTGTCACCGGCCCCTCAACGACCCTGGAACTTCGGCTTGCGCTTCTCGGTGCGCGCGCGCCGCGCTTCCTTCAAGTCCTCGCTCGTCCACGCGGCACCGAACGCGTCCCACTGTTCCCGCGTCGGCTCGTCGTGCGTGCCGTCGTCGTTGAAGACGAGTTTGAGGTGCTTCAGCGCCAGCGGCGCAAGTTCGGTGATCGCCGACGCCCACTCCATCGCCACCGCGAGGTCGCCGCGCTTGTTCGCGAGACCGCTGGTGTAGGCGCGGTCGGCGTCGAGCCGCTCGCCGCCCATCAGGATCGTCCGGGCGACGCTGCCACCGGCGAGGGACGCCAGCCGCTTGATCGTCCAGTTGTTGACGGCGATGCCGAGCCTCGTCGACGGGATCTCGAAGAACGCACCGTCCGCCACCACGCGCAGATCACTCGCGATCGCGAGCTGCGTTCCCGCACCCACGGCCGGTCCGTTGATCGCGGCGATGACAGGAACAGGTGCACCGTCGACCGCCCTGAGCAGCGATTCGAGAGCCTCGGGGAACTCCTTGGCGAAGTCGTCGCCGTCCAGGTCCGCACCCGCGCAGAAGCTGGTTCCCTGGCCGGTGACGACGATGACGCGGGCATCGTCGGCGACGGCCTTCTCGATCCCCTCCCGCAGTGCCACGCACAGCTGGGTGTTCAAAGCGTTGCGGCGCTCGGGGCGCTGGAGCTCGAGGGTGACGACATCTCCGTCACGAGTCTGTCCGATCATGAGGTCAGACGTTACCCATCGGTAGATGTGAGCGACGACTGCGGGCTGATGTACTGGTGAACGTGATCGAAACAGATGTCGCCGTCATCGGGGCCGGCCAGGCAGGCCTGTCCGCGGGCTACCACCTCCGCCGAGCCGGGCTGGTGGCCGGCGAAGGATTCGTCATGCTCGACAGGTCTCCCGCCGCCGGAGGGGCGTGGCAGTACCGGTGGCCGTCGCTGACCCTCAGCACCGTCAACCGAGTCCACGACCTGCCGGGCATGGAGTTCGCCGAGGTGCTGACCGACGAGAATCCGGACGGAGTGATCGCCGCCGAGGCCGTCCCGCGCTACTACGACGTCTACGAGAAGAAGTTCGACCTGCAGGTTCGACGACCGGTCACCGTCACCGTGGTCTGCGACCGCGAACCCCGTTTCCGAGTCGAGTCGGAGGACATCGTGCTCTCGGCTCGCGGGCTGATCAACGCAACCGGAACCTGGGAAAAACCGTTCGTCCCGAGGTACCCCGGCGCCGAGACGTTCACCGGACGCCAACTCCACACCAAGGACTACCGCACAGCCGACGAGTTCGCCGGCAAGCACGTCGTGATCGTCGGCGGCGGCATCTCCGCTGTCCAACTGCTCGACGAGATCTCCCTCGTCACCTCCACGACCTGGGTGACACGGCGCGAACCCGAGTTCCGCGACAGCGACTTCGGACCCGACGCCGGACGCGCCGCCGTCGCCATGGTCGAAGAACGCGTCCGCGCCGGGCTGCCACCGGGATCCGTCGTCTCCGTCACCGGGCTGCTGCTGACCGACCGACTGAAGGCAGCACGCGACCGAGGCGCCCTGCACCGGCTACCGATGTTCAGCACCATCGAACCGGGCGGAGTGCGCTGGGCCGACGGTTCCTTCCTCGACGCCGACGTCATCCTCTGGGCCACCGGATTCCGCAGTGCACTCGACCACCTCGCACCCCTGCGGCTCCGGGGCCACGGCGGCGGCATCGTCATGGACGGACGCCTCGCCACCCGCGTCGCCTCCGACCACCGCGTCCACCTCCTCGGCTACGGTCCCTCCGCCAGCACCATCGGCGCCAACCGCGCCGGCCGAGCCGCAGTGACCGAACTCCTCGACACCCTCGGCAGCAGATAGCTCGCCGAGTTCGCACTTGTGCAGGTGATTCTGCCGATTCGATCTGAACAAGTGCGAACTCGAGATCGGTAGTGAAGTTCCGGATCCGGTTCTTACCCGAAACCGTCGGTTACACGTAGAAAATTCAAGCAAATCGCCCACTTCTGCACTGAGTGTCGGATAGGTTTCTTTGCATGCCCTCCATCTTGGGCGTCCTGCCGCGGAACGTACCGCCTCGGTGCGTGAACGTTCCGCGCTCGCACAGGTTTTCACCGCACACGAACAAGGAAGTTCGCACATGGGAAAGCTCGACGGGAAAGTTGCATTCATCACCGGCGCCGCACGCGGCCAAGGCAGAAGCCACGCGCTGAAACTGGCCCAGGAAGGTGCCGACATCATCGCGATCGACATCTGCGAGCAGGTCGGCTCCGTCGGGTATCCGCTCGCCACCGAGGAGGACCTCGCCGAGACGGTCCGCCAGGTCGAAGCTCTGGATCGACGGATCGTCGCCTCCAAAGCCGATGTCCGTGACACCGCCCAGGTCACCAAGGCCGTCGACGACGGCGTGGCCGAACTCGGTCGCCTCGACATCGTTCTCGCGAATGCAGGCATCGCCACGTTCGCACCGCTCGAGGACCTGACGGACGACGTCTGGGACGAGATGATCGCGATCAATCTCACCGGCGTGTTCAAGACCGTCCGCGCCGCCGTGCCGCACCTCAAGGCCGGCGGGAACGGGGGCGCGATCGTGTTGACCAGCTCCACCGCCGGGATCAAGGGCCTGGCCAACCTGGCGCACTACGTCGCTGCCAAACACGGAGTAGTCGGGCTGGTCAAGACATTCGCAAACGAACTGGCACCCTTCGACATTCGCGTGAACTCGGTACACCCCACCTCGGTGAACACGGACATGATCCACAACTCGGAGACGTACAACCTCTTCCTGCCGGACACCCCGAATCCCACGAAGGAAGATGCGGGCGCCGCGTTCAAGACACTCAACGCACTTCCGATCGAGTGGGTCGAACCCGTCGACATCTCCAATGCCATCGCCTTCCTGGTGTCCGACGACGCTCGCTACATCACCGGAGTCCAGTTGCCCGTCGACGCCGGGTCGGTGATCAAGTGACCGGAACCCTCGAAGGCAAGGTAGCCTTCATCACCGGAGCTGCCCGCAACCAAGGCCGCAGCCACGCGCTCCGGCTCGCCGAGGAAGGCGCGGACATCATCGCCGTCGACATCTGCGGACCCGTCGACACCATCGAAATGTACCCTGCCGCAACGCGTGCCGAACTGGATGACACCGTGAAGCAGGTGGAGGCACTCGATCGTCGCATCGTCGCCACCCAGGTGGACGTCCGCGACTCGGCGGGCCTGAAGAAGGCCGTCGACGACGGGGTTGCCGAGCTCGGACGCCTCGACATCGCCCTCGGCAACGCCGGCGTCTTCGAGATTTCACCCGCGCTCGACATCACCGACGACGCCTGGCGCACCATGATCGACGTCAACCTCACCGGTGTGTGGAACACGTGCAAGGCGGCGCTCCCCCACATCGTCGCCGGCGGACGCGGTGGATCGATCGTCCTGACCAGCTCGACGGCAGGTCTGAAGGGCACCCCGAACACCGTGCACTACACCGCAACCAAACACGGCGTCGTCGGCATCATGCGAACGCTGGCGAACGAGTTCGGCCAGCACAGTATCCGCGTCAACACCGTTCATCCCACCGGTGTGGACACCGTGATGATTCAGAACCCGAAGACGTGGGGTCTGTTCGCGCCCGACGACCCGAACCCGAGCCGCGAGAAGGCCGAGCCGATCTTCGCGACCACCAACACACTGCCCATCCCGTGGGTCGAACCGATCGACATCTCCAATGCCATCGCCTTCCTGGTCTCGGATGCCGCCCGATACATCACGGGGGCAACCATTCCCGTCGATGCGGGATACACGATCAAATGACGCTGCTGACGTCGATCACCGATGTGCGCCGCCGGATCGCGGCGCACATCGTCGGGCGGGATCGTGAACTCGACCTGCTGCTGGCTGCCGTGGCCGCCGGGCGAGATCTGCTGATCGAGGGTCCGCCCGGCACCAGCAAATCCACACTGCTCGGCGCGATCACGGCGGACTGGGGCATCCCGCTGCTGTTCGTCGAAGGCAACGCCGACCTGACGCCGGCTCGAATCGTCGGGCATCACAATCCATCTCGGGTACTCCGGGAGGATTACAGTGAGGACAACTTCGTACCGGGCCCGCTGGTCGAGGCCATGCGCACCGGCGGTTTCCTGTACGTCGAGGAATTCAATCGTGCGCCCGAGGACACGCTCAACACTCTGCTGACGGCCATGGCCGAACGCAGAATCACCATCCCCCGCGTCGGAACGGTGTCCGCTCTGCCGTCGTTCCGCGTGGTGGCGTCGATGAACCCGTACGACAACGTCGGCACCACTCGACTCTCCACCAGCGTGCACGACCGGTTGTGCCGCTTGGCCATCGGATACCAGGACGCCGAGGCCGAGCGCGGAATCGTAGCCCTGAGAACCGAATCCGACTCTCTCAGACTGATCGCCGACGCCGTCGCCATCACCCGGGCGACTCGTGAACACGAGGACATCACCCAGGGCAGCAGCGTCCGAGGAGCGATCGATCTGACGCTCGTGGCCTGGCAACTGGCGTCGTTGCGCGAGGTGACGGTCCCCGACGTCACCGACATCGAACCCCCGCGCGACTTACCCGACGACTACCGACAGGTGATGCTCGACGCCGTCTACGTCGCCCTGTCCGGGCGTATCCACGTCGACGATACCGCCGACGCCACGCCGGAAACGATCCTGTACCGGATATGGGAAGACCACTTCCTGCTTCAGCCGGCTGCCGCCGCTCCGGGTTGAAGAGCAGTACCGGCGGATTCACCCGTCCGTCGACCGAGTTCGAAAACCTCGGCACTGACGCCGTTGCGCCGCAAACCGAAACAGCTCACCGAATCACCGTCCCTGTATCGCCCGGGCGCCGGTGGAGTCGTTCTCGTCGCCGACGGCCGCGGTCGGCCTGGACACGCTGCCGGTGAGAACAATCCGTCGGCACCCGGTTTCACCGACGAGTCCGCCGAGATCATCTCGCTGTTCGAGGCAAGCGAGAACACCACCATCGATGCCGCGACGCGGGCCAGAGCCCGAAAGATCGCTGCACGCCTGGCAGTTCGCCGCCCCCGACGCGACGTCCGCGCTCGCCGTGGAATCGGCGAACTGACGTCGCTGCGATACCGCGACGGCTCCGACGAACTCGACATGGACCGGACGATCGACGTGCTCGCAGCCAACCCGTATCCCGAGGACGACGACATCGTCGTACGCGAGCGGCTGCACACCAAGAGGTCGATCGTTCTCGTCGTCGACATCTCGGGATCGATGAAGGGGGAACGGGTACGTACCGCGGCGGCGACGGTGGGTGCGGTGGCGGGTGAGCTGAACGCGGACGATCTGGCTGTCGTCGCATTCTGGTCCGACGCCGCAGTGCTCGCCCGGTTCGGCGATCCGACGACCCCGCTCGGGATTCTCGACACCGTGCTGAGCATCCCGGCTCGTGGACTGACGAACGTGCAGTTCGCGCTCGAGACTGCGGCGGGACTTCTGCGTACGGTCTCGTCACCCGACAAGCGTGTGCTGCTGCTCTCGGACTGCGTACACAACGCCGGACCCGACCCCCGCTACGTCGCCGCATCGATTCCCCGGCTCGACGTCCTGCTCGACGCCTCCGGTGAACACGACGTCGATCTGGGACGTGATCTCGCACGCCTCGGTCACGGCCGCATTCGAACAGTGCGCACCTACCGCGACGTCGGACCTGCCCTGACGGCGTTCTTCGACGGCTGACCCCGCGTACCGCCGGACTCATCGAACCGCCCGATACCGCGCCTCCATGGTTGCCACGGCCTCCAGGACCGCACGATCACACTGTTCCGCACTCGGCGACCAGTCCACGAGCAGCAACTTCGGCCAGAACACGAAGTTCGAGATCATTCCGAGAAACTGGGTAGCTGCGAGCTCGGCGTCCTCGACGACGAACCGTCCGGACTCGTTCGTGGTGTCGAACCACGCTCTGACCGAATCGAAGTACGGCATCTTTCCGAGGTCGAACTGCGTGCGTCCGAGCTCCGGAAATCGCGGCACCTCCGCTATGACGATCCTGAACAGGGCCACCATTTCGGGTCGACCGAGAAGTTCGACGTATCGGCGTCCGAGCCCGACCAGATCGACGTCACTGGGCAGGTCTTCGCTGCCTCCCGGTGTCCACGATTCGCGCACGATTGCTTCGAACAACGTCGCCTTGGTCGGAAACTGTTTGAACAAGGTGGCTTTCGAAACGCCGGAAGCGTCCGCGATTTTCGCCAGCGAAGTCCGATCGTAGCCGGATTTCAGGAACAGGTCGGTGGCCGCTCGAACGATGGCAGCTCGCTTTTCCTCGGCGATTCCGCGGTGATAATCCGACGGTCGTGTTGGCATCTCTGCATTCTGCACGAGGTGAGGTGAGTCGCTTGACTCACCTCACCTCTCTGATCTACGTTCGCATGGTGAGTCAATCGACTCACCACTTCGAGCAGGAGGCATTCATGGGTGAATTCGACGGCATCACAGTGTTGATCACAGGAGGAGCAGGCGGACAGGGACAGAGCCACGCGCGGGCGTATCACGCAGCCGGTGCGAACGTGGTGGCGGCAGGACGGTCGGACGCCGTCGACGACGTGGCCGAGGAACTCGGTGAGCGGGCCGTCGCCGTTCGCTTGGACGTCACTCGCCCACAGGAGTGGGCGTCGGCAATCGACGTCGCGGAGTCCCGGTTCGGACCTGTGTCGATTCTTGTCAACAACGCGGGTATCCAGAACCCGGCGGCAACCATCGAGGACACCGACCCCGCCGCATGGAACCGAATCCTCGACGTGAACCTCACCGGTCAATTTCTGGGGATCAAGGCGGTGACACCCTCGATGAGACGTGGGGGCGGCGGAGTCATCGTCAACATCGCATCGACGATGGCGCACGGAGGAACTGCGATGTACGCACCGTACGTCGCCGGCAAGTGGGCTCTCTTGGGTTTGACGAAATCTGCGGCCCTCGAGTTGGGGCGAGACAACATCAGAGTCAATTCGGTCAGTCCTGGCGTGATCGAAACCCCGTTCGTCACGCATCCCACCGCACCGGGAGAGCGACCCATAACGGACTTCTATTCACCTGAGCCCTTTGCGATTCCGCGACTCGGACGTCCCGAGGACATCACCGAGGCACTCCTGTATCTCACCTCACCGAGGGCGTCGTTCGCCACCGGCTCCGACCTCGCCGTCGACGGCGGCATGCTGCTCGGCCCCGCGTTGCGCTAGCTCTTCTCGCCCAGCTCGTCCACCACGTACTTGGCCAGCGAACCCAACCTCGCTCGGTCGGGCATACGCGTCGGAACACCCAGAGCGTCGAGCGGCGCCGAGGTGACCGGACCGACGCAGATGGCGGCGACGGGACCCGAAAGGGCAGTGAGGAATTCGTCGAGCATGCCGTTGTCCTTGGCTGTCGACAACATCGAGGCCACCGCAGGCGCGCTGGTGAAGGTGACGGCGTCGACCTCGTGGTTCAAGATCGTGGCCAGCAGATCGATCAACGGCTGCTGATCCACAGGCCGGATCCAGCGGTAGACACCGATGGCGCGAACGGAGGCGCCGAGTTGTTCGAGCGATTCGCTCAGATGAATCGTCGGCTCCCATTCGGTGATGGTGCCGTGAAGCTGCACTGCGACATCCACGCCCGCGATCCCCTCGGACTCGAGGTGATCGGCTACTTCCTGCGACGCCTCGGTGGCCGGGGACCAGACTTCGCGGAGTCCGGCGCCGCGAATCGCGCCGCGCGCCTTGGGTCCTCGCGCAATGATGCGGGAATTCCCCAGAGCGCTCAGCAGCGCATCACGGGAATCCCAGGTCTCCGCGGCGTCGAGCCAACCGCGGAAACCGATACCGGTACTGATCACGACCAGCTCCGGCGGATGCGCGATGATGCCTTCGGTCTTCTCCCGCAGATTGGAATCGTCGACGAGGGGAAGTACGTGAATCGCGGGAACGTGCACGGTACGGGCGCCCCGGCGCTCGAGAAGAGTCGCGAACTCGTCGGCCCGACGCTCGGCCGTCAGCGCGATCGTTTTCCCCGTCAACGGTGCCATGCCGCTCAGCATAAGCGCCGAGGGCCGGCCCACCTACACACGCGCGGACGCAGACCCTGGGGTCTGCGTCCGCGCGTGAGTGAAGAGAAATCAGGACGAGAACTTGTCCGGATCCGGGCCGGTACGGCCGTCAGCAGAGTCGAGTGCGTTGATCTGCTGGATCTCGTCGTTCGACAGCTCGAAGCCGAACACGTCGAAGTTGCTCGCGATGCGCTCGGGAGTGACCGACTTGGGGATCACGACGTTGCCGAGCTGGATGTGCCAACGCAGAATGACCTGCGCCGGGGTGACGCTGTGAGCGTCGGCGATCGGCTTCAGGGCGGGCTCCTCGAGAACCGTGCCGGAGCCGAGCGGGCTCCAGGCCTCGGTCGCGATGCCGTGCTTGGTGTGGAAAGCCCGCAGTTCCTCCTGGATGAGGCGCGGGTGAAGCTCGATCTGGTTGATCGACGGCGTCTCGCCCACGGCGTCGGCCAGCTTCTCCAGCGTCGGGATCGTGAAGTTCGAGACGCCGATGGACCCGACACGTCCGTCGGCCTTCAGCTTCTGGAACGCCTTGAACGTGTCGATGTACTTGTCGCGGTCCAGCTGCTGCCAGTGAATGAGGTACAGGTCCAGGTACTCGAGGCCGAGGCGCTCCAGACTGGCGTCGAAGGCCTTCAGCGTGGAGTCGTAACCCTGGTCGTCGTTCCACAACTTGGTGGTGACGAACAGCTCGTCGCGGGCGATGCCGGACTCCGCGATCGCCTTACCGGTACCGGTCTCGTTCTCGTAGACCTTGGCGGTGTCGATGCTGCGGTAACCGACCTTCAGAGCCTCGGCTACCGCGTCGTGCGCGCCGTCGTCCGGGACCTGCCACACGCCGAAGCCGAGCTGCGGAATCGCATGTCCGTCGTTGAGGGTGATCGTCGGGACAGTGCTTGTCTGCGGTGAAAACGTCATACGAAGGCCAACGGTCGGCGGTGCGAGTCTGTTCCCTGGCAGGGAATACTGATCGGGTGACTGCCACGCTCCGTATCGACGACCTTGCTGCTTTTCACGGTGACCGCACGCTGTTCTCAGGCCTCGACCTCACCGTGACCGAAGGCGATGTCATCGGCCTCGTCGGAGCCAACGGTGCAGGTAAATCGACGTTGCTCACGCTTCTGGCCGGCGTCGGAACCGCCGATTCCGAGGGGGAGATCTACACGAGCCCGCCCGACGCCACCGTCGGATATCTCGCGCAGGAACCCGAACGTATCGCCGATGAAACCATCGTGGAGTTCGTCGGACGACGAACCGGCGTCACGGCCGCTGAGCAGGCGATGAACGATGCAGCCGAAGCCCTCGGCGACGACGACGGTGAGGATCGTTACACTCCCGCGTTGGAGCGATGGCTTGCCCTCGGCGGCGCCGATCTCGCCGAGCGGACGGCGAAGGTGCTCGCCGACCTCGGTCTCGATGTCGATGGAAGCGCGCTCATGACGTCGTTGTCCGGTGGCCAGGCTGCCCGGGCAGGCCTCGCTGCCATTCTGCTGGCCCGGTACGACATTCTGCTGCTCGACGAGCCGACCAACGACCTCGACCTGGCCGGCCTCGAGCAGTTGGAACGGTTCGTGGTCGAAACGCGAGCGGCGATCGTCGTCGTCAGCCACGACCGTGAGTTCCTGGCCAGGACGGTCACCGGCATCGTCGAGTTGGATCGCGCGCAACACCGCATCGACGTGTACGACGGGGGTTACGAGTCCTACCTCGCCGAGCGAGAGATCGCCCGTCAGCACGCGCGGGAGAAGTACGACGAATTCGCCGACACCAAGGCCTCGCTCGAATCTCGTGCGCAGATGCAGCGCAACTGGATGGAATCCGGTGTCCGCAATGCACGCCGCAAGGCGACCGACAACGACAAGATCAGCCGCAAGACTCGGGCGGAGTCCACCGAGAAGCAGGCCGCGAAAGCCCGTCAGACGCAGCGGCGCATCGAACGGCTCGAGGTGGTCGAAGAGCCCCGCAAGGAGTGGGAGCTGCGCATGGAGATCGCAGCTGCACCCCGAAGCGGGACCGTCGTGTCGGTGCTGAGCGGTGCTGTCGTCCGTCGGACAGGTTTCACGTTCGGACCCGTCACCACGCAGATCGAATTCGGTGACAGAGTCTTGATCACGGGCGAGAACGGCTCGGGCAAGACCACATTGCTGTCCGTTCTGCTCGGAAAACTCGTTCCCGACGACGGGACGGCGTCCCTGGGTTCCGGCGTCGCGATCGGCGAAATCGATCAGGCTCGTGGGCTGTTCACCGGGACAGCGACCGTATCGGACTCGCTGAGCGCAGCAGTCCCCGACTGGCCCGACGCCGATGTGCGGACCCTCCTGGCGAAATTCGGCCTACGCGGCGACGATCCCCTCCGGCCTGCAGGCTCCCTGTCCCCCGGTGAACGCACCCGCGCGGCCTTGGCCCTGCTGCAGGCGCGCGGCGTCAACCTTCTGGTGCTCGACGAGCCGACGAACCACTTGGACCTTCCGGCCATCGAGCAGTTGGAACGGGCGATGGAGAACTTCGAGGGCACGCTCCTGCTGGTCACCCACGACCGCCGCATGCTGGGCACCGTCCGGGCGACCCGTCGGTGGACCATGACGTCGGGGCAACTCACCGAGGCCTGACGTTATCCATGGTTGACAGATCGTTGGGTTTATACAACACTTTGTTCCATGAGCCCCGTCAAGCGTGGGAACACGCTCCCGATCTTCAACCGGGTGGGAGTTCTGCGGGCCGAACGAAAGATGAGCCGCGCGCAACTCGCCGAACTCATCGAAGTCAACCCGCAGACAGTGGGCGCCCTCGAGCGGGGCGACCACTATCCGAGCCTCGACCTGGCACTGCGCATCTGTGAAGTATTCGACCTTCCCGTCGAAGCAGTGTTCTCGCGCAAGGAACTCGGTCCACTCTCCGCCGAACTGTTCAGAAGGGAGAACGACAAGTGACCACCCCCGACTCGAACATTCTGACGCGCTACCAGGACTACCGCACACGCAGGTTTCTCGAGAACGACGCGAAGACTCGGCACATGCTGCCGAAGTGGCGAACCCAGAAGCGCCGTCGAATCCTTGCGGTTGCAGTAATTTCCACCCTCGTCGCGCTTCTCGCCATCGCTGTTGCATCGCTGTTCTGGAAGTGGGCACCCATCCTGTGGGTCGCCGGCACCGTCGCCTTCCTCGTGCTGTGGACGATGCTGCAAACCGCCTCCGGCCGCCACAGCGATGCACCCGTGGGCGCACTCGACGAATGGGAAGTACAGCAGCGCAACGAGGCTCGGTCGATCGGCTTGACCGTCACCCAGGGCCTCGTCATGGTCTCGGTGTTCACGCTGATCATCCTCGCCACCGGATACGAGAACGAGCGACTCGCCTACGCAGGCGCGTTGTGGACACTCGTCAGCCTGATGGCCGGAATCTGCTCCCCGGCAATGATTCTCGCCTGGATCACTCCCGACCTCGACCCGGAAGACCTCTGAGAAACGAGAAGAAAGGGCACCATGAGCACCCTTACGATCGACAACATCTCCAAGAGATACGGCGACAAGATCGCCCTCGACTCCCTGAAGTTCGACGTACACCCCGGTGAACTCTTCGGCTTCGTCGGCAGCAACGGCGCAGGCAAGACCACCACCATGCGCATCACCCTCGGCGTACTGTCCGCCGACTCCGGGCAGGTCCTGCTCGGCGGCAAACCCGTCGACCTCGATGTCCGCCGCACCATCGGCTACATGCCGGAGGAACGCGGCCTCTATCCCAAGATGAAGGTCGGCCCGCAGCTCGCGTATCTGGCCGAACTGCACGGCCTTTCACCGTCGGACGCCAAGTCGGCCGTAGGCACGTGGACCGAACGACTCGGTATCTCGGAACGACTGAACGACACCGTCGACGCACTCAGCCTGGGCAACCAGCAGCGCGTTCAGCTCGCCGCGGCACTCGTGCACGACCCCGCGGTTCTGGTACTGGACGAGCCGTTCTCCGGTCTCGACCCGGTTGCCGTCGACGTCATGAGCGACGTACTCCGCGAGAAAGCGTCGTCCGGAGTCCCGGTGATCTTCTCCAGCCACCAGTTGGATCTCGTGCAACGACTGTGCGACCGAGTCGGCATCATCGCCGCCGGATCCATGAAAGCCGTCGGCACCGTCGACGAACTCCGCGGATCAGGTGATGCGCAACTCGAAGTACACGCACCGAACGCCCAGCCCGGCTGGGCCGACGGCATCGCAGGCGCCCGGGCCGTCAGTCACAGCGCCGGCCGGACGCTCCTCTCGATCGCACCGGGAACCGACGACCAGGCCATCCTTCGTGCCGCCCTCGCCACCGGACCCGTACACGAATTCTCCTTCCACAAACCGTCGTTGAGCGACCTGTTCCGAGAGGCAGTGGCATGAGCACCCAAGTATCTTCGAGCCGGGCAATCGGCCTGATCGCCAAGCGCGAGTTCACCGTTCAGGTGATGAAGAAAAGCTTCGTCATCTCCAACGTCATCATTCTCGCCGTCATCATCGGCGGCATCATCGCGTACTCCATCTTCGCGGGCGGAGACGACGAAGACCGCGACGTCGTCGGCATCGTCGGCGACCAACAGATCGCGGCCGTCATCACCGCCACCGGAGACGCCGTCGGCAGCCCCGTCGACATCCGCGAGATCGCCGACGCCGACGCAGCTCGATCGGACGTCGAATCCGGCGACGTCGCAGTAGCTCTCGTACCGGCGGGATCCGGCGCCTACACCGCGATCACCGATTCCGAGCTCACCGGAGCACTGCGAGCCGTCGTCGAAGGCAGTGTCCAATCGCAGGCTACCGACGCCGCGCTGGCGCAGCAAGGCGTCGACCGGGACGCCGTCGCAACCGCCGTCGCGAACGCAACGGTCACGGTCGAAGCTATCGACCCGCCGGATCCCGAAGCAGGACAACGAGTTGCGCTGTCTCTGGCTGCCGTGTTCATCCTGTACGCCCAGATCATCGGCTTCGGAATGTACGTTGCCATGGGCGTCGTCGAAGAGAAGTCCTCGCGCGTCGTCGAACTGCTGCTCTCCACCGTCAGGCCGCTTCAGTTGCTGTGGGGCAAGATCCTCGGCATCGGAGCCGTCGGAATCCTGCAACTCGCCCTCTACGGTGCGGCAGGTGTGGGCGCCGGACTTGCAACGGGCACACTCACCATCACCGGAACCGCGATCAGCGTCTTCGCCGGCACCCTCGGCTGGTTCGTGCTCGGCTTCGCCTTCTTCGCGGTCCTGTACGCAGCCGGTGGATCGATGGTCTCCAGGCAAGAAGACGTCAATTCGACGACGATGCCGCTCCTGTTGCTGATCATGGCAATGTTCTTCGCGGCGTTCTACTCGGTCGGCGACCCGGAGAGCACACTCAGCAACGTTCTCAGCTGGATTCCGCCGTTCTCCGCCGTCATGATGCCGCTCCGTATCGCAGCAGGCGTCGCGCCGGTCTACCAGATCATCGGAACCGCCCTCATCATGGCGGCCACCACCGCGGCACTCGCCGTCGTCGCCGCCAAGATCTACCAGCGGTCCATTCTGCGCATCGGCAAGACCGTCACGTGGAAGGAAGCATTCGCCCGTTAGGATCCGGGAGTGGAGCCTGCAGGAACGACCCGATTAGGCTCTGATTCATGACAACACGGACGTCCGCCGCCGAGATACTCGATGCAGTTCTCGACGGCGGATCGTTCGTGTCGTGGGATCGTGCGCCGATCGACGTCTCCCCCGGCCCGAAGTATGCCGCCGACTTGGCGAAAGCCCGAGACAAGAGCGGCGTCGACGAGTCCGTTCTCACCGGACAGGGACTGGTCGACGGCAGGCCGGTGGCCATCATTGCGTGCGAGTTCGCTTTCCTGGCCGGGTCGATCGGCGTGGCGGCCGCCGAACGAATCGCCACTGCCATCGAGCGCGCCACCGCGGAGAACCTCCCGCTGATCGCGTCGCCCACGTCGGGTGGGACTCGCATGCAGGAGGGCACCCTCGCGTTCGTACAGATGGTGAAGATCGCGGGTGCGGTGACCTTGCACAAACAAGCCGGCCTGCCGTACCTGGTGTATCTCCGCAATCCGACGACCGGGGGCGTCTTCGCATCCTGGGGATCACTCGCTCACGTCACGTTCGCCGAGCCCGGTGCGCTCATCGGATTTCTCGGCCCGCGCGTCTATCAAGCACTGTACGACAAGCCCTTTCCCGAAGGCGTACAGACCGCCGAGAACCTCTACCACCATGGCGTCATCGACGGTGTGGTTCCCGTGGACAGCCTCAGACACCTCATGGTCCGCGCGCTCCGCGTCGTCAGCCACGAGGGCGAGACAGCCCACCACCTCGACCCGGCTCCCACCGTCGGCGACATCCCTGATCGTTCCGCGTGGCATTCCGTGGAATCCTCACGTCGCCCCGATCGGCCGGGCGTGCGGGAACTCCTCGAACATGCAGCCAGCGAACAGGTCCCGCTCAGCGGCACCGGCCAAGGCGAGTCGGACACGACGATCCTGTTGTCGTTGTGCAAATTCCGAGGAATCTCCTGTGTGGTCTTCGGCAACGACCGAAGCAGCCACAGCATCACCGCGACGATGGGACCAGGCGCGCTGCGTCAGGCTCGGCGTGGAATGAAACTGGCCGAGGAGCTCCGCATTCCTCTGGTCCTCGTCATCGACACGTTCGGCGCAGCACTGTCCAAGGAAGCGGAAGAAGGCGGGATCGCACCCGAGATCGCCCGATGCATCAGCGATCTCGTGACCGTCGACACCCCGACGGTGTCGGTTCTCCTCGGCCAGGGAACAGGCGGCGGCGCCCTCGCCCTGCTGCCCGCCGACCGCACCTTGTGCGCACAGAACGCCTGGCTCGCACCGCTTCCGCCGGAAGGCGCCAGCGCCATCGTTCACCGCGACACAGCACATGCGTCGGACATGGCCGAGGCACAAGGCATTCGGTCCGTGGACCTGCTCCGCGACGGCATCGTCGATGCCATCGTGCCCGAACACCCCGATGCAGCAGAGGAACCCGTCGATTTCTCGATCCGCATCGCCGGGGCCATCGCACGAGAACTGCGCAACATCAGCTCCGACGACGACCGCGTGTCCTCACGCCTCGCCCGGTACCGACGCCTGGGCCTCGGGAATCAAGGCCAGTAGGTCACCGGCCCGCACATCCGACGGAAGCTCCACCTTGGCGTCGCCCATCGCGAAGAACTGCCGACCCACCACCGAATGGCGGTTGGCGATATCGGCGACCTCCACGCACCCGAGCACGGCATCGACACGCACGATCCCGGCAATCACCGATCTCACCCGCGTCACCACCACACAACCCAACCGCGCCGGCGTGCCCTCGCAATCAGCGAAATCGTCGACGAACACCCCGTCGACCATCAATCGCCCATCACGAAAACCCGTGCCCGACGGCCACAACTCCGAATCGAATCGTGGTCGGCCTGCATTACGAAGAGACGGCAGCATCTCGAAAAGAGTCACATCAGCGAGTCTCCATCCGCCCCCACCGCGTCGCCAGGATCTTGACGGAATCATTATGGCCACGGGGTCGACGTCTACGCGGCCTTGCCACCGACGCCGTCCGCTGCAACGGATTGCCCGATACTCCGCGAGTCGGCAGGATTCCGTCGTATCGAGAAGTATCGGGCAATTCATGCCGCCACCGATTACGCGTGGGATGTCCGGTCGGCGTCGATCGACCGACGGCGACGCTTCACCACCGACACGATCTCCTCCACCACGGCATCCAGGTCCGACATGACGGTGGCCACGGAGTATCGCAGCACCAGCCACCCGTCGAGGACCAGCGCGTTCTGGCGTCGGCGATCGCTCGTGAACACCGCACCTGTGCTGTGGAACTCGCGCCCGTCGATCTCGACGATGACGCGCGCACGAAAGTCGACGAGGTCTCCGTAGTACGGTCCGACTCTCGCGTTGATGTCCATGAACAGATTGCGTGCGGTCAATGCGCGCGCCACCACGCGCTCCGCTTCCGAGAACGTGCCGGGGCAGCACCGTCGGAGTTGTGTGCGTAGGGCCTGCATTCCGTCCATCCCCTTGGCGGGATCGCAGAACGCCGCCAGCCGGCGCGCAGGAATGTGCGTGCCGACGGCGTCGTCGAAGAACTTCTCGAGTTCGGCCGTCGGCATCGTTGCCGCGAGGTCGACGAACGCCTGCTCGATCGACACGACGTGCAGCCCCCGTAGTTTTTGCACGTCAGGAAGTGCACGTCGGCGTAGCACGACCCAATCGGGTGACCGGACCTGCGCGTTGGGTGCAACGGTCGCCTCGACCGAGCGCGGTTCCGCCTCTACCAGGCCCCACAGCCAACCCGCGGTCGAATGGCTGAAGACCGCGTCCGGTTTCCACAGAGCGACGGCGCGACACAGGTCCATGTAGCCCGGTTTCTCCGTCGCGTACACGCCCGGCAGCAGCCGAGTGAGCCGGCCGCTTCGGCTCCGACGGGAGATGGTGCTGACGCTGAGTCCCTGCGCGATCAGCTGCGCTTTCGTGGTGAGTACCCCCATGCGCGCATGATGGCGCATACCTCCGACAGATCCGATGCGATGGATTGCCCGATACTGTGCAATTACTCGGGATCCCGCCGATTCGAAAAGTATCGGGCAATTCGTGGCACTAGGCTCGGGACATGAGCGGCGAGTATCGAGAAGCATTCGACAGAGCCAGGTCCGATCGTGAGGGTTTCTGGCTGGACGCGGCCGAGGGGATCGATTGGGTCAGTGCTCCGACGACGGCGTTCGATGGCCGCTGGTTCCCCGACGGCGTGCTCAATACGTGTGTCAATGCGCTCGATCGGCATGTGGATGCGGGCGACGGGGACCGTACCGCGCTGATCTACGACTCGGCGATGACCGGTACGCAGCGCCGATACACCTATGCCGAGCTGTTGAACGAGGTGGCGCTGTTCGCGGGAGTTCTCGTGCGCAACGGTGTGGGGAAGGGTGACCGCGTCATTCTGTACCTGCCCATGATTCCCGAGGCAGCCGTGGCGATGCTGGCGTGTGCGCGAATCGGTGCGGTGCATTCGGTGGTGTTCGGCGGATTCGCGGCGAAGGAGCTCGCGGCGCGGATCGACGACGCCGAACCGGTGCTGGTGGTGACGGCGAGTGGCGGTTTCGAGCCGGGACGGGTCGTGGAGTACCTCCCGATCGTCGAGAAGGCGCTCGCTCTGTCCTCGTCGCCGACGGTGATCGTCAAGAGCCGCGACGGGATTCCGAGCGATCACGGATGGCTGGACTGGGATGCCGAGATGGCCGAAGCGTCACCGGCGCAACCAGTTCCGGTGAAGGCTACGGATCCGCTCTACATCCTCTACACCTCGGGGACCACCGGAAAACCCAAAGGCGTCGTACGCGACAACGGTGGCCATGCCGTCGCACTGCGATGGTCGATGCACAACATCTACGACGTCGGTCCGGGTCAGGTCATGTGGACGGCGTCCGACGTCGGCTGGGTCGTCGGGCATTCCTACATCGTCTACGGCCCACTGCTGGCAGGTGCGACAACAATTCTCTACGAAGGCAAACCCGTCGGCACTCCCGACGCCGGGGCCTTCTGGCGGGTCATCGAAAGTCACGGTGTGCGAGCATTGTTCACCGCCCCGACGGCGTTACGCGCCATTCGCAAGGTGGATCCGCACGCCGAGAAACTGAAGAAGTACGACGTCTCGAGCTTGGAGACACTGTTCGTCGCGGGCGAGCGACTGGATCCCGATACCTACGAGTGGATCAGCCGAACCCTGGACCGGCCCGTCGTCGACCACTGGTGGCAGACCGAGACCGGCTGGGCGATCGCGGCGAATCTCCGCGGGCTGGAGCCGCTTCCGATCAAATCCGGTTCGCCGACCGTCGCGGTACCGGGTTTCGAGGTGACGATCGTGGACGCTGCCGGCGCCGAGGTCGACGCCGGTACCGAGGGCAACATCGTCGTGAAACTCCCGCTGCCTCCCGGCACCCTGGTGGGATTGTGGAACGACGAGGACCGCTTCCAGCGCTCGTACCTCGACACGTTCCCCGGCAATTACCTGACCGGCGATTCCGGTTACATCGACGCCGACGGGTACGTGTACGTCCTCGGTCGCAGCGACGACGTGATCAACGTTGCGGGACATCGACTGTCGACAGGATCGATGGAAGCCGTCGTCGCGAGCCACCCCGCGGTGGCCGAATGCGCGGTGATCGGAATTCACGACGACCTCAAGGGCCAGCGGCCGAGCGGGTACGTGGTCCTCAAGGCGGGCGAAACCATCGAGGAGGATCGCTTGCGCACGGAACTGGTCGCGATGGTGCGTGACCAGATCGGCGCACTCGCGACATTCCGGGACGTGACGATCGTCGGTGCGCTTCCCAAGACGAGGTCCGGGAAAATCCTGCGCAAGACCATGCGGCAGATCGTCGCAGGTGAGGAGTACGGGGTGCCGTCGACCATCGAGGATCCAGCGGTTCTGGATGCGCTGGAGAAGCTACTCCGTAGGTGAGGGCAGGAAAACGAGCAAGGTTGTCCGAAATCCGCGCGCCCCAGGCGGTCCGCTCGCCGTAATCTCATGCCATGACCGATGTCGCAGTGACGAAGAAGACGGATTGGCTTGCGCTCGGAGCGGTGACGGTCACCGTGGTGTCCTGGGCGTCGGCGTTCGTCGCGATTCGGGGAGTCGGTACGTCGTTCGGAGCGGGTCCGCTGGCGCTCGGCAGGTTGCTGATCGGCACGGGCGCGCTCGGGCTGATTCTCCTGGCGAAACGCACCTGGGTCAGACCTACCCGCACCCAGTGGATCCAGATCCTCAGCGTCGGGGTGTTCTGGTTCGCGATCTACAACGTGGCCCTCAACGCCGCCGAACAACGCGTCGATGCAGGCACCACCTCGATGATCATTCAGATCGGCCCGATTCTCGTTGCCCTGTTCGCCGGACTCCTCCTCGGCGAGGGCTTTCCGCGGTGGCTCGTGATCGGCGCGGCGATCGCGTTCTCCGGGGCCGTGCTCGTGGGTGTCGTCACTGCCGTGACCACCACCGACACCGTCAGAACCGACGCGGATGCCCTCGGCATCGCACTGTGCCTCGTCTCCGCGGTGACCTACGCAATCGGTGTGCTCTGCCAGAAACCGGTGCTGCGCAGCGTGCCCGGCCTCCAGGTCACGTGGATGGCCTGCGCGATCGGCGCCCTGTGCACTCTCCCGTTCGCCCCGGCCCTGCTCGACGACCTGGCCGACGCATCCGCCCAGGCAACCGGCGGTCTGCTCTACCTCGGCCTCGTTCCGACAGCGCTTGCGTTTTCCACGTGGGCCTACGCGCTCACCCGAATGGATGCAGGCAGGCTCGGCATCACCACATACGCCGTCCCACCCATCACCGTTGCGCTGAGCTGGGCCCTGCTGAACGAAGTTCCGCACATCCTCGCAGTGCTGGGCGGCGTCGTCTGCCTCGTCGGCGTCGGGCTCTCTCGCCGACGGTGAGCGTCACAGCGCCTTGAACCGGGCTATCGCGACCTCTCGCTCGTGCTTGTGGTCGACGATGGCGTCGGGGTAATCCTTGGGGCGTCCGAACTTCAAGGTGTGCACGGCCTTGCCTTCTTCCCCGCGCAGCTCGGGAACCCAGCGGCGTACGTAATCACCGGTGGGGTCGAACTTCTCGCCCTGGGTGATCGGGTTGAACACACGAAAGTACGGGGACGCATCGGTTCCCGTGCCTGCCGTCCACTGCCAGCCGTGTTGGTTGCTGGCCAGATCGCCGTCGACCAATCGGTCCAGGAAGTATCGCGCTCCCCACCACCACGGCAGATGCAGATCCTTGACGAGGAACGACGCCACGATCATGCGGACCCGGTTGTGCATCCAGTTCTCGGAATTCAGCTGTCGCATACCGGCGTCGACGATGGGGAAGCCGGTCTTGCCGTCCTTCCACGCGTCGAACAGCTCCTGGGCGTGCTTGCTGGTGTCCAGCTCGATCTTGTCGAACTTCTTGTCGTAGTTCTCCCGCGCGCTGTCCGGGCGCTGAAACAGAATGTCCGCGTAGAAGTCTCGCCAGGCGATCTGGCGACGGTACGACGCGGACCCCTCGCTGCGCAGTTTTCCGAGGTCAGCCAGCATCGTCCGCGGGTGGATGGTGCCGTACTTCAGGTGGACCGACATACGCGAGGTCGAGTCCAGGTCCGGCCGGTTGCGCTCGTCGTCGTAGTCCGAGACTCGCTCCAGAAACTCGGCCCAGGCGTCGGACGCAGCCTTCTCCCCTGCAGGCGCGTCGGACGCGTCCTTTTCGGTGGGGATCTTCACGCGTCGGGGAAGCCCCTTCACATCCGACGGGTCGAGCCACGACACGGTTTTCGCCGACGTGTCCGCCGGGCCCCGCCATCCGTGTTCCATCCACTGCCGGAAGTACGGAGTGAACACGCGGTAGGGCTCGCCGTCGTTCTTGGTGACGCGGCCGGGGGCGATGGCGTAGGGCGATCCCGTCGACACCAACGACACGTGTTCACCGACGCGCTCGTCCCTGGACCGCCCGTACGGCCCGTAATCCGCGCTGATGTGGACCTCCTCGGCGTCGACGGCCTTCGCGACCTTGGGCACCACGGTTTCCGGATCACCCTTCACGACCAGCAGCCGACCGTCCAACTGCTCGTCGAGTGCCTCGAGCGAACGGAAGAGAAAGTCCCGACGCGGCCCGCCCGACGCCTTCAGCAGCACGTCGTCGAGAACGAACAATCCGAGCACGGGCCCGTCGGAATCGGCCGCAGCCGTCAGCGTCGGAAGATCACCGGTTCGCAGGTCACGTCGAAACCACACCACAGTCATGCGTGTATTCATACCCGCGGGACTGTTCGACAATCCATTTCTCACAGTTCTCCCACATTTGCCTCACCGAGCCCCCAAAGTAGCCTTCTACCTTGGGAAACATGAGAAACACAGCAACCCCCATCTTTCCGGGAGCGGCGTCGCTGATCGACACGACGTGCACGTTCGACGCCTACTACGCCAAGCTCTACGCCAATGCACCTGAACTGGCGTGGACGCTCGATGCCGATCGCGAACGCCGCAGTGCGCTCGAGGAATTCTTCGCCAAATCGCCCGAGGAGCGCGAGATGACCGTCCGGAGCTGGGCGGCATAGCACGATAGAGCTGTGCCCGAATCAGCCACCGTACTCGTAGTCGACGACGACGCGGACGTGCTCGCCTCGCTTCAACGCGGACTCCGCCTGTCCGGATTCACCGTCATCACCGCGGTCGACGGCGCCGAAGCGCTCACCGCGGTCTCCCAGCGATCGCCCGACGTGGTGGTCCTGGACATCAACATGCCGGTCCTCGACGGCGCCAGCGTCGTCAAAGCCCTCCGCGCGATGGGCAACGACGTACCCATCTGTGTGCTGAGTGCTCGGAGCTCGGTCGACGATCGCATCTCCGGCCTGGAATCCGGCGCCGACGACTACCTGACCAAACCGTTCGTCCTGGCCGAGCTGGTCGCTCGGATCCGCGCGATGCTCCGCAGACGTGCTACGGCACCTGCGCCACCCGAATCCAGCTCCGCCATCACCGTCGGCGGCCTGAGTGTCGACATCCCGGGCCATCGCGCCCACGTCGGGATGCGCGAACTGGATCTGACCAAACGGGAATTCGAACTGCTCGCAGTCCTCGCCAGGAACGCAGGCGTCGTTCTGACGCGTGAGCGGCTGCTCGAGCTGGTGTGGGGGTACGACTTCGTGGCCGACACCAATGTCGTCGACGTGTTCGTCGGTTATCTCCGGCGCAAGATCGAGGTCGACGGTCAATCCCGTGTCCTGCACACCGTGCGCGGTGTCGGTTTCGTGCTGCGGCCGAGCTCGTGAGGTTCTCTCTTCGCGCCCGAGTGGCCGTCGCGACCGCACTGGGTGCGACGATCGTCGTCGCGACGCTCGCGACCGTCGCCTCCGTGGTCATCTCCCGCAACAACGTGAGCAACCTCGACGACCGGTTGACGACGGCGTCCCAGGTTCTGATTCCCAGTGCATCGAGCCTCGAACTGTTCCTCGACCAGCTGGGCAGCTCAGGGGCGTTCGCGGTGACGATCCGAACCGGCGATACCGTCATCGCGTCGACTCCGACGCAGCTGCCGAAGCTCGACGAGGGTTCGGAGACCGTCGACGTGGGAGGAGACCGTTTCCGCGTCTACACCTCGGAGGCTGTGTCGGCGACAAACATCATCATCTCCATCGGCGTTCCCGCCGCCGAGGCGCAGGAGATCACCGACGATCAACAGCGGTGGGTCATCTTCGGCGGATTGGCCGCCATCGCCGCGTCGACGGGCCTCGGCTGGATCTTCGGCGGCCGCGCGGTGAAACCGCTCGTGACACTGACTCGGCAGGTCAGTGCGCAGCCCCCGAGGTCGCCGGACACCTCGACCGGGGTGAAGGAGTCCGACGAGTTGGCCGTGGCCATCGCAGGCATGCTCGAACGACTCGGCGACGCGCAGGCACGTACCACCGAAGCACTCGGCACCGCTCGGGATTTCGCGGCGGTGTCCGCGCACGAACTTCGGACGCCGCTGACGGCGATGCGCACCGACATCGAAGTGCTGCGCACCCTCGACCTCGAGCCGCCGCAGCGACTCGAGATCCTGGAGGATCTGCAGCGGACGCAGGGCCGCGTCGAAGCAACTCTGACGGCTCTCGAGAAACTCGCGTCCGGTGAACTGTCCAGCGACAAGGATCGCGTCCCGGTCGACATCGTCGAGATCTGCGACGTGGCCGCTCAGGACGCGATGCGGCAGAACCCGGGTCTGACGGTCCGCGTCGAATCGGCCCCGTCGCTCGTCGTCGACGCTCTGCCCGCCGGACTCCGCCTCGCCCTGGACAACGCCATCATCAACGCCGTTCGCCACGGGTCGGCCACCGACGTCGCGATCACGCTGACCGAGACGGAGTCCACGGTGCAGATCGTCCTCGACGACAACGGATCCGGAATCCCGCCCGCCGAGCGGGATTCCGTCTTCGAGCGCTTCTACCGTGGGGCGTCGGCGACGAAGGGTGGATCCGGCCTCGGCCTCGCCCTGGTGGCGCAGCAGGCCGAACTGCACGGTGGCCGAGCTCGCTTCACCGACAGTCCGCTCGGTGGGGCCAGACTGGTACTGGACCTCGCACGCGGACACTAGCGGCCTGCTGCACCCGAGGACGCCAGCTCCTTGTCGGCCGGCTCGTCGGGATCCAACAGGTCGTCGACGTCGACGGTCTTCGGGTTGTCCAGCACGTAGGCGAGGCGTTCTCGATCGAGCTCGCCCGTCCACCTCGCGATGACGAGCGTTCCGAGTCCGTTGCCGGACAGGTTGGTCAGCGCACGGCCCTCGGACATGAAGCGATCGATTCCGACGATCAACGCGATACCCGCAACCGGGATCACCGAGTCGAATGCCGTCAACGACGCGGCAAGGGTGACCAGGCCTGCGCCCGACACGCCTGCAGCACCGTTCGACGAGATCAGCATGAACACGAGCAGACCGATCTGCGTCCAGATGGGGACGTCGATACCGAAGGCTTGGGCGATGAAGATCGCGCCCATCGACATGTAGATGGCGGTGCCGTCGAGGTTGAACGAGTAGCCGGTGGGAATGGTCATGCCCACCACGTGCTTCGGTGTGCCTGCCGCTTCCATCTTCGCCATCATCCGCGGAAGGACCGTCTCCGACGACGACGTGCCCAGCACGATCAGCAGTTCGTCCTTGATGTACCGCAGGTACTTGAAGATGCTGAACCCGGCGAGTCTGCAGATGGGGCCGAGGACGAACAGCAGGAACAGGATGCACGTGAGCCAGAAGGAACCCATGAACGTCGCGAGTGAACCGAGGATCGCGCTGCCGTGCTCGCCGATCGTGAACGCGATTCCGCCCATCGCACCCAGCGGCGCAACCCACATCACGAGCTTGATGACGCCGAACATGATCTTGGCGAACGTGTCCAGGGCGCTGACGACCGGTGCCGCCCGCGTGCCGAGCATCGTCACCGCTACGGCCACGAGGATCGCCAGCAGCAGTACCTGCAGCAACATTCCGTCGACGAATGCACTCGCGAACGAGTCGGGTACCAGATTCAGGATGAACCCGGTCAGTCCCGTTCCGCTCGCTTCGCCGGCCGACTCGATGGTGCCCGCGGCCGCCGACGAGTCGAAGGAAGCGACGTCGTAGGTCAATCCACGCCCCGGCCCGAGGACGTTGACGACGACGAGGCCGATCGCCAGCGCGAACACGGTGGTGACGTTGAAGTACATGACGGTCTTGAAGGCGAGACCACCCGCTTTGGCCAGGTTCCCCATCCCCGCGATGCCGACGACGATCGTCGCGAAGATCGTCGGCGCGATGACCACCTTGACGAGTTTGATGAACAGATCGGCCATCCACTTCATCTCCGACGCCACGCCGGGAGCGGTGAGGCCGATGATGATCCCGACGCTGATTCCGACGAGAACCCAGAAGTACAGCTGGTGGTAGAAACGCTTGCGCTTGACGGTGTCACCCGTCTCGGTGGTGGAAGCCATGCCGCCAATGTTCCGCAGTGGCGCCCGTCACACCAACAAAGTTGCGTAGATTTGAGGTCGATCTGACATTCACATTTCGGACATAGGAGACGAGTGAGCGGAAGGATCGATCGACGGACCCTGCTCGCCGGGGTGTCGGCCGTGAGTCTCGCAGCCCTGCTGCCTGCGTGTTCCAGTCGGCCCGTTCCCTCCGTCGACAATTTGACGTTCGCGACGGGACCGGCGGGTGCGACCTACCGTGAGACGGGGACCGCGCTGGCCGAGCGCTGGAACGACGCCCTCGCCCGCCACGTCGTCGACATCGTCGAAACCGACGCGGCCGTCGACAACGCGGCACTGCTCACGGCCGGGTCCGTCGACCTGGGTTTCGTGAACGCCGACGTCGCGAAACCGTTCGTCTCGGACTTCTCCGCACTGTTCCGGGTGTTCGATTCGGTGCTGCACCTCGCGGTCATGGCCGACGGGCCGGTACGAACACTGCAGGATCTACCGGGCATGCGGGTCGCGGTCGGCCTCCCCGGATCGGGAACCCGCTTCACCGCGCTTCGACTCCTCGACTCGGCCGGGCTCGCCGTCACCCCACTGTCCTACGGCCAGGACGACGCGGCCCGGGCACTGCTCTCCGGCGAACTGGATGCAGTCTTCTCGTTGACCGCGATGCCGACACCGGCCCTCGACTCGCTGGTCAGAGACGCCTCGGCGGTGGGCCGAGCCGTCGAATTCGTCGATCTCGCCGTCGACACCGAGGCCGTACGGGCCGCCTATCCCGGAGAGTACGTCGGCGTCGTGATCTCACGGACGGTGTATCCGGACATCGCGTCGAGTCGCACCCTCGCCGTTCCCACGTTCGTGCTGGTGCGCAACGAGTTTCCACGCGACTTGGCTCGTTTCCTGACGGCGAGCACGTTCGAGAATGCCCGGGCGCTGTCGATGAACCGCCCGGAAGCAGATCAGATCAACCCGCGAACCGGGGCCGCCACCACACCCGTTCCACTGCATCCCGGTGCAGCGGACTGGTTCCGCGAACAGAAACCCTGACTCACGCTGACGCACAGGGCAATCGAACAGTCGCCACGATTCCGCCACCGGAAGCACCCCGTAAGTCGAACGTTCCTCCCACATCGGCCACCACATCACTCACGATGGCAAGACCCAACCCTGTCCCGGCCACGTTCTGATGCCGTGGCGCGCGCCAGAATCTCCCCGTCGCCGCAGTCGTCTCCGATTCCGACAACCCGCGACCATCGTCCTCCACCTCGAACAACGCCCAGCGACCCTCGGATTCGGTGCGCATCCGGACCGTCACCGTCGTGCCGCCGGACAGCCGGGCGGCGTTGGACACCAGTTCGTCGAGCACCGCGACGAGGCCACCGGAGGGTTGGCGGACGGTGCGACACCCCGGAGCCGGTTCCTCGATCACCAACCGAACCCCGGCGCTCTCCGCGCACGCCTGCCACCGCGGCCGCGCGGCATCGAACACGTCGACGACCGAGCACAGGTCACCGTCACGTTCACCGTCGTCCCGCTCCGCGGAGACGGCGCCGAGCATCGCTTCGAACGTCGCACCCAGTTCCACCGTCTCGGCAACGGCATCCTCGTGGGCCTCGCGGGCGTCACCGTCGCGCAGCCAGGGCCGTAGATTCTCGACCGACAAACGCAAGCTGGCCAACGGATTTCGGAGCTGGTGGGCGGCGTCGGTGACGAACGCGCGCTGACGCTGCATCGACCGCTCGACGGTGTCGGCCATCGTGTTGAACGATTCCGACAGTTCGCGTAGCTCCTGCGGGCCTCGATCGACGTCCGCGCGGGTCGTGAAATCGCCTGCGCCGATACCGGCAGTGCTGCGCTCCAGATCGCGGACGGGCCGAAGAATCCACGATGTCAGCGGCCACAACCCGGCGAGCAACCCGGCGACGGCGACCACCAACACTCCGATACCGACAGCCCATTGGGACAGGCTCCCGGCGCGCAACGTGTCCGTCGGAGCCTCGATGACGACGACGGCGGTCACCTGGGAGTCCCGGCCGACCGGTTCGACCACCCGCACGGGAGCGGCGGTCCACGGGTAGACAGTCGGCGCCTCGGACACCCGGCCGCCCGCGAACGCACGCCTGACGGCACCGGCCAGTTCCTCGTCGTCGGGAAGCGGAACGCCGGGGTCGTACACGGTCGCCCCGTCCAGAGCGAGCACCCACACCGCTGAGTCGTACAACGCCGAGTACGACGCCAGTTCCTCTCCCAGCCCGGTCGATTCCCCGGATTCGATCGCCGCGTCCACCTCGGAGGCGAATCGCACTGCGTCACCGGTCCGGTCGATGAACACACGCTGGGTTGCGCGCTCGGACACCAGAATCGCGTACGGGATACCCACGCCGAGAACGAGAAGGGCGATCACCGGGACCATGCTGAGAACGATCCGTCTGCGCACGGCTGTCCGTCAGCTCTCGGACGCCGATTCGAGCCGATATCCGACGCCTCGGACCGTCGTGATCGACGCTGCGGCGCCGAGTTTGGTGCGAAGCGACGCCATGTGGGTGTCGAGGGTCCTGGTGTTTCCTTCGCGGGCGGACTGCCACACGTGATCCAGGATGCGGTCGCGCTCGACCACGACGTCCACGTTCTGAGCGAGGAGCACGAGCACGTCGAACTCCTTGCGGGTCAACGGAAGAACCATGCCTGCCAGCAGAACTTCGTGACGGTCGCGATCGATGCACAGCTCCCCGTGCCCGATACGACCCTGCGATTCCAGAGGTACGGACGAGAGCCTGAGCCTGCGCATCACGGCGTCGATACGCGCCATGAGCTCGGCGATCCCGAAGGGCTTGACCAGATAGTCGTCCGCGCCGGCACGAAGTCCGCGGACGCGGTCGTTCGTGGCCCCACGCGCTGTGACGGCGATGACCCCGGTGGACGGATGGTCCCGCAGCGCTCGGATCACGTCCACACCGTCTCCGTCGTCGAGACCGAGATCGACGAGAGCAATGGCGAAGTCCTGCCGGGCCATCGCTCGGCGGGCTGCCGCGACCGCGCCGACCCGTTCGACGTCGAAACCCTCGGCATGCAAGGACCGACGCAGAGCACGGGCCACGCGATCGTCGTTTTCGACGACCAATGCCCACATGTCCGAAAAGTCTACTTCGGGAGACTTCGAACTGTGGGCACTTGGTCGACGACCGGTCTACGTCAGTTGACGCCGAGCAGGTCGATCACGAACACGAGGGTCTTTCCGGACAGGCGATGACCGTGTCCGGCCGGGCCGTAGGCGAGCTCCGGCGGAATGGTGAGCTGACGGCGTCCGCCCACCTTCATCCCGGGAATGCCGTCCTGCCAGCCCTGAATCAGGTTCTGGAGCGGGAACTTGATGGACTCCCCGCGGTTCCACGAGGAGTCGAACTCCTCGCCCGAGTCGAACTCGACCCCGACGTAATGCACCTCGACGGTATCGCCGGGTGAGGCTTCGTCACCGTCTCCCTCGACCAAGTCCACCAGCACTAGATCGATGGGTGGAGGGCCTGCCTGGAACTCGATAATTGGCTTCGTCACGCACTCCACCCTACGTCGCGCTGGTCAGCCGATCGGGTCAGCCATGCGAATGACGTCGTATTCGCAGGTCAGCACGTTTCCGGTGGCGGCGTCGGACATCTCGACCTTCCACGCGTCGGCGAACTGGTCGACGCCGGGATGCATCGAGATCGTGCCCGAGATCAGGATGGTTCCGCGCTTGAACAGCCCGCGCTCACGGAGCACGTCGAGCCAGTACTTCGGAGCGAGGAGATCGGCCAGCGACCCCGTCTGAATCGGGGTCTCGCCGACCCATGCCTTCAGCGTGATGTCGTCGATGCGGTCCGCGACGTCGGACAGACGCCACGCACCGGAACCGAGCACGTCGGGTGATGCGTTCTTGCTCCACGCGACGCTGTGGACCTCGAGGTCGCGGTCGGTGTGATCACACGCGACGGTGAGCAGCACGTCGTCGTCGGTATCGCCGAGAACGACGAGCGCCCACTCGGCTTCACCGGAGGTGCGCCCGTGCTGCACGTGCACGGCGTTCGTCTGCTGAGCCAGGTACGGCGAGATGGGGTACATCGCGGGCGTGACGGTCGGTGCCGGAACACCGAGTTCGGCCAGCTCGGCGATGTGATGAGCAACTTCTTCCTGGTTGCGGCCCGCGTAGCCGGCGTTGAGCAGATTCAGCGGTTCGACGGTCTCGGTGGTTCCGTCCGGAAGCGTGAACGTCAGCATCGTGAATGCCTCTCTCGTTAATTGATTGTTTCGAATACGCCGAAAAGCTTGCGCATACGTCTTGTATACAGCAAGTATGGAATCAGTACAACGGATACAGTGATCCAAGGCACAGACGAAGGAGTTGCCATGACTGCGCAGACAGTCGAAAAGAAAGGCCTGGTCAAGGCATTTGCGGCCAGCCTGACGGGCACCGCATTGGAGTGGTACGACTTTGCCGTCTACTCCGCGGCGGCCGCCCTGATCTTCCCGATCGTCTTCTTTCCCGACAGCGATCCACTGACCGGCACCCTGCTGGCCTTCTCGACCTACGCGGTCGGATACGTGGCACGCCCCGTCGGCGGATTCGTCTTCGGACGCCTCGGCGACGTCATCGGCCGCAAGCAGTTGTTGGTCATCACGCTGCTGCTGATCGGCGTCACCACATTCCTCATCGGTTTGATCCCGGGTTACGACACCATCGGCATCGTCGCCCCGATCCTGCTGGTCACGATGCGCTTCGCCCAGGGCGTGGCCGTCGGCGGCGAATGGGGCGGCGCGGTACTTCTGTCGAGCGAATACGGCAACCCCCGTCAGCGCGGCTTCTGGTCGTCGGCCGCACAGATCGGTCCCCCAGCCGGAAACCTCCTCGCCAACGGTGCTCTCGCCGCACTCACCCTCGCCCTGACCGAGGAGCAGTTCGAATCCTGGGGCTGGCGCGTCGCGTTCCTGCTCTCCGCAGTACTCGTCGGCTTCGGACTGTGGATTCGCCTGAAGCTGGAGGACACTCCGGTGTTCAAGGCACTCCAGGAAAGCGGAGATCGCTCCGAAGCGCCGATCAGCGAGGTCTTCAAGTTTCAGCGTCGCCCTCTTATCGCCGCGATTCTGTCCCGCATCGCCCCCGACGTCATCTACGCACTGTTCACCGTCTTCTCCATCACGTACGGCACACAGAAGCTCGGCTTCGAACGCAGCGAAGTTCTGATCGCCATTCTCATCGGCTCTGCATTCCAGCTCGGCCTGATCCCGCTCGCCGGCGCCCTGTCCGACCGCATCAACCGCCGCCTCGTCTACGGCGTCGCCGCCGTCGGTGGAGTCGCCTGGAGCGCAGTGTTCTTCCTGATCATCGGCGGAAGCTCGCTGCCGCTGCTGATCCTCGGCGTCGTCGTCGGACTGGCGTTCCACTCGTTCATGTACGGACCGCAGGCAGCCTTCGTCACCGAGCAGTTCACCGTGCGCCTGCGATCGACCGGCAGCTCGCTCGCCTACACCCTCGCAGGAGTCGTCGGTGGAGCCATGGCACCGCTGATCTTCGTCTTCCTGCTGGACAAGACCGACACCTGGACGCTGATCGTCGCCTACGTCGCCGTCGTCGGCGCCCTGACCGTCCTCGGCCTCGCGCTCGGACGCAACCCCGACCGGGCCGAGGAAGAGGAGTACGAGGTCATTCGCGCGACTACGCCCTCAACAGGATCTGCAGTGTGACTTCCAGATGATCGTCGATCGCCCGATGCACGAGGTCCTCGTCGCCGCTCTCGAGAGCGACGACGATGGCCTCGTGCTCGGTGCACACGTTGCGCTGGCGATCGGACGCCGCGAACAACGCGGTCAATCCGACGCGCAGCTGACGGGCCCGCAGGCCTGCGTACGTCCGCGACAGCAGTTCACTGCCGGCGGAATCGATCAGAATTTGATGGAACCTGCCGTCGAGGTCGATGAATTCCTTTGCAGCATCATCGGTTCGAACCTCGGCGAGCACCTCCTGAGCACCGAGGGCGTCGCGCATCAGGGCCACCGGCGGGGTGCCGGTTCCGACGGCCACCGAGCCCGCGTGACGCTCCAGCACGCCTCGCAACTCCATCAACTCACCGATCTGGCGGCCGGACATCGCGGGAACGTGAGCACCCCGCTTGGGTACCATCTCGACAAGACCCTCCGCCTGCAACATCAACAGGGCTTCACGAACCGGCGTGCGAGACACCCCGATTCGAGTCGCCAGGTCCTGCTCGTTCAGAAATGTTCCGGTGGCCGCAGGTGACGTGAGCACTTGGTCACGAACGAACGAGTACGCCTTGTCCCTACCCGACACCGATTGCATACGATATGTATACCTCTCGACGCGCTACGAAACCATGCACAGCGCCCACGAAACAGGAGATCAGCAGATGAGCACCAGCCTCCGAATCAGCCTTGCCCAGGTCACCAGTGGAACTGAACCATCGGACAATCTGCGAATCATCGACACCCACGCCCGCGCAGCCAAAGAAGCCGGATCCTCCGTCGTCGTCTTCCCGGAAGCGATGATGCGGTGCTTCGGCGGACCGATTCGCGGCGTCGCAGAACCCCTCGACGGCCCGTGGGCCGACGGCGTCCGTGCGATCGCGTCCAGCGTCGGAATCACGATCGTCGCGGGAATGTTCACCCCCGCCGACGACGACCGTGTCGCCAACACCCTCCTGGTCACCGGCGACGGCGTCGACGCGAGCTACGACAAGATCCACCTCTTCGACGCCTTCGGTTTCGCCGAATCCGACACGGTCGCACCGGGTTCCGAACCGCTCGTCCTCGACATCGACGGTGTACGCATCGGCTTCGCGACGTGCTACGACATACGCTTCCCCGCGTTGTTCCAGAAGCTCGGCGACCTCGGCGCTCAACTGGTCGTCGTCGCCGCGTCGTGGGGCTCCGGTCCGGGCAAGGCCGAACAGTGGTCGCTGCTCGCCCGAGCCCGCGCCCTCGACTCCACGGCGTTCATCGCCGCCTGCGACCAAGCACAACCCGAGCAGTCGAACGGAACCGCGCCCCTGGGCGTCGGCCACTCCATCGTCAGCTCCCCCACCGGCGAGGTACTGGGTCAACTCGACACGACTCCCGGCATGCTGACCGTGGACATCGACACCACACAGGTCGAGTCGGTGCGCCAGAACCTACCGGTCCTGAAGAACCGCCGACAGTTCTGACGGGTCACCCGAACTCCCAGCCCGCTGCCACGGATTCACGGCAGCGGGCTTCGTCGTCGCCGGCGGCGACGTACACCGCCGTGAGCATCGACGCCCCGTAGGCCAACGCAGCCTCGTCGAGCGGCCCGGTCACGACGAGCGAGACCAGCCCATGCCCGACGATCCAAGCCTGAAGCGCGAGATCCACCGAATCCACATCCGCCCGGAATCGTCCGGCATCCTTTGCACGGTCGATCCCCAGCACCAGATGCTGCAGAACCGCATCAGCGCCGCCCGGATCCTCCAGATCGACCGTCGCGTCGAACATCACTCGATACAGATCCGGATTCTCCAACGCGTTACGTGTGTACACCGATCCGAGCGACGCCAGGTCACGGACCGGATCCGCCGTGACCTCCGCGGCCTCCGACATGGCGGCCAACCTCTTGAAACCTTCCTGCCGCACGGCCATCCACAGACCGTCGAGGCCGTCGAAGTAGGTGTACACGGCCATGGTCGAGACCTCGGTGTCCTTGACGAGCGCACGCAGCGTCACGGGCTGCCTGTCCCCCAACATTCGCGCGGCTCGTTCGATGAGCATCGACCTGATCCGAGGATCTTTGGTTCTGACCATTCCCCAACAATATATAACAGTGTTATATTTTCGGAACCCCGACGAAGGAGCCAGATATGACCATCACCCTGCACAACCCCGACGGTCTGCCCAAACCCGATGTCTACCGCCAACTCTCGGTCGCCGAAGGATCGAAGCTCGTGTTCCTTTCCGGCCAGGTCGCCCGCGACGCCGACGGCAACCGCGTCGGGGAGAACGACTTCGCGGCGCAGGTCGAACAGGCCTACCTCAACGTCGCCACCGCGCTGAACGCCGTCGGCGGGACGTTCGACGATGTCGCGAAGCTGACGGTCTACGTCGTCGACTGGACGGCCGAGAAGATGCCGTTGCTCGGAGAAGGCGTCGGGCGGGCCGCAGCGAAGCTCGGCATCGACCCCGTCAAACCCATCACGCTCATCGGAGTCGTCGCGCTCGGCGAACCGGACATCATGGTCGAGGTCGAGGCCACGGCCGTGCTCGACTGACACGTGCACCCCGAAACGACGAAAGCCGCCTGGACCCCGTGACAGGTTCAGGCGGCTCTTCGCTCGGTGACGACTAGCGCGAGGACACGTCCTTGTAGTCGCGCTCGGTGTAACCGGTGTAGATCTGACGCGGCCGACCGATCTTCGTGGTCGGATCCTCGTGCATCTCACGCCAGTGCGCGATCCAGCCCGGGAGACGTCCCATGGCGAACAGCACCGTGAACATGTGCGGCGGGAAGCCCATCGCTCGGTAGATCAGCCCGGTGTAGAAGTCCACGTTCGGGTACAGCTTGCGCTCGACGAAGTAGTCGTCGGTGAGCGCCGTCTCCTCGAGCTTGAGCGCAATGTCGAGGAGCTCGTCACCGTTGCCCAGCTTGCCGAGGATGTTGTGCGCGGTCTCCTTGACCAGCGTGGCGCGCGGATCGAAGTTCTTGTAGACGCGGTGCCCGAAGCCCATGAGCTTCACGCCGTCTTCCTTGTTCTTCACCCGACGCAGGAAGTCGGTGGCGTCGCCGCCCTCCGCCTTGATCTTGTCCAGCATCTCGAGGACGGCCTGGTTGGCGCCGCCGTGCAGCGGTCCCCACAGAGCATTGATGCCACCCGAGATGGACGTGAAGAGGTTCGCGTCCGAGGATCCGACCAGACGAACCGTCGACGTCGAGCAGTTCTGCTCGTGGTCCGCGTGCAGAATCAGGAGCATGTCCAGAGCCTTCACGATCTCCGGGTCCACCTCGTAGGGCTCCGCCGGGAATCCGAACGTCATGGTCAGGAAGTTCTCGACCAGGCTCTTCGAGTTGTCCGGGTACAGGAACGGCTGACCGACGGACTTCTTGTACGCATAAGCCGCGATGGTCGGCAGCTTCGCGAGCAAGCGGATGGTCGAGAGTTCGACCTGCTCGGGGTTGTTCGGATCCAACGAATCCTGGTAGTACGCGGACAACGCGTTGACCGCACTGGACAGCACCGGCATCGGGTGAGCGTTGCGCGGGAAACCGTCGAAGAATCGCTTGAGGTCCTCGTGCAGCAGTGTGTGCCTGCGGATCTTGTCGGTGAACTTCTCGAGCTGGTCCTCCGTGGGGAGCTCACCGTAGATCAGCAGGTAACTGACCTCGATGAAGCTCGACTTGCCGGCCAGCTGTTCGATCGGGTAACCGCGGTAGCGCAGGATCCCTGCAGCACCGTCGATGTAGGTGATCGCAGACTTCGTCGACGCGGTGTTGACGAATCCGCCGTCGAGCGTCGTGTAGCCGGTCTCGGCCAGCAACTTACCCAGCTCGATGCCGTCATTGCCTTCGGTTGCCTTGGCAATGGACATGCTGTGTTCGCCACCGGGGTAAACGAGGGTGGCTTTTGCGTCATTCTCAGCGGGCACGAATGGTCCCTCTCGAACTCATGTAACGGACACGTACTTAAATCGGACACTTACTGCAGTCGATAGAGAAACTAGTCTCTCGGCGCCTCGGACGCCCACGGAGGGTCGGCACCCGGGCGAGAAACCGTGATGGCGGCTGCTCGCGCGGCGAACCTCAGTGCTGCCTTCCAGTCTCCCGCGCCCATGTCATTCAGGTCACGCGTTGTGACAATGGTCTCGTTTGTCAAATACGCGAGTAAAGCTCCGTGCACGGTGTCACCTGCACCGATGGTGTCGACGACGTCGACGGGCATCCCGGGAACCGAGAATTCGCCCGCCGAAGTGAACACCGAGATACCGTCGCCTCCGCGCGTCATCACGATGGCTGCGACGCCTGCCGCGAGCCAGTCGTCGACCGTCGTCCCCTCGGGTCCGAGTCCCAACCAGTGCGCGTCGTCCTCGCTGACCTTCAAGATGTCCACCGACGGCAACCACGACTTGAATCGGGTACGAAAACCGTCGGCCGTGATGTCTCCACTGGTGCTGTCGATGGCAGCCGGACGGATGTTGGGGTCCAGCATCGTCAGCTTCCCCGCCGCGTGCGCACGGTGCAGCAGGGCTGCGTACATCGACGCGCCCGGCTCGTACAGAAGCGACAGCGTGCCGAAGGACAGAGTCGTGATCTCGTCCGGCAACTCGCCCGGGTCACCGACGAGCCGATCGGCCGTACCGTCTGCGTAGAACGAGTACTGAGCGCTACCGTCGTCCGCCAGGGTGGTCATCGCCAACGTGGTCGGCTCGGCGCCGCGCTGCACCCATGTGGTGTCGACGCCTGCATCACGCAGGCTGCCGAGGATCTGCTCCCCGAACGCGTCCGTGGACACCCTCGACAGGAACGACACGTTCGTGCCCAGACGACCGAGCGACACCGCGACGTTGAACGGGCCACCCCCGAGCTTCGGAGAGAGCAACGGGCCTTCGTGCACCGGGACCAGATCGACGAGAGACTCGCCGCACACCAGAATCGTCATCGCGTCAGAAACTCCATTCCCCATGAGCCGGTCCAGGTTTGCCCCGGCGTCAACACGATCACGTCGACGCCGGAATTGAACGCGTCGGGCGGGCACGTCATCGGTTCCACGGCCACCGCGCGCCCACGGTCCGGGTACGCCTGATCATGTCCGGGGTCGGCGGTGAACACCTGCACCCAATCGAACTCGCGGTCCGTCCACAGTCCGGTACCCGTGCCGTCCGGCCCGCGGAGAACGTGCCAGGCCTTGCCGTCGGCGTCGGGTACTTCGGCGCTGAATGGAGTGTCCAGCCAGACGTCCTTCATGAGACGCGGCGCCGTGAAATCGAACTCCGAACCCGCGGTCGGAACCGACGGACCGTTGGGCAGGTTGCGAACAGGGTCGAGTTGCAGCCGAGTGCCGGCGGAGAACTCCAACGTGCAGTCGTCGAGCGGAACATCGCCGACGCGCACGAACGTGTGAAAACCCATGCCGTAGGGAGCGTCGGACTCACCGGTGTTGGTCGCCGACGCGGTCACGACGAGCCCGCTGTTCGACAGTTCGTGCACGACCGTCACCTCCACGCTGTACGGCCAACCCGGGTGCTGCCCGATGTCCACCGACTGCTCGACGCGAGACTCCGATCTGTCCACGAGAGTCCAGTCGACCCTGCGCACGAAACCGTGGCTTGCATTGTTGCGAGACGGTTCGGTGATCTCCAACTGGTGGTCGCTACCACCGAAAGTGAATGCACCGTCGGCGACACGGTTGGGCCACGGAGCGAGCACCAATCCCGCCGAGAGCGGTGGTGTGGTGCCCACTTCCCACGTCTCGGTCAGCGGCGATCCGTCGAACTCGAGCAGCCTCAGACCGGCGCCTGCCGCGGCGATCTCCGCCCGGTACTTCCCGCTCGAGATCGAATATGCGTCAGCCATGGTTGCCATTGTCCACTACCTGACAGGCTTATTCGGTCATTCCGCGGGCTACGCTCCCGACCCGGTACCGGATGAATGCCGGAAGAGCCAGCGCGGCAAGCGATACACCGATCACGACGAGCACTCCGCCGCCCGCTGCCGCCGCCGCGGTACCCACCGACGCCGCCGCAGCGCCGTGCAGGACGTCACCGATCCTGGGGCCACCGGCAACCACGACGATGAACACTCCCTGCAGCCGACCTCTCATCTCGTCCGTCGCGACCGTCTGCAACATCGTCGACCGGAATGCAGCCGAGATCATGTCGGCGCCGCCGCCCAGAGCGAGGAACGCAAGCGCGAACCACAACGCCACCGCCGTCGCACCGTCGGACGCCAGGCCGACCGCGACACCGAACCCGATCATCGCCGCACCCCACACCATGATCGCGACGATCACAGCCATGCCTTGCCGTTTCACACGCGGAAGCCATCCCGAGAACACACCGCCCACCACCGCGCCCGCCGACATCGCCGCGAACAGCATGCCGAGAACCGGCCCACCCGACGCCGGATCACCGAAACTTTCGTGCGCGATCTGCGGAAAAAGGGCACGGGGCATACCGAACACCATCGCGATGATGTCGACCACGAACGACGCGAGCAGCACCTTCTGCGTCGCCAGGTAGGCGAAACCGTCGAACACCGAACGCAGACCGGCACGCTGACCCGCCGACGCCGGAGGGATCGCGGGGAGCTTGATCACCGCCCACAGCGTCGCGAACAGGAACACCGTGTCGATCAGATACAGCGTCTCCAAGCCGATGTAGTAGATCAGGATTCCGGCGCTCAACGGTCCTGCGATGGCGCCGAAATTCATCACCGTCATGTTCAGCGAATTCGCGGCCGGGAGCTGTCCGGGTGGCAGGATGCGCGGCAACAGTGCACTACGCGTCGGTTGGTTGACCGCGAAGAACGCCTGTTGGACGGCCAGCAGAACCAGAACCACCCATACGTTGTTCAGATCGAGGAACGCCTGCAGCCAGAACAGCGCGGACGTACCGATCAGACCGAACGTGGTGCACATCAACAACGTTCGACGATCCATCACGTCGGCGAGCGCACCGCCCCACAGCCCGAACACGATCAGCGGAACCAACGCGAACACGCCCGTCAACCCGACGTACGCCGAGCTGAGCGTGATCTGGAATACCTGTTGCGGCACAGCGACGATCGACAACTGCGCACCGATGACGGTGATGATGTTGGCGAGCCACAAGCGCCGATAGGCAGGAGTCTTCAGCGGAGTGGTGTCGGCCAGGACACCGCGAAGAGCATTCACGGCTGCAGGCGCTCCACCAGCCGAGTCGACGTCGTCAACCGAATTCTGTTGTGCAACCGATTGGTTCGGCCCTGCCAGAACTCCACGGTCTCCGGGCTCAGCCGGAACCCACCCCAACCGGGCGGAACCGGCACATCCACACCGTCGAACCTGCGAGCAACCTCAGCCAGAGCAGCCTCGAGCGCCTCACGGGAATCGATCGGCTGCGACTGCTGCGACGCCCACGCCCCCAGCTGCGACCCGCGAGGCCGCGACGCGAAATACGCCGCAGTGTCCTCCGCGGACACCTTTCGGACGGACCCTCGGAAGGTGAGCTGACGCTCGATACCGATCCACGGGAACGTCACCGACGCATACGGGGTGTGAGCGAGGTGGGTCGCCTTGTCGGATCCGTAGTTCGTGTAGAACACCACACCGTCGGCGTCCAGACCCTTGCACAACACCGTCCTGGTCGACGGCCGTCCGTCGGCATCGACGGTCGCGAGAACCATCGCGTTGGGCTCGGCGATCTTCGCCTCGACAGCGTCGGCGAGCCACTGCTGCGCCACCGGTAGCCAACCGCCGAGCAGCCGCTCCGCATCCACGTCGGCGTCCTGCTTGTAGTCGACCCGCATATCGGCCAGAGGGGAGGTGTCGCTCGGTTGCCTGTCTCGGTGCACGAACCGCCACGTTACTCCCGGGTACGAAGCGCTACAGTTCTGACCAGGCAAGCTCGAACGCGAGTCGCGAGGCTACAAGGAGAGTCCTACGGTCATGGCTGTACAACAGGTTCCCGAAGATTTCGTCAGTGGTCTCGAAGGCGTCGTCGCGTTCACCACCGACATCGCCGAGCCGGACAAGGACGGCGGCGCGCTGCGCTACCGCGGCGTCGACATCGAAGACCTCGTCGCCAAACACGTCACCTTCGGCAACGTCTGGGCACTGCTCGTCGACGGCCGCTTCGGACCAGGACTCCCACCGGCCGAGCCGTTCCCGCTCCCCATCCACACCGGCGACGTCCGCGTAGACGTCCAAGCAGGCCTGGCGATGCTCGCCCCCATCTGGGGCTATCAACCCCTGCTCGACATCGACGACGCCACCGCCCGCGACCAACTCGCCCGCGCCTCGGTCATGGCACTGTCCTACGTCGCACAGTCCGCACGCGGCATCTACCAGCCGGCCGTGCCGCAGAAGAAGATAGACCAGTGCGAAACCGTCACCGCACGCTTCATGACCCGCTGGAAAGGCGACCCCGACCCCGCGCACACCGAAGCCATCGACGCCTACTGGGTCTCGGCCGCCGAACACGGCCTCAACGCCTCCACCTTCACCGCCCGCGTCATCGCCTCCACCGGCGCCGACGTTGCCGCCGCACTCTCCGGAGCCATCGGCGCCATGTCCGGCCCACTGCATGGCGGCGCACCCGCCCGCGTTCTCCCGATGATCGAGGAAGTCGAGAAGAACGACGACGCCCGCGCCCTCGTCAAAGGCATCCTCGACCGCAAGGAAAAGCTCATGGGCTTCGGGCACCGCGTCTACCGCGCCGAAGACCCTCGCGCCCGCGTGCTGCGCGCAACCGCCAAGCGCCTGAACGCCCCGCGCTACGAAGTCGCCGCGGCACTGGAACAAGCAGCTCTGGCCGAACTCCGCGAACGCCGCCCCGACCGTCCCATCGAAACCAACGTCGAATTCTGGGCCGCGGTCATCCTCGACTTCGCCGAAGTACCCGCGCAGATGATGCCCGCCATGTTCACCTGCGGCCGCACCGCCGGATGGTGCGCCCACATCCTCGAACAGAAACGCCTCGGCAAACTCGTCCGCCCCGCCGCCATCTACACCGGCCCCGCACCACGCACTCCCGAATCCGTCGACGGCTGGGGACAGATCGTCTGACACCGGCGCAGCGTCCGGCGGTCGGTCGACGCGCGGGTTTCAGTGGGAGCGCGTACTGCAACACGCGCAGTCGCTGCAACCCGCGCAGGCGCGCCCAGGTGACCGAACGGCACATTCGGTCTCCACCGGACCGTGAACGCGCAGGTTCCAGCCCCATGCGCAGGTTGCAACCCTCGCGTCCAGGGCACGTGCGCGTGGAGACCGGCGACCTGTGATCGACCCTCTTGGACTAGCCTGTACGTGCCAGTTCCCTCGATGCTTAGGATGCGCTGCTCAATGGCCGAATTGCCGATCATTCCCGCTGATCTTCTGCCCGCCGACGGACGTTTCGGCTGCGGACCGTCCAAGGTTCGCCCCGAGCAGCTGCAGTCTCTGGTGGATGTCGGTGCGTCCGTGTTCGGTACGAGCCACCGTCAGAAGCCCGTCAAGGACGTCGTTGCACGGGTGCGTGGTGGCCTGAAGGATCTCTTCAGCCTTCCCGAGGGGTACGAGGTGGTGCTCGGTAACGGTGGAACCACCGCATTCTGGGACGCCGCGGCTTTCGGTCTGATCCGCGAGAAGTCGCTGCACCTGACCAACGGTGAGTTCAGCTCCAAGTTCGCCTCGGTCGCAAAGAACAACCCGTTCATCGGCGACCCGATCGTCGTGAAGGCAGAGCCCGGTAGCGCTCCGGAGCCGACGTCTGATCCGTCCGTCGACGTGATCGGCTGGGCGCACAACGAGACGTCGACGGGTGTGGCCATTCCGGTCAGCCGCCCGGCCGGCTCCGAGAACGCGCTCATCGCCATCGACGCGACGAGTGGCGCGGGAGGCCTCCCGGTGAACGTCGCCGACTCCGACGTCTACTACTTCGCCCCGCAGAAGAACTTCGCCGCCGACGGTGGCCTGTGGGTCGGCCTGTTCAGCCCCGCAGCGCTCGAGCGCGTCAGCGAGATCCAGGCGTCGGGCCGCTGGGTTCCCGACTTCCTGTCGCTGCCGATCGCGATCGACAACAGCAGCAAGGACCAGACGTACAACACCCCGGCGGTGGCCACGCTGTTGCTGTTCGCCAACCAGATCGAGTGGTTGAACGCCAAGGGCGGCCTGGACTGGGCGACCAAGCGCACCGCGGACTCGAGCTCGCGTCTGTACGACTGGGCCGAGAAGAGCAAGTTCGCCACCCCGTTCGTGACGGATCCCGCGCACCGCAGCCAGGTCGTCGGCACCATCGACTTCGACGAGAAGGTCGACGCCGCCCAGGTCGCGAAGGTCCTGCGCGCCAACGGTGTCGTGGACACCGAGCCGTACCGCAAGCTCGGACGCAACCAGTTGCGCGTCGGTATGTTCCCGGCGATCGAGCCGGACGACGTCACCGCATTGACGAAGAGCATCGACTGGGTCGTGTCGGCTCTCGGCTGACCAGCACCTGGTTGGCAGCAAGCTCACAGCACGGGCGTTCCCTTCGAGGGCTAAACTAGTTGGCATCTGCAACTATCTCGAAGGGAGCGCCCTGTGCGTTGGCCGGCGATCCTTCTGCGACTGAAAGTCACGATCGCCTACTCGGTCCTCGCCGCGACTGCCGCGATACTCGTCGGACACCTCGGCCCCCACGCACAATGGCACGTACTTCTTCGCGCCAGCACCAACCTGCACAATCTCGGCGACGGTCACGTCGGCACGCTCGTCGCAAGCGCATTCCTGACCGACGGTGAACCGAACTGGGTGTGGCTCGGCGCCGTTGCCCTTCTCTTCGCGGTCGCCGAGTGGATCTCGGGGTCGATGCGCTTCCTGCTGGCTTTCGCCGCCGGTCACGTCGGCGCGACGGTGCTCGTCGCCGCCGGACTCTTCGTCGGAATCCACGCCGACTGGCTGGAGGATTCACTCGCCGTAGCCGTCGACGTCGGCGTCAGCTATGCCGCCGCGGCCGTTGCAGGATCGCTGATCCGCTACCTACGCGGACCGTGGCGCGTGCTGTGGGCGGGCGGCTGGCTGGCTCTGGTCGGAGCCTCGGCGATCGCCGATCCGTCGTTCACCGCATTCGGCCACGCCACGGCTCTCTGCATCGGACTGACGTTGGGCGGATACTTCCTGCACCACGACGCAAAAGCTTTCCGCGACAAGTACATTGCCGACGCGGCAACGGAATCCGTGCACCCGACTAGCGCAATGACTAGTCTTTGACAAGAACGCGGCGGGTGCGTGTCGCAGACACGCTCGACGTCACGAGTGGATTACTGTCGACGAGGACGATATCGCGAGTCGGCGCGATGAGGAGGTCAAGGTGCGGGATCTACGCGTGGTCGGTCTCGAACCCGATGGGCAGTACGTGATCTGCGCAGATCCCAAAACCGGCGACAAATTCCGGCTTCCGGCCGACGACAAACTCCGCGCGGCCTCTCGCGGCGACATCGCTCGACTAGGACAGATTGAGATCGAAATGGACAGTTTGCTACGCCCCAAGGAGATCCAGGCCCGAATTCGAGCGGGTGCCACCGTCGAACAGGTGGCAAGCGACTCCGGAATGGCACTGAGCCGTGTCGAGGTCTTCGCCCATCCCGTTCTGCTCGAACGCTCGCAGGCCGCGACGATGGCACAATCCGGTCACCCACTCCGTCACGACGGCCCCGCGGTCCAGACCCTCGCGGAGGTCGTCGCACTGGCCTTCCGCGCACGCGGCCACCACCTCGACGAGGCCACGTGGGATGCGTGGCGGGACGAGGACAACAAGTGGGTCGCGCAGCTGAAATGGCAGGCCGGTCGCACCACCAACAAAGCGCACTGGCAGTTCCTGCCCGACGGCCACGGCGGCACCATCACCGCTCTGGACGACGCAGCGGCCGAGCTGGTCGATCCGGACTTCGGGCGTCAGCTCCGCGGTCTCGCGCCGGTCCGAGCCCTCGAAGTTGCCCCGCAGGAAGAGTCGCAGCAGACGTTCGACGAGTACTACGGCACCACCGCGGACAGTGAACTCGACGAAGCCGTCGACGACGAACCGGCGGACGTCGTTGTGAACGAGCCCAAACATGATGCACTTCCGGCACCTAAAAAGGACAAGAGGGGCAAACCTGCCATGCCGTCGTGGGAAGATGTTTTGCTGGGTGTCCGCAGCAGCGGGCACAGCTGACATGAACCGCTGACAGTCGAGAAGGGTGCCGGGAGTGGGGGTCAAAGTATCGACCATCTGGTACACCGACGCACCTGACCCGGCGTCCTTGTTACGCGAGACGTCGGCGTCCGATCACGCTGCGGCCGCGGCCCTCGTCGGCCGGTTGATCCCCGACCTCACCGCGCTGCCGACAGCACCGACCCCTTTGCCGCAGTCCGCCGGAGTCGGACCCGACGCGATCGTCGTCGGTTGTTACCCGGGCACCACCGTCGTGTGCTCGCCGAACCTCTCGATCGCCAAACCGTCGTTGATCCCGGAGTCCTGGGTACGGCCTCTCGCCTCGGAGCACACGTACTTCGTTGCAACCGACCCGGAGAACGCATGGGGTGCGTTCGCCTACTGGGAACGCGGAACCCTTCGCCGCTCGTTCAGCGCGACCCCGATCTACATCTACGAGGACCTCGGCCTGCCGCTGGTGTGGGAGCGACCGTTCTGGGCAGGCGAACGCCCGTTGATCTATCCGCCCGGGGTGCTACCGGACCCACAATCGCTTCCGTTCCATCCGCAGGAATTCGCGGAAGCAGCGAACGCAGAATGGCTCGGGTTCCGCTACACGGGAGCGCCGCGCGGCGACGAGTTCGATCCGATGTCCGTTCCCGCGTCCGGTTTTGCGCTCTACACACCCGGCGAGGAACCGGCCGCCGAAGCTCCCGCACCGGTGTCCGCGCCGACCGATCGCAAGTTCATGCGTTGGCTGCGACGGAAATCCCCAGAGCCACAAAGCTGAGCACCCCGCCGACGCACACGCCGTACACCGGCCATCGCCACACCCGCGTCGACCGCCACCGCAGTACGGTCGGAGCCGCACCGCCGACGACGATCAGGTTGATCCCGATCGCGAGGAACACGTTGATGTGGGCGAGTTCTCGTCCGAACGCCGTCAGGGCAGCGCCGACGAGTACGGCCACGAACACTGCCACCGGGATGCCGGTGAACAACACGTCACGGTCGCGTGCCACGGCCCTGTCGGTCACGACGGCTGCAGCCGAACACGTTCGTAGAACGCCATCGCGGCAGCCGTGGCGACGTTGAGCGAATCGGTACCGGGCGCCATCGGGATCCGGGCCCTGACGTCGGTGGCGCGCATCGCGTGTTCGGTCAGTCCCGGCCCTTCGGCGCCCAACAGCAGGGCCACCTTCTCCCCGGTCATCGCCTCCGCCAGAGGAATCGCCGACGGGTTGGGCGTCAGCGAGATGGTCTGAAAACCTCGGTCCCGGAGTATCTTCAGACCGCGGGGCCACTCCGGTACGCGGGCGAACGGCACTCGAAGAACGTGCCCCATCGACACTCGCACCGCGCGACGGTAGAGCGGGTCCGCACACGCGGCACCGAACAGCACGGCATCGGCACCGAGTCCGGCCGCGTTGCGAAACATCGACCCCAGGTTCTCGTGATCGTTGACGCCCTCCAACACGACGACAGTTCTGGCGCCGTCGAGTACGTCCGCGAGCTCCAGTTCCGGCGGGCGGTGCGCGGCGGCGAGAACGCCACGGTTCAGGTGGAAACCGACGGCCTCGGCCATCACGTCCGCGGTCGCCCGATAGAACGGCACGTCGACGCCGTCGAGTCGGTCGCCCAGCTCTTTCAGGCGGCGGTCGACACCGAGAAGGCTGATGGGCGCGAACCTCGAGGTGAGCAGACGCTCGGCCACGAGCACACCTTCCGCGATCACCAGGCCTTTGCCGTCGGGCAGATCGGGTCGACGGTCGGACGAGTTGAGATCGCGAAAGTCGTCGAGCCGCGGGTCCGCGGAGTTTTCGATGTCGATTACGTGTACCACGTGTCCATCTTCCCACCCGTATGAAAAGCGTCCCCGTCTATGCCAAGCTGAGGAGCGATGACTACCGACGACACGATCACGATCCGTACCGCCACCGACGACGACTGGGATGCCGTCGCGCTGCTCGACGCGCACGCGTTCGGAGAGCACCAGAATTCCGAGGACCTGGCGGAGACACAGATACTGACCAGCTCCGAACACGTCGTCATGGCGTGGGACGGGGATGCGCCCGTCGGAGTCGCGATGCACTTCCCGATGTCGGTGACGGTCCCCGGCGGCACGCAGGTGGAGGCGTCGGGTGTGTCGTGGGTATCGGTCGCGCCGACGCACCGCAGGCGCGGAATCCTGCGACGCATGTTCACCCGGCAACACGAGAAACTCGAGAAGGCTGGTGCGCCGCTGTCGCTTCTCACCGCGAGCGAAGCCACCATCTACGGCCGGTTCGGTTACGGACCTGCCACCGAGGAACATTCTGTGGTGCTCGATCGCCGGTTCGCGCAGTTCCACAAGGACGTCCCTCCCGTCACCGGGGTTCGCCTGATCGAGTCGGCCGAGGCATCGACCCTTCTCCCGGACATCTATCACCGGTGGCAGCGTAGGACGGCCGGGGCCCAGCCCAAACCGCCCATTCGCTGGGAGCGCTTCTTCGCGGACCGCGAGAACCGGAGGCACGGACTCACCGAACTGTTCTTCATCGCGCACGCCGACGGTTACGTCGCCTACCGGCGCAGCCCCACCGAGTCCAAGATCGTCGTCCAGGAATTCATCGCCGTCACGGACCGGGCGTACGCGGAGCTGTGGCAGGTACTCGCCGGGGTCGACCTCGTCGACACCATCGAAGTGAACCAGGCTCCCGACGAAGCGTTGCCGTTCCTGCTCACCAGCAATCGTCTACCGAAGATCACCGCCCACCACGACGCACTGTGGTGCCGGATCATGGACGTCGAGGCAGCGTTGGAGGCCCGCACCTACGGAGTCGACGCGCAGTTCGTCCTCGAGATCGAAGATCCGTTCCTGAACGCGGGCGGCACCTTCGACGTGACCATCTCCGAGGGACGTGCGTCGGTGACGCGTACCGAAGCAGCACCGGACGCGACGATGAAGCTCGACGTGCTCTCGGCGATGTATTTCGGCACTCACAGCGCCACCAGGTTCGCGGCGGCGTCGAGGCTGTGGGCACGTGACCCGGAAGCGCTGCACACCGTGGACCTCGCCTTCTCCACCGACCGCGCCTCGGTCATGGGCTGGGCCTTCTAGAAATCTACGGCCGGCCGACCACGCCGTTGGTGAAGGCGTAGTGCACGGCCTGCGCCCGGTCCCGCAGCCCGGCCTTGGCGAACAGGTTGTTGATGTGTGTCTTGACGGTCGCTTCGCTGACGAACAACGCCGACGCGATCTCGCGGTTGGTGAGCCCTTCCGCGATGTGACGGAGCACTTCGGTTTCGCGCGGGGTCAGCTCCACCGGAGGAGCCGTCGGCGCCGCAGGTCGGGCGACGGCCAACAGGCGCGCCTGCACCGCACGGTCGAGAACCGACTGACCTGCCACCGCAGCGCGGAGCGCCGCAGCGATTTCGTGTCGTCCGGCATCCTTGGTCAGATATCCGACGGCCCCTGCGCCGAGCGCGCCGAGGATGGAGTCGTCGTCCGCGAAGGTCGTCAGCACCACGACGGGCAGGTCCGGGTGTCGTCGATGCAGCTGCGCGGTCGCCTCCACCCCACCGATCCCCGGCATGCGAAGGTCCATCAGGACGACGTCGGGATCGACGCGGTCCACCTCCGCGATCGCCCCCTCGCCGTCGGACGCTGTCGCGACGACGGAAATGTCCTCGACGAGATCGAGCATCGTCGCCAGGGCTTCTCGCACCGACGTCTGGTCGTCGGCGATCACCACGCGCACGCTCATGCGTCGAGTGTGACGTGTACGCGCCACCCCTGATCGGTCGGCCCTGCCGTCGCCGTACCACCGACGAGGGCAGCTCGTTCACGCATTCCGACCAGACCCATCCCGCTGCCGACGACCGCGCTCGGCGACTCGGACGCCTGATTGTCGACGGTCAGTTCGATGCTCTTCGGGTGGAACGTCAGTGCGACATCGACGGGTGCGTGAGGTGCGTGCCGATGCGCGTTGGTCATCGCTTCCTGAACGGAACGAATCAGGAACTGCGAGCCCTCGACCGACGGTTCTCGCGGTGATCCGTGCACCTCGAACCTCGCCTGATCGCCGACGAGATCACGCAGCGTCGGCACCAGCGGCAGGGCGTCGTCGCGCAGTGCCTGTACCGCGCGACGTGCCTCCACGAGGCCTTCTCGCGACAGCGACTGCGCCCGTCTGATCGATTCGCGAGCGGACTCGATCCGATTGCCGTCGAGCAACGCGTCGGCGACCTCGAGCTGCATGGTCACCCCGGACAACGAATGCGCGAGAACATCGTGGATGTCGCGCGCGATCCGGGCCCGTTCGGCGAGCGCTCGTTCACGAATCTGTGCCTCCAGTGCCGCCACCCGGTTACGTCGCGAATAACCGAGAAGCGCCGGCATGCCGACGACCAATCCGGCAATGGGCGGCCAGGTGTCGATGCCGCAGGCGTCGGCGATCGCGAGCGACACCGCACACGCGACGCTCACCGATGCCGCGAGCGGTAACGACACCGACGGACGGAAGCGGTACCCGATACTGCCCGCGACGAAGAACGGGAACACCGAGGCGATGGAATCGGTCGCGAACGGAAGCAGGGCCGCGGAGGCGACGATTCCGACACCGATCAAGCCGTTGCCCACCCGTGCCGGCACCCATTTCTCCGGCGCCGTCCGCACCGACATGACGACGCTGTTGACGACGAGCAAGCACAGCACGAGAAGGCCCTCACCCTCCACCCCGAGTGGGCGGAGGGTGAGGAACGAGGCGACGACGATCACCGCCGCGAAGTACGGGGTCAGCACGGATTCAGTCTGTCGCTCACGCCGCGCGGGCGGCTCCGTGCCGCCACACCGCGTGGTCACCGGTCTTGCGTGCCTGCCATGCAATGGCGTGCCCGGTACGCGTGGCGCGGTAGAGGACCACAAGCCCCTCGGCCAGGAAGCCGACGCCCAGCGACAGCATCAGCGCGTGTCCTGCGACGGTTGCCGCCGACGCGTCGATGGAGGCTTCGATCGGTGCCGCGACCAGACGTACGGCAACCGACGCGATCAGCAGGGCCACCGACGCGACCGTGTAGCGCATGAAGGCGAAGCCGTCGCGGGGTTCTATCTTGATGGTGAACCCGCGAAGCACTCCCATAGCCGCGGCGACGGCGACGCCGAACGCCACGAAGGCAACGGCCATCGGGGTGATGCCGACGGAGCCGATACTCGCGAGGCCGATGACCGCGATGACCCCGGGGAGCACCAATGTCCGGCGAACTTCGATCATCTGACCCGTCATGCGGCGGAACAGTAGGTAGAGAACCAGGGCTGCGATGAGGACGATCCAGGTGATGTTCATGTCCACAACGCTAGGAACGATCGAGTGCATTCGTATCGACCCACGGGTGGAGATCAGGTGGAGCTCGTCTCCGCCCCCTGACATTTGTCATGGCTCGGCCGTGACATCGTCACGCCAGCCGATGACGCACAGCACTACTGGTCGCGGCCGGATCGGACGAAAGTTGTTCTCATGAAACAACCAGACGAAGGAAACCTCTTCACCGACCTGATGGAGTTCGGCCCCGCGCCGACGATGGCGCGAGAGGTCGTCGTCATCGTCATCTCCCTTGCCCTCCTGGCCGCCGTCATCGCCCTCGTGGGCACCAGCACGCTCGTGTGGATCGTCGCCGCGGTCGCGGTCGTGTTCCTCGCGGCACGCTTCGCGTTCGGTCTTCGTGAGTGGGGCAAGCGATGAGCATCATCGACGTCGACGGCATGACCCGTCGTTACGGCACCGGCAAGACGGCGTTCGAGGCGGTCAGCGACCTGAATCTCTCGGTGCGGGAGGGCGAACTGTTCGGACTCCTCGGCACCAACGGCGCCGGTAAGACGTCCACTCTCGAAGTGATCCAAGGACTTTCGCGTCCGAGCGAAGGGACGGTGTCCATCATGGACATGGATCCGGTCCGCGACCGCCGCGACGTGCGCCCGAATCTGGGGATCATGCTTCAGAAGGGCGGACTTCCATCCGACCTGACCGCACTCGAGAGCCTGGAGATGTGGGCGGGCACGTGCAGCAGCCCGCTGCCGGCACGCGACGTCCTCGCCCGAGTGGATCTGGCGGACCGCGCGGACACCAGGGTCAAGTTCCTCTCCGGCGGCGAGCAGCGGCGATTGGACCTGGCGTGCGCGATCGTCGGGCAGCCGCGGGTGCTGTTCCTCGACGAACCGACGACGGGTCTCGATCCCGAGAGTCGCCGCAACACATGGACTTTGATCGAGGAACTCAAGCAGTCCGGTGTGACGATCATGCTGACCACCCACTACCTGGACGAAGCCGAGCAGTTGTGCGACAGGCTCGCGATCATGCACAAGGGCCGCGTCGTCCGTAGTGGAACCGTCGCCGACGTCATCTCCGGGCATCCCGCGAAGATCCACCTTGAACTGCCACCCGTGACGCTCCCCGAGCTACCCGGTGCGACGCTCGACGTCGAAGGCAGTCGCCTCGTCATCTCCACCCAGACCGTGCAGGACACGTTGACCGACCTGTTGCTGTGGGCACGACAGTCCGGAGTACGCCTCGAAGGACTCGACGCCCGCGCCGCGTCGCTGGAAACCGTGTTCCTCTCCATCGCAGACGAATTCGACGATCGTAAGGAAGTTGCAGCATGAGTACCCTGGCCACTCTCTCGCGCTCGGAGTTCACTCTCCTCGTTCGCAACCGAGTACTGCTGTTCAACGCCATGATCATGCCGCTGCTGTTCCCCGTGGTGGTCCTGATCATCGGGCGGAACAGCGACGCGGGGTTGACCGACACGATCGTGTCCTCCGCCCTCGAAGTCTTCTCCCTGTTCCTGCTCGTGTTCCTGGTGTACTACAACTTGCTCTCGGCGTACGCCACGAGACGGGACGAGCTGGTACTCAAGCGACTTCGCACCGGTGAAGCCACGGATAATCAGATCCTGCTCGGCCCGGCCGTACCGTCGTTCGCCCTGACGATTCTCCTGACCATCGTCATCGTCGCCGTCATCGCAGTCCTGGGAGGCGGACTCCCCGTCAACCCGATACTCCTCGTGATCGGATTCGGCGGCGGCGCAGCACTGTTCGCCGCGCTGGCCCTGATCACGTCGACGTTCACCCGCAACGCCGAGGCAGCACAGATCACCAGCCTGCCGATCATCCTCGTCGCCATGGCCGGAACGTCGTTCCTGCGGGGAATCGTTCCCGAGTCGGTGGACACGGTCATCGACCTGACTCCGATGGCGGCCGTCCTCGACGTCGTCAACCTGGGGTGGCTCGGAACCACCGATCCGGATTCGGCCGCACTCGCCTTCGCCGACACCTTCTCCCCCGCCCTGAAGCCGATTCTGGTCATCGCCGCGTGGATCGTCGGGTCGATCGTGATCGCCAAGACACACTTCCGCTGGGAACCGCGTGCCTAGAGTCCTCGGT